>HF988491.1:8795-16664 GCA_000431975.1 Prevotella sp. CAG:924 | reverse complement strand
CGGTTGACTCATAATGACGGAATTAAACGATAGTACCTATGTAGAAAACGGGCAGGTCCTCGGTCTCGATCCGCAAGACCCCATCTATGTTGACTACCGTCACAACTTCGACGGTGAGCCGACAGCACTCAATCATCCGGAAATGCTGCGACTGCAATGGTCACATGGGCACCAAGGCACCATCGTAAACGGCATCTCACGCATTGGCTATATGAAAGGCGGACATGCTGCCCGATGGAACGATTCCACCATGGCGCCTTATTTCGTGGACCGCATGCGCCAATGGCTCGACACCATTCCCCGCACCCATCCCTTCTTCCTCTACTATGCCCTGCACGAGCCTCATGTCCCCAGAGTTCCATCGAAACTCTTTGAGGGCAAGAGTGGCATGGGAGCACGAGGCGATGTGGTGCTCGAGGCCGACTGGTGCGTCGGGGAGCTAATGAAAGCTCTCGATGAACGCGGACTGACTGATAATACAATCGTCATCTTCACTAGCGACAACGGCCCTGTGCTCAACGACGGATATAAGGACCAGGCCGTAGAGCTGGCGGGAAGTCATGATCCGAGCGGTGGCTACCGCGGTGGCAAATACAGCCTCTTTGACGCAGGTACTCGTGTTCCTTTCTTCGTCTATTGGCGCAGACATATCCAACCGGGTGTCTGCTCCTCACTTGTCTCTCAGCTGGATTTGGCCGCCTCGTTGGCACAATTGACTGGGCAACCCCTTCCATACGGTCTTGACTCCAAGCCCTATCCTGACACCTTTCTAGGAAAATCGAGAAAAGGACGAAAGGCGCTGATCGTTGAAGCCTACGGCCATCTGGCCTTGCGCTACGGTCACTATGCCATGATACCACCCTACAAAGGCAAGAAAGTCAGCGTCGAAGGCATCGAGACGGGTCTGGACAATCATTATACTCTTTATGACCTGCAATCTGACCCTCATCAGCAGCATGACCTGTCACAAGAAAAGCCCTATCTGTTGAAGAAGCTCAAAAAGATTTTCGCGAAGCTCACAGGAGGAAAGATGGAAGAAGCCATTAAAGCTGGTCTGAAAAAATAAAGATCGCTATAGAAACGGCATCTTGTCCTGTGTTTTAATTATGTTAAATATCGTACACGTGTGCGAAAAAGCGTCACGGCAAGACTCGCGTATCGAAGATTTTGAGTATCTTTGGACAAATTAAAACAAGCCCCTGTCCCTCACGGAAAAGTATGGACTTTTGCAGTCGCCGTGAAGGGCAAGCTGACAAGAAGAGACAAACCAACATGCAAGCAATACGAAAATATCTTCTCTCCCTAGCTATCCTTACCCTGCCTCTCTCTATGGCTGCCCAAAAGATTACACTGGGCTCCTGCACCATTACGGAGATGGGCATAAAAGGAACGTATAAAGGAGAGATGAGCGGCGGCAAGCCCAATGGCAAAGGCTCCGTAGTGTACGAGAACGGAAACACCTACGAAGGTGAATACGTGAAGGGGCACCGCCAGGGACATGGTATCTATACGTTTGCCGACGGAGAGAAATATGACGGAGAATGGGTGCTCGACCAACAAAACGGTCATGGCACCTACTACTTCTCCAACAACAACAAATATGTCGGGCTGTGGTATCGCGACTATCAGCATGGTCACGGCGTGATGTATTATTTCAACGGCGATGTATATGACGGCCAGTGGTATCAAGACAAGCGTCAGGGCAAAGGCCGCTATACCTACGCCAACGGTGCCTACTATCAGGGAATGTGGAAAGACGACAAGAAAGAAGGCAAAGGCTTCTTTGACTGGGGAGACGGCACGACCTACGATGGCGAATGGGCCAACAACCAGCGGTCGGGATACGGCGTCAACCGATATGCCGACGGCGACGTCTACAAAGGACAATGGAAAGACGACATCCAACAGGGCCGCGGCATTTATATCTTCCAAAACGGCGACGAATACGAAGGAGACTACGACCAGGGCGAACGCTCCGGAGAAGGCATCCTGCGCTATAACAACGGCGACCGATATACCGGCCACTTCCTAGAAGGCAACAAAGACGGCATGGGCGTCTTTGTCTGGGACAACGGCGACCGGTATGAAGGCACATGGAAAAACGACCTGCAAGAGGGACACGGAAAACTGACCAAAAAGAACGGTGATGTCTACGAAGGTGACTTCTCCAAGGGACAGCTCAACGGGCAGGTAATCATCCACTATGCCGACGGCACCCGCTTTAAAGGCTACTACAAAGACGGCAAACGCAATGGCAAAGCCATCGAAGAGACTAAAGACGGCAAACGCTTTGAAGGCTCTTATGTCAACGACCAACGCGACGGACACTATGTGGAGAAAGACCGCAACGGAAATGTCACGGCGGAAGGACATTACGAAGATGGAATGCGATTCGCCGACTAATGCACAACAAAAAATACACGTAAGTAATAATAAAAGAATTAAACTGTAAATACTTATGGTGAAAAGTAAGAAAACGAGTGCAGCAACAAAAACAACCGCCACTCCTAAAACGAAGACAGCAACCAAAACGACCGTTGCACCTAAACACATTGGTATTGTAAAGAACGACCCCTATCTGGAGCCCTACGAAGATGCCATCCGTGGCCGGCACGACCACGCCTTATGGAAAATCGACCAACTGACACAAGGTGGCAAGATCACCCTCTCCGACTTTGCCAATGGCCACGAATACTACGGACTTCATCATACCACACGAGGTGGATGGGTCTTCCGTGAGTGGGCACCCAATGCTACTGACATCTATCTCGTCGGTGATTTCAACGACTGGCAGGAAACGGAGAAATATCGTTGCACACGTATCGACAACGGTAACTGGGAGCTCAAACTCCCTGCCAAGGCCATGAAGCACGGTGACCTGTACAAGATGCACGTGAAATGGAACGGAGGCGAGGGAGAACGTATCCCCGCATGGTGCCGACGCGTCATACAAGACGACAACACAAAAATATTCTCTGCCCAGGTATGGGATCCTGAGCATCCCTATGTATGGAAGAAAAAGACTTTCCGTCCCCATCGCGATCCTCTCTTTATCTATGAATGCCATGTAGGCATGGCACAAGATGCCGAAAAGGTAGGTACATATACCGAATTTAAAGACAACGTACTGCCCCGTATCATCAAGGACGGATACAACTGCATACAAATCATGGCCATTCAGGAACATCCCTACTACGGTTCCTTCGGCTATCATGTCAGCTCTTTCTTCGCTCCCTCAAGCCGATTCGGTACACCCGAGGAGCTGAAAGCACTCATCGACGCAGCCCATCAGCAGGGTGTAGCCGTGATTATGGACATCGTACACTCCCACGCCGTGAAAAACGAGGTGGAAGGACTGGGCAACCTCGCTGGCGATCCTAACCAATATTTCTATCCCGGTGAACGTCATGAGCATCCGGCTTGGGACAGCCTTTGCTTCGATTACGGCAAAGATGACGTAATCCATTTCCTGCTCTCTAACTGCAAATACTGGCTGGAGGAATACCATTTCGATGGTTTCCGCTTCGACGGTGTCACCTCTATGCTTTACTATAGCCATGGTCTCGGTGAAGCCTTCACCAACTACGGCGACTATTTCAATGGTCACGAAGATGACAACGCCATCTGTTATCTCACCCTCGCCAACGAACTGATACATGAAGTGAATCCCAATGCCTTCACTATTGCCGAAGAGGTGAGCGGTATGCCCGGACTGGCTGCCAAGTTCAAGGATGGCGGCTTCGGCTTCGACTACCGCATGGCTATGAATATCCCCGATTACTGGATCAAGACAATCAAGGAAAGACGGGATGAGGACTGGAAGCCCTCTTCTATCTTCTGGGAGGTTCGCAACCGCCGTGTCGATGAGAAGACCGTCTCCTATTGCGAAAGTCATGACCAGGCTCTCGTGGGTGACAAGACTATCATCTTCCGTCTCATTGACGCCGACATGTATTGGCATTTCAAGAAAGGCGATGAGAATGACCTCGTACACCGCGGCATCGCCCTGCACAAGATGATCCGTCTCGTCACAGCAGCTGCCATCAATGGTGGATACCTCAACTTCATGGGCAACGAGTTTGGCCACCCCGAATGGATCGACTTCCCACGCGAAGGCAATGGGTGGAGCTATAAATATGCACGCCGCCAGTGGAATCTGGTCGACAACAAAGACCTGTGCTACCACTATCTCGGCGATTTCGACAAGGCCATGCTGGAAACACTCAAGAGCGAGAAAGCCTTTAACCGTACTCCTGTTCAGGAGATATGGCATAATGACGGCGACCAGATTCTCTGCTTCTCACGCGGATCGCTTATTTTTGTGTTCAACTTCTCGCCCACCCGCTCATTCACCGATTACGGCTTCCTTGTACCCGAAGGCAGTTACAATGTCGTACTCGACAGCGACTCTCCCGCCTTCGGAGGCAATGGGCTCAATGACGACAGCGTGGAGCACATGACCGTGCCCGATCCCCTCTACGCACCCGACCACAAGGGTTGGCTCAAACTCTATGTGCCTGCCCGTTGCGCTTTAGTGCTTCGCAAAAAATAAAACATATAATGTCAATAAACATCAAGTCTACCGGCACGGTCATGCGTGTGACGTGTGCCGGTTTTTTCTTGCTATTCTCTTTCTTCTACGTCTACAATTATCAGGCCGACGTACTTTATGTCTTGCAGCATGTGCTGTCAGGAGGCGTGACAACCTACAACCGCACCATCGGTGCAGTGCTCATCGTACTCCTGCTGTATCTGCTACATGCCGCAATGGTAGCCGGCACCTCCTTGCGGGGACAGGCTTATGCCCTCACCTATTTCCCGTCCATGCTTCTGCTAGGCATCCTCACCGACGTGGAAACATGTATGGGCAGTTCCGGCTATCCTGGTCATTGGGTATGGCTGTTTCCCCTGCTCATGGTGCTTTATGCGGGAGTGGTCTATGTGTGCCGACAATTGGAATCAGTCGCTCGTCCTGCGCTTTCTGAAGGATTTTTCTCCCGCACAACATGGGGCAACCTGCTACTGATGGTTCTCATGGCTTTCATGACAGGCTCTATCGGTTGTAACAATGACCTGACCCACTTCCGCACATCGATGGAATGTCGTATGTATGAAAGCAACAACGATGCAGCCCTCTCCATCGGCGCCAAATCGACTGTTGCAGACTCCACCCTGACAATGCTCCGTATATGGGCACTCAGCGAGAAGGGAGAACTGGGCGACCGGTTGTTCTCTTATCCCCTCGTGGGAGGCAGCGATGCCATGCTCCCCAATGGTCATAGCATCCGCCTGCTGCTACTTCCGGAGAAAAAACTTTATAGCCACCTTGGGGTCTATTTCCGTCAGAAACTAAGTCCCATCGTATATCTGGAGAAGCTCCATCAACGCCATTATGCTACAAAAGCGGCACATGACTGGCTCCTGTCAGCCTATCTGCTTGACGGCCGGTTGGACGACTTCGTTCGCGCACTGCCCCGCTACTATAAAATATCGGGTGCCCTGCCGCTCCACTACCGGGAGGCTCTGACGCTCTACACGCACCTGCGCGCCCATCCTATCATTATCTATCACAGCACAGTGATGGATCAGGATTATGAAGATATGCTCGATCTGGAGAAGAAATATACCCACCCGGAAGAACGTGCCAACATGATCCGTGACACTTATGGCAAGACATACTGGTGGTACTACTATCAGTTGACAAATAGATATAAACAAGAAGACTAACCAAAACCTAACAAAACAGGCTGCCTCTGTCAGTCGCAGCCACACGACAAATCCCCGGTGTCATGATATCCGTATCATGATCCGGGGATTTCTCTATCTTTTCTCAAGCATTGGATATTCGAGAAATTTAGACGTCGGACAAGCCAATGAAAAAACACTTGCAGTCTGACAATATAGGCTTATAGGAGTTCTGTTAAGCCTTAACCTATTTCTGATACCAGTGATGATACAACGTCTCCACTATCTCATAAGGCGTTCTGCACTTTGCCACAATCTGCTCGAGCGGGCAGCGCATGTCACTCATTTCCCTTACAATGACATCTACAAGCGTACCATAAGAATAGTCTACACCTGCCTCATTGAGAATAGGAAGTGCATGGCGGGAGAGCACCTCTCCATAGACCGAATGGACACCACCATAGACCGCCATCCCGGCAGCTGCCTTTCCTATCACCTTATCGGCGATATCCGCACCGCGCAACCTTTCAGTATCCGATCTCAGAAGATCTTCCAGATCGCGCACTCCGGGTTTCCGATAGATCGTTATCTCTCCATGGACATCACGCACCACCAGGGAGCAATTCTCCCGGTGAAGAATATCTATAAGTTCTTTCATCTTCTATCCCCGCAACTTCGCAATAAGTTGTGACATCTCAGCCAGCCGCTCCGGTATCTGGATATTCTGGGGACACAATGGTACACAATGTTTACACTGGCGACAATGGTCTGCCTGTGCCTCCCGTGCCACAGCCTCATCGAGTCCGGCCAGAAACGTAGCAGCATGGACATCGTCCTTATCCTTCGGAAGACAGCCTTTGTTGACAGCCTGATTATAATATTTGAAATTCCCGGGAATATCTACACCAAAAGGACAAGGCATACAATATTTGCAATCGTTGCATGGCACTGTATGCAATCCGATCATGTCATGAGCCACACCATGGAGCATCTCTACCTCATCCTGAGTGAGAGGCACCAACGGAGAAAATGTACCTACATTTTCCTCCAAGTTCTCCATATATGTCATGCCACTCAATACCACCATCACCTGAGGATAACTGCCTACATAGCGGAAAGCCCACGAGGCCGCACTCTTCGTCATATCGCTCTTCTTCAGCCGTTCCTCTAAGAACGTAGGAAGGTTGGCAAGCCGACTGCCGAGACAAGGCTCCATCACAACTACCGGAATACCATGTTTCTCCAGCTCTCCGTAGAGATAACTGGCATTCTGGTTGAAGTCGTTCAACTCATGGGCATAATCCCAGTCTACATAGTTCATCTCGATCTGTACAAAATCCCAATGATACTGGTCATGATGGTCGATCAGCCACTGGAAGGCACGCACGTCACCATGATAGGAAAAGCCAAGATTAAGTATCCTGCCGGCTTTACGCTCTTCGACAAGATAATCGATCATGCCATTCTCCACAAAACGGTGCATGAACTCATCAAATCCACCCATTCCCACACCATGGAGCAGATAGGAATCGATATAATCAACTCCAAGATTGACAAAGCTCTGTTGATACATCTTGACCGACTCCTCACGTGACCAATACTTACGGTCAAAATTGGATAGTTTCGATGTGATGTGGTATTCACTACGTGGAAAAGGACGCAATGCCTCACGTGTGGCCTGTTCGCAACGTCCCTGACAGTAGACTGGCGCCGTATCAAAATAGTTCACTCCATGCCGTATGGCATAAGCTACCTCTTTATTGACCAGATCCTGATCTATCTCCGCATCGGCTCTGTCACGGGGCGAACCGCCGCCAATCGCCGGCAGACGCATCATGCCATAGCCCAGCAACGATGTCTTCAGACTACTGTTGGGATAAGGCCGATAAGTCATCTTATTATCTTCCATTCTCTTTCGTTGTTCATAAATAGCAGGATATGTCCATATCCTTCACTGGCATTGCAGACTGTCCCTTTCGGCACCCCTGTCACACCTGCATATTACTCATGCCCGTATTATTAGAACTCAGGCATCTTCCTGATGACCAGCCAGCCTGCGAAAAGCTGCAGGAGCAAACCGGGGAATCCGATCTTCCAGTCTACCAGCGCAGCACTCACTCCCACTGTCAACGTCTCAAAAATACCTCCTGCCAGCTGATAGCCGACAACAACCAGGAACAGAGC
>HF988491.1:0-8755 GCA_000431975.1 Prevotella sp. CAG:924 | reverse complement strand
CCCTGCCTACACGACGGGCCACAAAACCGGCGATAAGTGCCAGGGCGACGCTCTTTACCAAGATCGGGACCAGTGCCGAAGCCGGAGGCATGCCAAATGCCAGATGATTGATCAATGGTGAAGCCACGGCGATGACCAGACCTGTGCGCCAGCCATACTTATAGGCACCAATGAGCGTAAAGAAATAGATCGGCAACAAGATCAGCCCACCCTTTGGCACAAGATGGCAAAGCTGGGGAAAAAGGATATTACCAATCGTAAAAGCTGTAGCAAAGAGCCACAGACGTGCCTCATGATAGCGGAGGCTGTATACAACAGATGTTTTTGCTTGCATTTTGCTTGATTATATTATTCTGTTTCTATTTTTTCGGCGAGAACCCTTCATAGAAGATCCCGTCTCCATCCGGAAGAGATAGCCTTCCAACTGTATCATACCTCTCGCGTCCGTTTGAGTTGCTCCACGAAGTCAGCTATCTTGTGCAGTTCCTCAGGAATATTGATGCTCTGCGGACAATGCGGCACGCAGGTCTTGCATCCGATGCAGTGGTCAGCCTGCCGTTCACGCGGAATGACACGGTCAACACCGATGAGGAATTCCCTACGATAACGTGCATACTCCTTACTATGCTCGTCGCGCGGCATACGGCCTTCGTTAATACATTTATTATAATGTACGAAGTTGGCAGGAATGTCGATACCATAAGGACAAGGCATACAGTATTTACAGTCGTTACACGGTATGGTATTCATCCCCATCATCTCTTTAGCCACCTCGTAAAGCATTTTCTCATCACTCGCCGATACCGGCTTGAGCGGACTGAAGGTCAAGAGATTGTCACGAAGGTGCTCCATATAGGTCATACCGCTCAGGCAGGTAAGCACCTCAGGCCACGTACCCGCATAACGGAAAGCCCAGGAAGCCACGCTATGATGCGGATCACGCTCCTTCAGACGTCTCGTCAGATATTGAGGAATATCCGACAGACGGCCTCCCAGCAACGGTTCCATCACGACAACGGGAATATGGCGCTTCACAAGCTCCTGGTAAAGCCATTTGGCATTCTGATTGTCGGGGTTGATGGCATTGGCATAGTCCCAGTCCATGTAGTTCAACTCTATCTGCGCGAAATCCCAATGGTACTGGTCATGATGATCCACCAGCCAGTTGAATGCCTTCACGTCACCATGAAAAGAGAAACCGAGGTTACGGATACGTCCGGCTTCCCGTTCCTTCACGAGATAGTCGATCATGCCGTTATCGACAAAGCGTTTCCTGAAACGTTCATAACCGCCCTGACCCACACTGTGAAGGAGGTAATAGTCAATGTATTCAACGCCCAGCTCCTTAAAGCTCTGATGATAAAGATCCACGGAGGCATCATGCCCCCACTGTGACTCATCGAAATTGGAAAGCTTGGTGGCAATATAATATTTGTCGCGCGGGAACGGCTTCAGTGCAATGCCAGTCGCCTTCTCCGACTGTCCCTGGCTGTAGGCCGGAGACGTGTCGTAATAGTTCACACCATGCTGAAAAGCATAGGCGACGAGCTTATTCACCATCTTCTGGTCGATCTGCGAAGAATCGGTACCATCTTCTATCTTCGGCAACCGCATCATTCCATAGCCAAGGAGCGATACTTTCGTATTTGTGCGCGGATTGATACGATAGGTCATCTTGCCTACCGGTGGCTCACCTTGATTCTTATAGTCATCAGCGGTATTGAAAACTTTATCTGCCGGATGCTTGCAACCTGTCAAGGCTGCACCCGTAGCGACAGCGCCAATGCCAAGCATCTTCAGGAAATTTCTTCTGTTGATATCTTTTGCCATAATCTTATATTTTACGATGAACCTCATGCCCCTCCACATGAATGGCAGAAAGAGGGCGCACGGGACAGACATATTCACACATACCGCAACCGATACAACGGGCCTCGTTGACAGCCGGTATCTTCAGATCAGGATAGTTGGGATCCATGGCAATCATCTCGATAGCCTGTGAGGGACAATGGCGTGCGCAGTTGCCGCACTCCTTATGATCGGTTTCCACAATGCAGTTACGGGCGATCCAGACGGCATGACCTATCTGCGTACTCGACTTCTCGGCACGGCTGATCGGTTTGATGGCACCAGTGGGACAGACACTGGAGCAGCGCGTACATTCGGGACGGCATGCTCCGCGCTCAAAACTCATCTCAGGCGTCATCAGATGCATCAGATCCGTAGACGGACGGAGCACATCATTGGGACACTCCGCGATACACAGCTGACAGGCTGTACAATGCTTAGACAGGTGTTCCATGCTCAACGCCCCCGGAGGGATGACCGGTGTCACCCGCTTGGGTACCTCTTTCTCCTCGATCTTGGCCAGACCGCCGTCGAGCTTTTTCTTCGGCTGAGCCAAGGCGGCGGTCGCCGTTACCAGACCGGCTCCGATCAGGAAGGAGCGTCGCTCCTGGTCGACAGGATGTTCCGACGCTGTCACATTCCGCGAAGACGACGCACCTTGCTGCTCCTGACCTGTACGGCTGTTGCCTTCCGGTGTCGATGAGCCTCCTCCCGGTCGACGGTGAGCATAATGCAAAGCATCAAAGCGACAATAGTCAAGACAATTGCCACAGAGGACACAACGGCTGTGATCCACCCTGCCACTCTTCACGTCTATGCACGACGACTTGCAGTGCGACTCGCACTTTCCACAATGCTTGCACTTACTCTTATCGAGATATACCATGAACCACGAAAGACGGCTCAGATAGCCTAACACCGTACCCACAGGACAGATAGTATTACAATAGGTGCGGCCTCCTCTCCAGGCCAGTATGCCTATAATCACAAAAGAGATAAGAGCTATTATGAATGTCGGCAGGCTACGGAGCCACACATCCTTGGAATAGAACGCATAGCTGTCAGCCCGCTCTGCAAGGAAAGCCAGAGCATTGTTGCCCCACAGCCACAACGGTTGCAGCAGATTGGTGGCAATACGGCCGTAAGACGAATACGGTGCAATCAATGATGCTATCGACACCAGTCCCAACACCAGCAACACGACAAAGGCCAAAAGAAGTATCCAACGCAGGACCGCTTTCTCCCGGGAGTAATGGTAAGGATGTTTCTTACCCCGATGCCCAATGTGCGCAATGATATCCTGCAACACACCCAGGGGACAAACTACCGAGCAGTAGATTCTGCCAAAGATAAGCGTGATGACTACCAATGCAATAACGGCCACAGCATTGAGAGCGAGCACTGCCGGCAGGAACTGTGCCTTGGCCATCCACCCCAGCCAATGGCGTGCCGTGCCCGTAAAGTCAAGAAAGAGCAACGTCACCCCTAGGAAAAAGACAAGAGCCAATATAATTCTGATTTTCCTTAGCATAATAGTGATTGTTTATCGTTTGTTGTCTATAATTAAGCTGCCTACACAGAGTCTGCAGGCGAGTCGGTCATACCCTCGTTTTTCCCCGTTCCACCTGTCTGACGATCCAGATGCTTGATTCATATAGCAGCCAGATCGGCAAGGAGACTATAGCTAGCGTGAAAGCATCACCTGTCGGCGTGATAATGGCCGCAACAACCAGCACAACAACAAAAGCGTGCTTGCGGTAGTTGCGCATCCATTCCGACCGGAGCAATCCGCAGAGAGCCAGCAGCCAACTGATAACAGGTATCTCAAATACGATTCCAAAGGTGAGGCTCATCGAGAGAAGCGTGTTCATATAGCTCTCAAGCGTAAGCATGTTGCCTACCGCTGTGCTAATCGAATAGGTGGACAGGAAACGGAGCGTCAACGGAAAGATTAGCAGATAGTTCACCACCAGTCCGACAATGAACATTACATATCCCGCGGCCACGACCTGCGTAGCGTGACGGCGCTCGCGCTCATAGAGTGCCGGTGAGATGAAGCGGTAGAGCTGATAGAGAATATAAGGCGACGCACCGATCACACCAGCCACGATCGCCGTCTTCACATGGATGACAAACTGTTCCGTCAACCCGATATTGACCAACCGTAACGTAAAAGGTGGCGCACCGACAAGCCGGTAGGTAGGGAAACTGTTGCGCGTAGGTGCCAGTACGATATCAAACAGCTGGGTCTTCAGACAGAACGCAGCCACAGCCACGACGATCGTGACGACAATCATGCGTAGGATCACCGCTCTGAGCACATCGAGATGATCCCAGAAACTCATTCCCTGTTCGTCCATCGTCTTCGTCCCCGGTCAGTTTACTTTTGTGACTGTGCAGTCTCGTCCGTATCCTTTGTTGCACGTGATGCCTGATCTGATGTCGGGCGGTCGGAAGGCGATTGCGTTTTATCCGTTGTTGTAGGATTGTCACTGTCCACCACTCCATTCATCTCGTTCTTAAAACTCTTCACGCCCTGGCCTAAGCCTTTCATCAACTCAGGGATCTTCTTTCCACCGAAAAGTAAAAGAATGATGAGCGCTATGACTATAACTTCTTGCATTCCTATCATATAGTTCTAAATTTTGGTTCTACGTCTTGTGCCTATAATCCCTTAAAGGGATATTCTTATCCTATTAAAATATGTGCAAATATAAGAAAAGTATGGCAATAATAGTTATACATTTTACTAAAAAACGGATACAAATCACTGTTTTTAATCGTTTTATCGTCTCCGGAAAAACAATATTACTACTAGAATAGACGACCATGCAACGACAGGAAAGCCAAACTGATGTCTAGTCACTCTTTCCGGCAAAGAGAGTGCAACCACGAATCAGAAGCTCTTATAGGCCCACGACAACACGAGAAGAAAATAAAAAATACGAATTATTCGTTTGCAGATTACGGATTATATATTACTTTTGCAGCATAAAAGATAGATCGCTATGAAAGAAAAAAAAGCAGTGACCCTTAAGACGTTGACCAAGAGCAACGTGTGGGATATTCAGGAAAACGATGTTTTCCGCCTATGGGAAACCGCCGATAAGGATGCGGAACTAAAAGGCAATACCCGCCGTTTCCTCGACATTATCAAATCGGCCTTCGACCTGGAGGAAATCAAGATCGACAAACCGGAGATCGTCAAGAAGTACGAAGCACGCGGATTCAAGACCGGTATCATGAAAATGGATGATGGCACAAAGAAAAAAATCGCCATCAAGAAACGCCCCATTCTGCGTATCACCGATCTGACCTATGAGAACATTCGTCACATCTCCGCAGCAAAACTCATAGAAGTGCTCGACCGTAACTTCGGCGGAGGATGGGACTCACTGCCCCAAAGTGTACAGGACATTATTCAGAGCGGTTTCGACATCTCTACCACCACCCTTCCCAAAGACCGCATGCACAAACCCGGAGGACTGTATGAGAAAAAGGTCAATGACGGCTACGAGGTGCTAGAAATTCCTAAAGGATTGTGGACCGAGGCCATCTTCGCCAAGGAGAAGCCCGAAACAGAGACGCCGAAGGTTAAGCTCGACAATATGGGCACGCTCGACAACATGGACGACAGCGATGATGCTCAGGAGGATGATGACAACTATCCTGAAGAGCGTGAAAAGGATACTGACGATGATGATGACGACGCTTTCGACGAGGACAAGCTCACAGAAGAAAGCTATCGCACCACTTTCGATGAGAATCCTGAAGACCTCAATCTAGAGGCTGAAGATATTGTCGACGACGAAGTTTACTAAGGATTATTCAAAATCGATAGTCCAAAAGGCAATATAAGGATACCCCCAATCAGTCATTAGCCGTAAATATTTATATTTCATGGGGATTCCTGACATGATTTGTCTATAAATGACCAATGTGGGTAAAATGCCCACAGACTGAGAATATAAATAAAATCCCTCTATTCGGGTCGCACATATACGACCGGAATAGAGGGATTCTCATATTTAACCGCAACCTGTCATTAGACCGCGGACGTTTCTTTTAATATTATCATATCGGGTAACTCGATGTTTCCTATTCTCCTGCGAGCATTCCTCCCTGCACCTTGTCTCGACAAGACCACTACACCTTCAATATAGATGACAGGCAGACTACTCGACAATAGTACGAAATCCTTCCGTCTCATCGAAAGTGGTGCGATCTCTGATCAGTTTCCAGTTACAGCGTACTACCAACCGTACCACTATGTCCTTAGACGCCGTTTCCCCTCCGCACTGACAGTATAGTTTCTTTCTCTATCCAGAAACAAAAAACAAGGGTAGTCTCAGCAGAATGAGAGACTACCCTTGTTTTTAATTATTCGACTTGGATAATGTCGTTGTTTAGAAGAACAGGTAGCGGTTGTCCACCACACCGGCCTTTATGAAGAGTTCGTTCATGAAGTTGCCGGCATACTGCATGGCACGCTGGCGGAGCTTAGCCTCCATAGCCTTCTCATCGAACTTAGCCTTGTTCATCTTACGATTTACTACCTGGAACTGATATACACCGCCGAGACCCTTCACAGCGTGGGTAGAGAACTTACCCTTCTGAGCAGCTGCTACAGCACCACTCAAAGCAGGCTCGCTCGCACCGGTTGCCTGTACGAATACAGGAGCGGCGAATGTCACCTGATTGACAGCAGTAACGACAGCGCCCTTGGCCTTAGCTGCAGCGATGCTCTTCACGCCCTTGGCCTTAGCCATCAGCATTTCTGCTTTCTTGTCGCGGAGCACCTCCTGACGTACGAGCTCCTTCACCTGAGGATCATCGAGACCGCGATAGCCGATAGGATGGATATTCTCACAAACGACTACGAGCAGATGATTACCGTTGTCGCCTACCTCATACATCTGTGACATATCACCCTTCTCTGCCTTGAACAACCACATCATGGCATCGCGTGTCGAACGGATACCGGCGAGATAGTGCTGAGAAGTCGTCACATCCTTGGCCTCCTGCACCTTATAACCGCTCTTAGCTGCGTTGGCCAGCAAAGACTTGGCATCCTGATTAGCGCTGAGGAAGGTGCTGAACTTATTGTAAGCCAAACCGCGCGTATCCTTAGAATAGTCGATCGGCTTCTTGATCACGGCAGCCTGATACTTCGTAATAGGATTGCGGCTGTCGGTCACCTGTACAACCAACTGTCCGGCCATGGTCTTGATGGCACGTACTTCGTTCTTAGCCATCGTCTGGATCTGTGTCAGATAGTTACGAGTATCGTTATCGATCGAGTTAGAGTATTCATACATACGGGTCGTGATCCACTGCTGCTGACCTTCCTGACCATAACGTTTAGCCACTGTGGGGAAGTCAGCACCACCCTTGATGGCATTCACTACAGAGTCGGCACGTGTCTGAGCCTCCTCCGGTGTAGTGCCCTGCACCTGGATGGCGCGGATCTGAACAGAGTCGGGCAGCTGCTGCTTAGCCACGAGCTTAATCAGGTTCATCGTGTTGTCCTGCTTGTTCTCCACCGGTCCGTAGGTCTGACCTACAGCCATAGAGTCGAGGCGACCCTGCAGATCCTGAGGATAAGCCTCCTTACCGATGGGCAGGCCAAGATACTGTACAGAAGAGGTAGACTTACGTACGACCTCTGTAGGATCTTGAGCGGCGGCCAGCTGCGTAGCATAGTCGCGGAATGTCTTCTGGATGGCTGCACGGTCTGCTGCAGAAGCAACGATAGGCACATCAATATACTTGATGTCGCGGCTCTCCACATACTGTGCAAAACGGGGCTTCAACTCCTCATATTTAGCCTTCAGATCACTGTCGGAGATCTTCACTTTGCTATCCTCAACAGAGCTGTAAGGATAAGAGGCGAGCTGTATCTGGCTTTCCTCATTCTCATCTTTGAATGCCATCTTTGCCTCAACAGGGTTAGAAAGGAAGCAGTGAGCCAGCAGGCTCTGATACTTCTGGATGAGAAGCTGCTCACGGAGCGTCTTCTCAATGTAAGTCCAATACTTGTAGATGGCGTCCATCTGCTCTGCCACCTGCGGGTTGGCATTCTTCTGCTGCTTATACTGAGCGAGGAACTGTCCCAGCTGGTTAGCATCGAAACGGCCTGTCTGACGGTTCACGAAAGGAGTAGAGAGAAGCATCTGGTTCGTACCCTCTTTGAGCACATTCTGCATCTCACCGTCCGTAACGGTAAGGCCCAGTTTCTCACACTCATTCTCAATGAGCTTGTACTGCACATAGTTCTGCCATACGCCGTCACGCACCTGGTTGAGCTGATCCTCTGTCAGATTATCCTGACCCTGGACCTTCATAGCTTGCTGTACGTCGTCAACGAGCTTAGAGAACTCTTCGACACTAATGTTTTCACCTAACACTTGACCAACCTGCTGTCGCTGGTTGTTTCTACTTGCTTCGCAAGATCGGAAAGCCTCTTCGGCAATGAAAGCAAAAAGGCCGCCACCGATGATAACAATCAGCACGACACCCCAGCTTCTTATCTTTCCTAATGCTGCCATTTGTTGATTTATTTATGTTTTAATATTTATTTTTCCTATTTTATAAGAGGTTTTTGCACTATTAAAGTGCACAAATTTAGCAATAAATCGGCAAACAACGGCATTTTTCACGGAGAAAATGAGACAAAGAGGAAAAATCTTAAAACAAAGAAGGACCCTATGCAAGACTTTTCTTTTCCTCAAGCTCCTTCTAGCATTGAAATTATTTTCTCTTTTTATAACGTACCTATCCACCTCGGCAACCGGCATGAATATATGACACTCCGATCTATCAACAATATTTCCATATCCTTTTTCTTTGATCAGGCATCAGTCTCCTTTCTTCTGTCCACCCCCAGCCCGTCCGAGAACGGCCGTTT
>HF988490.1 GCA_000431975.1 Prevotella sp. CAG:924 | reverse complement strand
TTCGGTTTATCAGACAGGCTTTTGAGACAGTATCTTCTTACTTGACGATTTTGCATTCGATTTGCATTATCATTCACTATCTTTAAATAAGCTAGGATGCGGCTCAACAATAAAGGAAAAACTTTTTGATTTTTCTTTTTGTATTGCTCTCACCTTTCATTATCTTTGCAGAAAAATAGGGTGATGAAGCATACAGAAATCTTAGAGATTGCAAATTTCGGTCCCATAAATACAGCTACTGTAAGAGTGGGTAAGATAACCGTGATGATTGGTGAGCAGGGTGCCGGCAAGAGTTGTGTGGCAAAGCTCTATGCACTCTTCACATGGTTGGAGAAGGCATTGATGCGACATATTGTTACGAAACGATACGTCATACAGTATGCGAGATTCAGAAAGACGTATGCGGCATACAGTGGCATTGACGGATATTTCAAGCCGGAGACGTTATTAAGGTTCGATGGTTTTCACTATTCATTCATCTACGAGAATGAGAAACTGGAGATAATAGAGAATGCGCAAGACGACGATCTGTTTAACATAGCGAAGGTAATGTATGTACCCGCAGAGCGTAACGTGCTGGGGTGTGTGGACCATTCTACAAGACTGCGCGGACTAAACGAGCCGATGATGACATTTCTGGATGAATACGATAAGGCCAAGCATGATATTAAAAACGGATACAGGATGCCTTTCGGTAACGTGGATTTTGAATATGACGCACTGAACGACATCCCGAAGCTGAAGCATCATGACTATGAGGTAAAGCTGTCGGCCGCATCGAGCGGCTTCCAGTCGGCTCTGCCATTGCTGCTTGTATCGGAGAATCTGTCGAACAAGGTGCGCGACAACTCGATGAAAACGGAATTGTCGGACAAGGAACGCAAGGCATTGCAGAAAGAGGTGGACCAGATATTTGGTGACAAGGCATTGAGCGACGACGTGAAATGGGCATCGCTGAGGAGTGTGTCGTCGAAATACAGATATTCGCGATATGTGAATGTGGTGGAGGAAATGGAACTGAACCTGTTTCCCGACTCACAGAAGAATGTGCTGTATGAGCTTATAGCCGATGCGTATAAGCTGAGCGGAAACAGACTGCTGATGACGACGCACAGTCCTTATGTCATCAACTATCTGGCGCTGGCAGTCAAGGCCAGGCAATTGGCAGACAAGGCAATAAAAAACGAGAAATTGCTGGACCGTATATACAGCATCGTTCCTAAGGAGGGAACGGTCGATGCTGAAGACCTGGTGATATACGAACTACACGATGGAGAAGTGAAACTCTTGGAAGACTACGAGGGACTGCCGTCTGATGACAACTATCTGAATGTCAGACTGAGAGACACCAATACAGCTTTTGACGACTTATTAGAGATAGAGGAGGAACTGAACTGACATGGCAATAGATTTCTTTAAAGACGAAGAACCCGTGGAATGTTCTCCGTTCGGAATCTGCGATGACGAGGATGAAGCAATCAAGACCCCGGCCTATGTGGATACGGATGAAGCCCGTAAAGATAAGTGGATAGCCGTGGTAACCAACAAGTCGGGGAAAAGGATCATGTTTATTGCTGTAGATAACAAGATAGAAATAAAACGTGATGACGGGCAAATGGAAAACCGGTGCGACGCGATGCTGCACAACGAGGATTATATTATATTCATTGAACTGAAAGATCAGCGTAAGGGCTATATCAAACATGCTGTGAAGGACCAATTGATCACTACGATCCAGATCTTTAAACAAAATCACGACATATCGGCTTTTAAGCATAAACTGGCATACGTATGTAACAGACAGCATCGGAGGTTCGAATACAGTCACAAGGAAGATATGCAACGTTTCCGCAACACCTATGGTGTGAGACTGAATATCAGTTGTGACATAGTGATAAAATAGTCCCATAAATACAATTGCCATCCATCCGGGTGATAGTATGCCTGTCATTATAGGGATAGCAAAAGAAGGTGTAGCAAAACTCATTTTCTGAAAAGATGAACTGA
>HF988489.1 GCA_000431975.1 Prevotella sp. CAG:924 | reverse complement strand
TAACTATAAAGAGCAAAAGAAAAATGCTCAATTCAGTTGTTTGCTCCCCTAATTAAGTTTTCGGACGGCCTCCCCCTTATCTACATTTGGCATTCGTCTGCAATATTTTGTACTGTTGGCATATATATCGATTGTAATATGACCGATGTCATAGAATAGGCCAAGCAATTTGTATGATGTTGTCGTGTGAAGAGATATGGACGAGGGGGGTGGCCTTTCATGATCATAATGCCACGCGGAGATATGTCTGATGGAATGGGTTATATGCTTTTCTTATAGCTTGCTATGGCCCATGCCCATGAAATGGCTGCATAGGCCAGCATGGCGAAGAACGGTGTCTGAAGATCAGTGAAACCGCTGCCTTTAAGATAGATCGCACGCATCACCTCAATGAAATAGCGTAGCGGATTGGCGTAGGTCATGAGCTGTGCCCAACGGGGCATGGCAGACACTGGAGTGAGCATACCGCTCATCAGAATGAATATTACGAGGAAAAAGAACATCAGCAGGGCAGCCTGTTGCATGGTGGAGGAATAGTTGGATACGATGAGCCCCAGGCTTGACACGATGAGCAGGAACAGGGTGGCATGGATAAACAGCAGTAAGACGCTGCCTGCCGGGAACAGCCCGTAGATGACCCACGCGAGAAACACCGACCAGGCAAGCATGAACAGCCCGATGAGCCAATAAGGTATCAGCTTGGAGAAGATGAAGGCGAAGCGTCCGACAGGTGTGACATTCATCTGTTCGATCGTACCGCGCTCCTTCTCGCCGACAATGTTGAGAGCCGGCAGGAAACCGATGAGCAGCGTCAGGAGCATGGCCATTACGGCCGGAACCATAAACATCTTGTAGTCGAGCTGTTGATTATAAAGGTATCTTGGCCTGACATCCGCCCCTGCAGAAGCGGTCCGGCCGTTGTTCATTCCCTGTTCTTCGCTGAGCTGTGTCGCATAGTCGGACAGGATCTGCAGCATATAGGCCTGTGCGAGCATGCCTTTCATTCCGTTCACGGCATTGGCCTCGACATCGACATGGGCAATGCCGGTCTTGATGAGGTCCTTTTCAAAGTTCTGTCCTATCTCGAGGATCAGATCTGCATCGCCGTTGTCAATAGCGTTCATGGCCGATGGGTGACCGTCATAGACACCGGTGAGCGAGAAATAGGTCGAGGCGTCGGCTTTCTGCACCAGACGGCGTGAGAAGGAGCTGTGGTCGTTGTCGATGACGCAAAACTTCAGGTTCTTGATCTCCTGATTGGCTGCATAAGGAACCACGATGAGCAGGATCAGGGGTAGCATGACAAACAGTTTCGGAAGAATGGCATTGCGTCTGATCTGAAGGAACTCTTTTTCTATAAGGTATTTTATCACCATAATACTATAGTCTTACTTTAAACAATCGGAGTGACACGCCAAGAAGCACTACCTCCATGACAGCCATGACGGCGGCATCGGCAGCTACATAGACAGCGCTGCTGCCCTGTATCATCAGTTTGCGTGCCGCGTCGATATACCATCGGGCCGGGACAATGGCCGACAATCCGCGAAGAATGGAGGGCATGCTTTCGAGCGGAAAGACAAGGCCGGAAAGGTAGATGGTGGGCACGATGAGTAACAGCGATAAGATCATGGCTGCAATCTGTGTGCTGACGAGGGTGGAGATGAGCAGGCCGAGCGTGAGTGAGACGAGGATGTAGAGCAGCGTCACCCCGAGGAAGCAGACCATGCTGCCTGCCATCGGCACATGGAGCAGGAAAAAGGACAGCAGCAGTATGGCTGTAAGATTGATGCAGGAGATGATGAAGTAGGGGACGAGCTTGGCCAGGATGATACACGCCGGTGGAAGGGGCGAGGCCAACAGCACTTCCATGGTGCCGCTCTCTTTCTCTCGCACGATGGCGATACTGCTCATCATGGCGCAGATAAGCATCAGAATCATGCCTATGACACCCGGAACGAAATTGTATTCGCTTTTCTGTTGCGGATTATAGAGCATGCGTGTGACGGGAACAATGGTGAGGCTACGGCCAACGGCATTGTCCATGACCTCCTTTTGCGCCGCGGCCAACACTTGCTGGACATACTGCACACGTACGGCGGCCTGGTTGGGCTCGCTGCCGTCGGCAAGGATCTGCACATGGGCACGACCGTCATGACGGAGATTACCGGCGAAGCCGCTCCCGAAGATGATCGCCACATCGATGCCGCCACTTCTGAACAGGGTCTCTACCTCAGCACGGCTGTGAGGCGTGTCGGCCATGACGAGATAGCGACTGGCCGCAATATGGCCGCAGACCTTGGAGGTGGCGGCGTCATGTGACAGATCGAGTACGGCCACACGTACATTCTTCACCTCTGTGGTGACGGCATAGCCGAACAGCAGGATGAGCACGACAGGATAGACCAGTAGGATGAGCATGGTGCGCCAGTCGCGGAAGATATGATAAAACTCCTTGCGGACAAATGAAAGAAACCGTCTCATAATATGTATCTATAACGTCTTTTTAATCCCAATCGGTCATAAGTGATCTGAAGGATTTCATGTTGTTTTCGGGTGGTCTGTCTGCCGTCTTTGTCGAAGGCGCGGCATGCCGTGTCGGAATGGAGTGACGGACGAAAAGGGCGGTGGCATCGGGCAAGCTCGTCTCATAGAGGGCTGCGGTCTGATGACGTTCGGGATCTGGCCAGGCCTTCCGGTCCATGGGTCTTCCGTCCTATTCACGCTTGGCGCTTCGTGCGAGGCAGAAGAAGACGTCATACAGACTGTCGGCTCCGAATCGTTGCTTCAGCGCCGATGGTGTGTCGAGGGCCTCGATCTTTCCGTCGACCATTATCGACACCCTGTCACAATATTCGGCCTCGTCCATATAGTGGGTAGTGACAAATACGGTGATGCCGTGGTCGGATGCCTGATAGATCTGTTCCCAGAACCGACGTCGTGTGACAGGATCGACGCCTCCGGTAGGCTCGTCGAGAAATACGATTTCCGGCTCATGGAAGATGGCGAGGGCAAAGGCCAGCTTCTGCTTCCATCCCAACGGCAGCGATCCCACCAGCGTGTCGCGCTCATCGTGCAGCCTGAGTTCGGCAAGCATGGCCTCCGTACGTACGGTGATCTGCCGGTGCCCCATGCCATAGATGCCGCCGAAAAGGCGCATGTTCTCTTTCACGGTGAGATCGTCGTAGAGCGAGAACTTCTGGCTCATGTAGCCTATGTGGCGCTTTACCTGCTCAGACTGGGTTGCGACATCGAAGCCTGCCACTGTGGCACGGCCCTCTGAAGGACGGCTGAGACCGCAGAGCATGCGCATGGCTGTCGTCTTGCCGGCTCCGTTGGCTCCTAGGAAGCCGAAGATCTCACCGCGTCTGACGCTGAAGGAGATATGGTCGGTGGCCACGAAGTCACCGAAGCGTTTCGTGAGGTTCTCGGCTGTGATAACGTTTTCGTCTGTCATTTCTCTGATGTTTGCATTAGTGCCATGAAGCAGTCTTCCACCGAGGGGGTGATCGCACTGATGTCTACTTCTTGATAGTCGTGTCCGGTGAGCCAGGAACGCAGATCGTCAGGGGTAGCCTCGGAAGCGAGCGTCACGTGGCAGGTGGTGCCGAAGGAGAACGATGTCGCTACAAGCGGACAGGCTCTCAGACCGGTCATGAGCCGGTGCATGTCGGCAGCCCTGACGGCAAACAGCCGGGCAGCATAAGCCTTGACGATGCCATGTGGCGTGTTGGTCTGCATGAACTGGCCGGCTTGCATCAGCGATATGCGGTCGCACCACGATGCCTCGTCCATATAGGGTGTGGACACCAACACCGTCAGACGGTGGTCATGACGCAGCTTTTTCAGCATCGTCCAGAACTCACGGCGCGACACAGGGTCGACGCCTGTCGTCGGCTCATCGAGGAACAGCACGCGGGGAGCGTGTATCAGGGCACAGCAGAGCGCGAGCTTCTGCTTCATTCCACCGGAGAGACGGCCGGCCCTACGGTTCTTGAACGGCTCTATCTGACGGTAGATGTCGGCTATCATGTCATAGTTCTCCTGAATGGACGTGTTGAACACCGATGCGAAGAAGCTGAGGTTCTCTTCTACCGTTAGGTCCTGATAGAGCGAGAAGCGGCCGGGCATGTAGCCGATGCGGCGGCGTACAGACCGGTAGTCGGCCACGGCATCGAGTCCGTCGATGCTCGCCCTGCCGTCGTCGGGAAGGAGAAGGGTGGTCAGGATGCGGAAGAGTGTGGTCTTGCCGGCACCGTCGGGTCCGATGATGCCATAGATCTCTCCCTCGTCAACACTGAAGGAGAGATGGCGGACGACCATGGTCTTGCCGTATCTCTTGCAGAGGCCCTCGGCCTGGACAATCCCCTTGATCTCAGAATTGGACGTCACCATACATACCTATTTTAATAAGGTGGTCGGTGTTCCTGACCGAGATCTTCACGGCATAGACGAGGTTTGAGCGTTCGTCGCGCGTCTGGATGGTCTTGGGAGTGAACTCGGCCTTGTCGGATATCCATGTGACGGTGCCCGGATAGGCGCGTCGTCTGTCCTTGCCTTCGTCGGCGTACACCTTTACCTTCTGCCCGATCCTTATCGCATTGAGCCAGTCGGCGGTGACATAGGCCCGTAGCTTCATATCGTCCACGTCGGCGATCTTGAACAAGGGCTTGCCCGTCGTGGCATATTCACCGGCCTCAGCATATTTCTCAAGCACCGTACCGCTGATGGGTGACGTCACATGACACTTGCGCAGCTGGTCGATTACTTGTCGTCTCTGTATCTCGGTGGCAGTCATCTGACGGTTGAGGCTGTTTGTGCTCTTGCCGAGCGACGACTGCTGGGCGGCAAGACGGCGGCGGAGGACGCGTACGTTGCTTATGGCGTCATCCAGCATCTTACGGTTGGCGGCATTGTCTTTCACCAGCGCCTCATAGCGCCGTTGCTCTTCCTCGGCCTTGGCCAGTTCCTGTCGCGTGGCGGCGATCTGTGTCTCGATGTCAGGGCGTTGGGTGGCATACATGTCTTTGGTGGCACCGAGCTGCATGGCCCGCAACTGAAGTTGCACGGTGTCGATGAGTCCCACCTGGCTGCCGGCTTGCAGCCGGTCGCCTTCCTCGATGCCGAAAGAGAGCAGCCGGCCGTTCCCCTCGGCGGAAACGATGATCTCAGTGGCCTCAAACATGCCTGTGGCATCATAGTCGGGATCGCCCGACGAGCATGCCGCGAGGACCACGGACAGGAGTATGAGCGGAAGTTTCTTTGTCATGCTAGAAGTTGTTTATGTTTTTCAGTTTGTATGTTTCCTGTAGAAGTTGTATCTCGTGGAAGGCTTTCGCCAGCTTAGCCTCACTTACGGCATTGATGTCGCGCAGCATCTCATTGACGGTCTCCGTACCGTTGGCCACTTTCGTGTCGGCCTTGGCGCGTATGCCTTGACGCAGGGCGATGATTTCATCGTCTTGAGCTATCTGTTTGTGCAGGCTTTCAATGTTGCCGCGTTGCAGTTCGCTTTGCAGTCCGGTGTTGAAGAGGAATGCCTCGCGCTCGGCACGGATGCTGAGGCGGTCGGTCTCGATCTTGCGCTTGTCGTTGGCACGGGTGTACAGGCTTCCGATGTTCCATGTGAGTGTCGCTCCTATTTTATAGTAGGCATCGAAACTATTTTTGAGCATGTTGAGTGCCGGATTGCCGTATCCGCCTTGTAGAAACAAGCTTATATGTGGACGGAGGTAGGTGTCAAGGGTCTTGCGCTGTTGGTCGAGCAGCCGGTCTTGGGCATTGTAGAGAGCAAGTTCGGGTCGGTTGTTCACCATTCCGGTGAGATCTCCTTCGGCAGGGCGTACGAGCTGCACGCTGTCGTCGAGCATTTTGCCGATGAATGTGGAGAGCATCTTCAGATAGGTGGCACGCGAGGTGACCAGGCCGGTTTCCGTCTGGGCGGCTTTTACCTGTTCTACCTTGACGGCATCGATATCGGTTTGGTTGGCAATGCCTCCGCGTACCATGCCGCTTACCGACTGCAGGCTGAGCGACAGGTCGTCTTGAAGGAGGCGCACCTGACGGATCTGCTCATCGAGCAGCAGTATGCCGAAGAAGAGCTGGTCGATGCGCTCATATACATCATAAAGGGCTACATTGACTTTCTCACGCTCGACATCGTTGCGGGCATTGGTGACTTGTCTGGATGCCCTGACGGCACCGCCGTCATAGATCTGTTGACTGACATGTACACTGACATCGTATTGGTCTTTCGACAACGGATGCAGGTCGGTGCCGGGAAGGTCGATGGGAATTTGTGTCACATCACTTTGATAGGATGCCCTGGCATTGAGTGATATTTGTGGCAGCCATGCCTTGGAAGCGTTGCTGAGCGATAACGAGCGGCTTTGTTCCACCAGACGGAATCGCTTGATGAGCGGATAGTTGGCGCGGGCAAGCGATCTGCACTCACTCAGGGTGATCTGGGCGAAGACGGGCATCACTGTAGCGGCCAGCATGATGAAGACTAAAATACGTTTCATATCATGATTATTTTCTTTCTCGGACTATTTGAGACACCACACCCGGCGACATGACCGGACGGTTGATGGTGTTACAGTGCAAAGGTAGGAAATAATCAGTCTGGTGACCTTATCCGATAAAGTCTAAAAATGTTCCTTTTGTACTTAAAATATCGTAAGAAGGGCTGTATAAGGAGTTTCTTATTGTCTTTATTTCGCATTTTTCATATTTTTGCATACAAAAAAGGCGTTTATGAAGACAAACAGTATGTATCCGGAACGTTTCTCGTTTTCTGAGATCAGGGCGATGATTGGAAATATCGATGAGCAAAAGAATAATCTGCAGATCATCGGCAGGGACATCGGAATGCTGCGGACAGGACATAAGCTCTTTGCCAAGTTGCTGCGGTCGGGCACTCCTTATATTATAGAGGATTGCCGGCTGGCACTGATAAAGAAAGGGGAGGCGAAAGTGACGGTCAACCTTATGGACTACACATTGAGGAAGGATATGATCGCCTTCATCGGTTCGGGCAGTATCATACAGGTCAATAATTTCTCCGAGGATTTTGAATTGTGTGGAATGATGGTGGGCAATGAGAAGATGAATCTGACATTCAAGGAAAGGATCCCCGCCGAATATAAGCGCAATGCTTATAACTTTATCGCAACCCCTGAACTACGGGATATCGGCATCATAGACCGGATGTTCCAGTCGGCATGGGAGATAGCCCGGCAGAAAAACAGTCCTGCCGAGGCTGTTGACGGTATTATCTACTCATTGCTCCATTATTACGACTATCTGAAAAACAGGCACAGCAGCGACAACGACTATAAGAAACCGCACAACAGGATGATGTTCGACAGGTTTATACAGTTGGTCAGCACTTACAGTAAGAGCGGCCATTCCCTGTCGTTCTATGCAGATAGGATGTGTGTCACGCCGCGCTATCTCGGGGTAGTGATAAAGGAGACGAGTGGCATCACGGCCAAGGAATGGATTGACCGTGCGCTGATTACCAATGCAAAGATAATGCTGAAGTATGAGAATATTCCGATTGCACAGATAGCCGAGGATCTGAATTTCCCCAATCCGAGCTTTTTCTGTAAGTTTTTCAAACGTATAACCGGCATGACACCACATGAGTTCAGGCAGAGGGATTAGACCGTATGGCTTTCAGGCAATGTTGGTGAAGGTCGGGAAGGATGTGGCTGCTTTTGTCGGAATATACATTCTGATAGTGAATGGCGACTTCTATAGACGGAATATGCTCGATGGTTGTATGATATGGATTTTTTACGCTGGGCATATTACTTTTTTCTGATCATTGGGCTGTTCGTATGGTTGTGAGGCGGTCATAATATGCAAGTGAATGTGGAGGTCACATTCCTTTTTGTCGTGACTGATCCGCCTGCAGGAATATTCTTTGGCAGGTCGGCCTGCGTGGTAAATTGGCAGATCGTTGGAAAAAATCATGGGGAAGGTGTCTGTGTTCCGATTTTTATCCGTATTTTTGTCATGCCTTACCGGGCTCTCTTGTCTTCCCGTTCCAATGTAGAGGTGGCATCTCCCCGGCAGAAGCAATGAGCCTGCGCGACGTTTGCCACGCGGTTGTTATGTGTATCAAGGACATAAGGACATCAATGACAGAAATTATGGAAGCAGAAAAGTTAAAACAAGAGAAACTCTGGAATGCGAACTATAACCGTGCGATGGTGGCTAATTTCACCATGTATTTCGCCTTTTATTTGCTCACGCCGCTCCTGCCCATCTATCTCAGTGAAAGCTTCCATGCCACGAAGGATATGATCGGCTTTGTGCTTTTCGGTTATACGATCGCCGCCCTGGTCATCCGTCCCTTCAGCGGATTCATGATCGACAGTTTCAACCGCAAGAAGGTGCTGCTCGTCTGTCTGACGGTCAATGCCCTTTTCTTTGCCAGTTATCTGATGGCGGCCTCGCTGTTGCTCTTTGCCATTGTGCGTACCCTGCATGGCGCACCTTTTGGAGCGTCTACGGTGAGCAATAACACAGTGGCGATCGATGTGCTGCCTTCCAGTCGCCGCAATGAGGGCATCGGCTATTACGGCTTGAGCAACAACCTCGCTTCGGCCATCGCGCCGACGGCCGGTGTGTTCATCTATCATTACACGCACAATTTTCATGTCCTCTTCTGGCTGGCATTCCTGGTGGCACTGCTGGGACTGGTGGTCAATATGCGCATTCAGATTCCTCAGAAGGAGATCGTCAAGAACAAGCAGCCGATCTCGCTCGACCGTTTCTTCCTCACGCGGGGATGGCTCATCGGACTGAATGTCGTCTGCTTTGGATTTTGCTGGGGACTGATGTCCAACTATCTGGCTATCTATGGCAAGGAGCGGCTGGGGATCACGGGCGGCACGGGCGCTTATTTTGCCTTGCTGTCGGTCGGACTGATCCTTTCCCGTCTGCAGGGCAGCAAGTCGCTGCGTGATGGACGGCTGACACACAATGCTGCCGAAGGCGTCATCCTGTCGTCTATCGGCTACACGCTGTTCATCGCTTCGCCGACGATGCCGGCCTATTATGCCTCCGCGTTCCTCATCGGCCTGGGCAACGGTCACATGTGGCCGGCCTTCATGAATATGATCATTGGCGTGGCTCACCATTATGAACGGGGTACGGCCACATCGACGATCCTGACGATGTGGGATCTCGGACAGGGTATAGGCATCCTGCTGGGTGGTGTCTTTGCCGAGCACTTCGGCTACGCGTCGGCCTTCTGGGCCATGGCGGCCATGCAGATCTTCGGCACGGTGCTTTTCTTTGTAGCGACGAAGGGATTCTTCCTCCGGCGTCGGCTCGTCCAACAGTGATTTTAGGAATAAGGAGGGAGCGTTGCCGCTTCCGGCAATTATGGACGGGGCGGCAAGGTGGTTATCATGGTCTCACAATGACGGTATCCACCTTGTCGGAGCGCTGCAAGGATGCTATTCAGGCTCACCCGATGAATATGGGGGATTGTTTAGCT
>HF988488.1 GCA_000431975.1 Prevotella sp. CAG:924 | reverse complement strand
GCCGAGCATACCGCAAAAAGGCCGCACACGGCATGATGCCCTGTGCGGCCTTTTATGGGTAAGCGGATCTTGTTCCGATCTTCGTCGTCCGTCTTTTACTTGGCGTCCTCAGGAGAGGAAGGAACGGCGTTGAAACCACGTGTGCTGTTGTCGCGCATAATGTCACGGATGTTCAGCTCCCTGCCATCATTGTGGTGGGCCGTTGGGTCCGGATGATGGGGAACGTCCTCCTTATAGGAGAATCCCTTATAATTCAGTTCGGCGATGCCCCAGCAGATAAGGGCCAGCACGAAGAACACGATCAATGCGATTGCAATATTCATAGTTGATGTTTCTAAATATTTATTTTGCTGCAAAGTTACTAAAATTATGTTGGATAATGCCCCGCATCGCGAGATTTTTTTATAATTTTGCAGCATGTCAATATTTAAATGGATAGGCGGAGCCATCGGTCTGTTTACCGGCGGTCCGCTCGGAGCAATTGCCGGCTGGGTGTTCGGCACATTAGTAGAAAAGATGTCCGACCGTGACAATGCGGCATCGGACAACAGGTCAACCTGGCAAGAAGACAATCGGGATGGCGGATACAACGCTCAGGGCTATCGCGACACCTTCCGTTTCTCATTGCTGGTGCTCGCCTCGTATATCATCAAGGCCGACGGACGCATCATGCATTCCGAGATGGAGCTTGTGCGCCGCTGGCTCCGCACCAACTTCGGTGACCAGGCACAGATCGATGGTGAGCGCATCCTCGACGAGCTGTTCAAGAAGCAGCGCGAGTTGGGCATGAACGAATACCGCAGTGCCGTGATGAGCTCCTGCCGTCAGCTTTCACAGCTCTTGAACTATGAGGCCCGCCTGCAGCTCCTCGCTTTCCTGATGGAGATTGCCAAGGCCGACGGCAGTGTGTCCGGTGAGGAAGAACGTGCGCTGCGCGAGTGTGGTGCCGCCATGGGCATCAGTGCGGCCGACATCGAGTCGATTGTCAATCTCCACGATGGTGGCACAAACCTCGATGCCGCCTACAAGATTCTCGGTGTCAGTCCCTCGGCCACCGATGCCGAAGTGAAGGCTGCCTACCGTGCCGTCGCATTGAAGAACCACCCCGACCGTGTGGCCACGCTCGGTGAGGATGTGCGCAGGGCTGCCGAGAAGAAACTGCAGGAGATCAATGCCGCCAAGGAACTGATCTGGAAGGCTCGTGGACTGTAAGCCCAAAACCGCTTAGTCCCATACAAAATAAAGGCCGCATCCATAGGGAAGACTCCCTTGGATGCGGCCTTATCATTTGTTTCCGTCTCTATCCATTATGCTGCTTGGCAAAGTAGTATTATGCTCAACGGCAAACGAGCATTATGCTCAACGGCAAACGAGTA
>HF988487.1 GCA_000431975.1 Prevotella sp. CAG:924 | reverse complement strand
TATGTATCCCTCTCTCCTTGCAGTACTCCCTGTTGGCGCAGCCGGAGTAGCCCGCGTCTCCTCCGACCTTCCTTGACGGCTTAATATATTGTTGGATGCCGCGGGAGGCAATAGGCGCCAATACCTTATTCCATGCGTATTCATTTCGGCTACACGGCCGTTACAGGGTCTTGACAGGTAGGGACGCACCGCGGTGCGTCCGGAGGGGATCGGATGTGTGAGGACTATTGGGCTTTGTGACATTCCGACGGTATTTGTATAGATGTATGGGACGGCGATGGTCTGTTAAACATTTTAAATATAAAGCGTTTTATACTCGTCCGTATATAGACAATCCGGTTTTATTTCTTATCTTTGCATAGGTTTAGTACTTAAAATTCAATTAGAAATGATACATACAGTTCCAAATCCGACAATGACGCCTGAAGAAATAAAGGCATTCAGAGAAAATTTTGCACGGTGTGTATCTAAAAATATTACACCAGAGCAAAAAGCTGAAGTAAGGCAAAGACTGGCAAGAATGAAAGGTGTCTACGACAACATTATTCGTAACAGTGGAGGCAAAAATGCAATTCTCGAATATTGAAATATTCATAGAAAGACTAAAGGAAGAGGACAACGAAGAGTTGTCCTCTTTTTCTTGCGGTGATGATACACTTGATGATTTCTTCCACAATGAGATATTAATCTGTTCTAAATACCACTATGTCTCATCGTATTGTGCAAGAAATAAGACGAATAACGAAATAGTTGCCGTCTTCACATTAACAAACGATGCTGTCATTTTAGGCAATTCAGAAGACAAAGCTGATTTCATCGAAGAAGCAGCTAATAAAATGCCGGAAGAATATAGATCAATCTTTGAAAAGCAGACCTCTTTCCCGGCTGTGAATATCGGCCACTTGGGAGTGAGAAAGGATATGCAGTCAAGAGGAATCGGTAAGCAGATATTGGACTTTATCTTGAGTACTTTCATTGCTTATAAAGGTTCAGGATGTCAGTTTATCACAGTGGACTCACTGAACAATCGGAGGACTAACAAATTCTACGCCAGCAACGGCTTCACCAATCAGACAAACTCGGATATAACAGAAAGTACAAGAAGAATGTATCTGCCGATAGAATTATACAGGGACGAGGATGAAGATAAGGACGAAGACGAGGGATAGCATCCTCCCCTTTCGGTGGTCGTTAAGCCCAAATTGACCATTAGAAGATTGCTTTTACAAAATATTGAATATTAATGAATTACAAACGAGATCACGAAAACACACATGTCTTAATAACCGATTTGGGTTAAAAGAATCTGTTCGTTACTGGTATTGACAGGTAGGGACGCACCGCGGTGCGTCCTGGGAGTAAGCGGTTGCCGACGGAAGAGGGAGGAAAACAAATAATTTATATATGACAAGTTCTTGTTTTGAAAACTTTGTTGTATATTTGTCCACATAGAAAAGATCGGGTATGAAAAAGGAAACAAGACATATTGGGCCACGAAAGGGTGAGAGGCATGTCGGCATGGGACTTGCCCGGGAGCGGCTGGAAGAACGGAGGGACAGGAACCGACTCTTTAAGACGGGGAAAGGGGCTGCAAGAAAGGTGCCCGATGCTCCCGGCAGGCCGGCGTCGGTCGGCGTGAGGGGTACGCAGACGATAGACAAAAACGTGATCGCCTATACTGTCGCCGCCATCAATGATTTTGCCAAGATGCACAGCATCCCCGTCCGTGAGGCAAACAATTATCTGATACGCTTTAGGGGCATAGACTTTCTAAAGGAACATTATGATGCAGAGCACTTGCTTTCATTCAATGACAGTGTTGAAGATCTTACACAGGTGTGTCTAAACAATGGAGGGGATATCCGATGAGACTATACCACGGCTCGAATATGATTTGAGAATATCGACCTGTCGAAATGCAAGCCTTATAAGGATTTCGGACGGGGCTTTTACCTGACAGAGATCAAGGAGCAAGCGGAGAAAATGGCCGGCCGCACAGCGGCGATCTATGGCGGTGAGCCCACGGTGACGGAGTTTGAGTTTGATGAGGCTGCCCTCCATACACTCTCGGTCAAGACGTTTGAGAATCCGGATAAAGAATGGGCTTTGTTCGTTCTGGCCAACCGCAGCAGGAACAGCCGGCAACCTACGCACTGTTTTGACATCGTGATAGGGCCGGTCGCTGATGACACCATAGCAACCCTCTTCCGTAATTTTAACGATGGCATCATCGATCTGCCCACGCTCGTGAACGGACTGAAATACAAAAAGGTTTCATCACAATATTTGTTCCACTCGGCAAAGGCCATTAAATACTTACATAGAATATGAATAAACGGATGCAATATCTGGTAGAAGGCATAACCAAAGATATCATTGCCTATCTGATGGAAGATAACGGATATGACCTGGCGACGGCCCTCAAAGCGTTCTATGACTCCGAGACCTTCGCAAAACTGTCGGATGAGAAAACCGGACTGTATATCGAGAGCTCGGCTTATGTGTATGAGATACTGAAAGGGGAACGGAGACATGGGAAAATCATGATGGGGAATTGATGCCCTGCACGAAGAAAAAATATGTCTAGATGGGTAGGAACGTATGAGAGGCACATCCTGCCTGAGTGGTATTGGCATTGCGTGGATGGCCATTGTTGATGATGTTATGTTTCTAACGATTGCATTAGGCAAATGGGCAGAGGGCTGTTTTTGAAAATTTAAACTTCAATATTTTGATAAAACAAAAACAATCTGTATATTTGTAGATATATGACAACCAGATGATTATGAACAAATTCGAGCAACAGAAGACTATAGAGGTCGTATTGTATATTCTCAATGAGACAGGTGGTATTGATTTTTATCATTTGTTTAAAATCATCTATTTTGCTGAAATGAAGCATTTGGCAAAGTGGGGACATCGGATATTATCCGACCCGCTTTGTGCAATGGATTATGGTCCGGTGCCAACGATGCTGTATGATGCTGTAAAAGGAACGAATGCGAGAGGTACGGTCTTGGCTGATTTATTAACGGAGAAGGTAAGATTTGCAGGTAATGATGCTCCCAATGTGCTTCTTCCCCAGACTTCAGCCAATATGAATTATATATCACAGTCAGAAAAAGAGGCCATAGATGATTCTATTAAAGAAAACGCTCATTTGACCTTTAATCAACTAAAAAACAAGTCGCATGATAAGGCTTGGAAAGAGGCATACCATAGAGAAAAGGGGACAAATGTCATTTCTCCCATAACGATGCTTGAAGTCATGGATGCCGACGAATCAATGATAGAATATGTAAAAGACCAGCAAGAGCTTGAAGAGGAGTTGGCATGATAAAATTATTCGATACACTGGATGAAACCAGCGGGACGGCGCTAGCCAGACAATTTATCAACATCGGCAATGTCTATCGGAACGAGACATACATCTTCATTTGACATGAAACGAATGTACTCACTTGTTCTGTTTATAAAATCTTTGCTGTTGCTCATAATCACACATGTATGATTTTGTGCAAATATATTAATTTTATTCGGCATGACAATGATATAGGACAAGAATCTTGGGCTTATAGATCAAATTTTATAGAAATATCTTTTTTATTCGGTAGTGTTTCACAGAGTGTGTCTGAGTCCAGTTTGCCTTAGAAGTGATGATGCAAAGTTAA
>HF988486.1 GCA_000431975.1 Prevotella sp. CAG:924 | reverse complement strand
AGCTAAACAATCCCCCATATTCATCGGGTGAGCCAAAAAAGGTCGCCCTCATGACGCCCTTCTAAAATCTTTGGCTGTTAGTATGGGAACTGCCATATTGCTGAAGAACGGTCCCCTGCAGAGTCCGTTTTTGTTGTCCGGATAAACAAAAAAATAATGATTTTGACATAAGATATAAAATATCCATTAACCTTGTATCATTACTCCTAAAGCAGACTTGATTCAGACACACTCAGTGAAACACAATCTCTTCAAAATGATGTGTATAAGTAGCGGACTTGATTTGCCGTATAAAATGCTAACACAAGTAGAAATATGAAATTCCCCTATTTTGATCTTGATTTTTATGTTCACGACCAAAATAGGGGAGTGTTTCTCTATTGATCATCTCTAGATCTATGAGATTCTAGTCATTATCCATTACAGTGTCTTATTGGATCGAGATGTAGATGAAATTTTATATGAATCTTCACGTCATATTCTCTGCTATTATTCAGCTGTATCCAAAAGGATTTCACTGAGGGTAGGGTGAATATGTACGATCTCTTTCAGTCGGGTCAAAGGCTGCTTGAGAGTCATCAGGACTGCTATTTCCTGTACCATGGCTGATGCTTCAGCGCCATAGATGTGACAGCCGAGAATATAGCCTTCGCTGTCGGTAAGGATCTTCACTAGTCCTTCAGTTTCTTCCATTGCCTGTGCCCGGCCATTGCTGCGATAAGTGGCCTTGTGGACGGTATATTCCTTTCCTACAGCTTTGAGGGCTTCTTCTGTCTGTCCTACTGATGCAATCTCTGGATGAGTGAAGACGGCAGCGGGAATAACATTCAAATCAATGGAATCGTTGATGCCGAGGATGGCATTGACAGCGTGATAGCCTTGAAACGTAGCCGCATGGGCCAGTAATGTGCGGCCATTGACATCACCGATGGCATAAATATGGTCTACCGACGTCCGCATATTGTCGTCTACAGTGATACCCTTAGGCGTAGTGGCGACCCCGGCAGTCTCCAGATGGAGTCCGTCAAGCTGAGGGGCTCGACCAACGGCCATGAGAATAGCGTCGGCCTCTATTGATGCGGCTTTCTGACGCTTCAAGTCATTATAGTAAACGGTATTGTTGTCAATACGGGTGACGCCGGCCTGCAGAATCATTTTGATGCCTTGCTGCTTCTCCAGCAGACGACGCACACGGCGGGCAATCTCCTGATCCATTGTAGAAAGACATTCCTTCATGTATTCTACGATAGTCACCTCACATCCAAAGTCTGCGAAGATAGAAGCCATTTCAAGACCGATGACACCAGCACCAATGATACATAGTGTATGAGGAAGGACAGTGCAGGAGAGCAGTTCCTCCGAAGTCATCACTTTAGAGGTATCGCCGGCCTCCAAACGCAACATCTTGGGCTGAGAGCCTGTAGCGATGATGATGTCCTGAGCCTCGATCTTTTCTTCACCGACCTGTACCTCATGACTATTGATGAACTGTGCCTCGCCATGAACAACGGTAACACCAGCATGTTGCATCAGACCTTCCACACCGGTTGTCAGTCCGGCTACGACCTGATCCTTGCGTGCTATGGCAGCAGCAAAGGCTTGCTGGAGAGAATCTGGGGCAGGCTGTATGTCCTGGCGGCTTTTCTCTTTAGCGGCATCGTGGAGCAGGCTCTTTGTCGGGATGCAACCGCAGTTCAGGCAGGTGCCTCCGAGCTTTGCACGCTCGGCCAGCACCACCTTTAACCCTTTTCTGGCGGCATACTCGGCAGCTTTATAGCCGCCGGGTCCGCCGCCGATAATCAAAAGATCCGTTGTCATGTTACTTATCGCTAAACACTAAAACAGGTTCCTTAGCAGCCTTCACATCATCACAACGTGAGATGGGGGTGTTGTGAGGAGCACTCTTCACCATTTCGGGATTAGTCCGGGCCTCAAGTGCGATCTTGTGCATCACTTCGATGAAGCCGTCGAGCGTCTCCTTACTTTCATTCTCTGTCGGTTCGATCATCATTGCCTCATGGAAGAGAAGCGGGAAATAGATCGTAGGAGCATGATAACCGAAGTCGAGCAGACGCTTGGCAATATCGAGTGTCGTCACACCTGTCGATTTATCTTTCAGACCGTTAAATACGAACTCATGCTTTGACAGACCAGTGATCGGCAGTTCATAGTCGTTCTTCAGACTTTCTTTCACGTAGGTGGCATTGAGCGTAGCGAGTTTTCCAACCCAGTCGAGGCCTTCACGTCCGCAACTGAGGATGTAGCTGAGGGCGCGCAGCTCTACGAGGAAGTTGCCATGATAGGGATTTACATGGGGGAAGAACTGCTGCAGTCCTTCGCGTACACCTACAGGACCGCTGCCGGGACCGCCGCCGCCATGAGGTGTAGAGAATGTCTTGTGTAAGTTGATGTGCATCACGTCGAATCCCATATCTCCGGGGCGACAAACGCCCAATAACGGATTGAGGTTGGCACCATCATAGTACATCAGTCCTCCGTACTTGTGCACAAGGCTTACGATCTCGAGAATGTTATGCTCGAAGAGTCCCAACGTATTAGGATTGGTCATCATCATGGCAGCGACAGTATCGTCGAGATGCTTTTTCAGGTCCTCAATATCGACAGTTCCATCGGCGAGGCTTTTCACCTCTACTACTTCCAGACCGGCTACAGCTGCCGAAGCAGGGTTGGTACCATGTGCTGAGTCGGGTACGATCACCTTAGTACGCTTAATGTCACCGCGGCTCTCGTGATAAGCGCGGATGATCATCAGTCCGGTCAGTTCACCGTGAGCCCCAGCACAGGGACGGAGGGTGAAGTCGGCCATTCCGGTAATGGAGGAAAGGGCCTTTCGCAGGTCTTCTGTCGCTTTGCGGGCTCCGTTCACTGTTTCTGCTGGCTGTAACGGATGCAGATCGGTGAAAGCAGGCATAGCGGCTATCTCATCGTTGATTTTCGGGTTGTACTTCATGGTGCATGATCCCAAAGGATAGAGACCGTTGTCTACGCCGAAGTTGTTGCCGCTATGATTGGTATAGTGGCGTACTACTGTCAGCTCATCGCATTCGGGAAGTTGTGCGGGCTCCTTGCGCTTCATATCTGCAGGCAACTCGTGACGGGGCACTTCAGCATCCGGCAGCGAATATCCTACACGTCCCTCTTTGCTCAACTCAAAGATAAGCTTATTGTATATCTTGCTATTCATTTTTGTAATGGTATTGGAGGTATAGGAGGTCTTTTGTCGGACCGTCCTACGTAACCTTATTTATTGGCTAATTTTACCAGTTCGTCCATTTCCTCTTTGGTACGCTTCTCTGTGACGGCTATCATGACAGTATGATCGTCGAGTGCAACGCCGCCTAAGAGACCATGGTCGTTCCATCGCTGCTGAAGTGCTTTCAGGTCACCATCATAGTGAAGGCAGAACTCGTTGAAGAATTGTGTTCCAGGAAAAGCATCGGTGAAATGACCGGTGGCGATGAGCTGGTCGTGCAGATAATGTGCACCATCGACACCGCGCTGTTGCACCTCGCAGAGACCTTGCTTGCCGAGCAGAGAGAGATAGATGGTCACCCATAGAGCCATGAGGCTCTCGTTTGAGCAAATGTTTGATGTGGCGCGCTGACGGCGGATATGCTGCTCGCGTGCCTGGAGGGTAAGGACAAAGGTGCGATGGCCTTCTCCATCTGTTGTCTGTCCAACAATTCGTCCGGGCATCTTACGCATGAGCTTCTCAGTAACGCACATATATCCAAGATAAGGACCTCCCCATGCCATGGGCAGACCGAGGCTCTGTGCCTCACCGACGACTACGTCTGCACCCCATTCAGCCGGTGTCTTCAGCAAGGCAAGGTCGGCGGGATTGCAGTTCATCATCATCAGGGCCTTGTGTTGATGGCAGGCTTCTGCCAAGCCACTATAGTCTTCAACGATGCCATAGTAGTTGGGCTGCTGTACGAGCAGACCGGCACAGCCGTCCTCCATCGCGGCAACAAGTGCTTCTTTATCTGAAACGCCATTCTTGCTTGCGACTACAACGAGTTCAGTACCATGCCAGTGCGCGTAAGTGCGCATCACGTCGATGATTTTCGGATCCAGTGTGTCAGACACAACTACACGATTGCTCTTCTTTGAGTTGGCGCAGGCCATCATCATGGCTTCTGCTGTAGCTGTCGCGCCATCGTAGAGAGAGGCATTGCTTACGGGCATGCCTGTGAGACGTGACATCATCGTCTGGAATTCGAAGATATAGTGGAGTGTACCCTGTGAGATCTCTGCCTGGTATGGGGTGTAGCTCGTCAGAAATTCTGAGCGGGAGCAAAGAGCTGGGACGACAGCAGG
>HF988485.1 GCA_000431975.1 Prevotella sp. CAG:924 | reverse complement strand
TTAGCTAATACTCATGCCGAGCGTACCAAAAAAACGGGGACATCCGCATGGATATCCCCGTTTCTCGTATATGTCTTGTCGGTCAATTACCGCACTCTGAGCTTCGTCATCAGTGTGCCGTTCGCGGTCTCCGTGCGTACGACCACCACATCGCTGTCGACATTGTTCAGCGTGCAGGTGTAGTCGCCGTTGAGCGTAGCCTTCTTCAGCAGTGCGCCGCTCACCGACCATACGCTCACTGAACGAAGCTCCGCATCGGATGTCACCACGATCTGACGCGGGAGGATCGAGCTGACGCTCACGTTGTCGTCCGTCTCGACGTCGCTGATGCCGGTCGTCGTGCCCGGGCCCTTGCCGATCAGGAAGTAGCGGCCATACGACGAGCCGTTCACCGTGAGCTGATAGCCTTCATGGAGCGGCGTCTCGCTCTGCAGCTCGGCGTCGTAGAGAGCGGCATCCTTGACGGCTGCCACACCACTGAACGTGAGGGTGACGACTGAGCCGTCGGCTGCCGTAACACCTAACGGTATGCGCTGTGCGTCCTTCAGCTGGTTGACGCTCACTGCCGTGTTGCCGGCCACGGTGTACACCTGAGGAGCATTGCTGGCATTGCCTGTCAGTCCGCTGATCATCTGCGCATCCTCCATGCCGAAGCCGTTGCTTGCCGAAGCGGCATAGCGCACGGCCGCGCTGCTTGAGCCTTCAGCAGCCTCTGCCGTTATCTTGAGCGAGGCTGCCTGTGAGCCTGCATCCGTAGAAGAGGTCGCAAACTTCTGCATAGCAGCAGTGAACTTAACTTCTACACCTGCTGTAGAAGGAGTCTTAGCCTCAACGTAGAACACAGAGTAGGGCGGAATAAGAGATGTGCCCTCTGACCATCTCGTACCATCATAAGTTACAGCCGTTGTCGTCAAACCAGAACTGATCCAATATTTCTGTGCCAGCACGTCGTTATTTGCAGCAACAAATGCCTGAACATCGAGCGGAGCCATAAACGGGTTACCTACCATCAGATACTTGCCGTCAGCAGACGGAGTAAGCATTGCCAGAACGACAACAGGATCAACATACGTATACGGATCGCTACGGTTAACCATATTGCTGACAAGCAGCTTGCCTGCATTATTTCGGCTCAATGTTCCTGTACTTACATAATAGCTTGTATCAGCCTTTGGGAAGCGGAACAACAATTTATCTGTAGAGGATGGCTGTTGCTCCTGATTCAAGATTCCTTGAATTGAGAATCCGCCACCTGCAACATAAGGCACATACGCATCATTGTATGCAGAACTCCATTCCGTATCAAACGAAACAGAAGTGTTGGGGGTTGGCTTTTCTACAATCGTTGCCCCTGTGCTCCAGCTGCGCTGGTAAACGGCAGGATTCAGGCGATCATAGCCTCCATCAGTGAATTTGATATCCTTGAAATACTCTGTCTCTTGTCTTCCGGTTGCCGTAGGAGCATACCAGTCGCCCGCCACAACGTCCTGCAGCGGTGTGCTTACGGCTGTCCACTGTCTCGGGGTGATCTCCACGTCTGTCCATGCCTTGTCATAGAGCAGCTGCTCGGCATGCAGCATCTGTGCGCCCGGCTCAAAGTGGATGTCACGGCAGATGTTCACACGATAGCGCTGAGTAGAGAGCGTATTATCGCTGGTATTATCGTAGGCCATCAGGTCATACTGGATGTTCTCTGTCGGCGATTCCATACCATCCGGACGCTTACCATCCCAGACTTCTTTGCCCTCCTTAGACGTATAACCGGCCATATAGAGCTCAGCCTTGCTGCCTCTTGGCATCACCACGTTGGAGAACAGCATTGGTACGAAGCCGTTGTCCGTCGTGTTTGCTGCATTGGTCTCGTAAGTACCGTCAGTATTCTTAATGTCCGCCGCATCCGCACGTTTCCAGTTGGCATCATTGTTCCAGTTGCTCGTAGAACTACCCTGCCAAACCAGATATTCCGGAACGACCTTCATCTTTATCGTGAACCTACCGAAGCATGCGTTGCTGACATCACTTCCTTCGTCTCCGTGCTCCTCAAAGTGAACGGCAAAGGTATAGTAATATCCTTCCTTGGGCTGGAACCGGAAGTCGTTAGACTGCGTCGTCTCCGTATCAAAATATATTTCCATATAGTCATTGAACTCACTCGGGTAGTTATACTCTTGAGCGTGCAATGACTTTATATAACCGATAGGCAACGAGAATTCACTAAACCCTTCAGGGAAATACTTACTCTTATATGCGGGGTCGTCGGTATCGATAAGATATATCTTGCTGTACACCTCTGCAGACGTAGCCGTAACCATACCGATATATGCTGCCTTCTCTGAGACATACTTAGCGCCCCGCAGATCCACTCTCAACGGTTTGTCGGCTGTTGTCTCAGCTATCTGGGCCAGACCAATACGCAGGCAGGGATTGAAATCATCCGACGGGTACTGAACAGGATTGAAACCTGCATGCAACTGCGGAGCATCGCCGGAAACATTGAACTCCAGCGGCACATAATTCCAACAAACTTTTGCCCAAGAATCTTTATCGATTGTACCGTCCGGAGGGAAGATCATCGGTATCGGCTGGATCACCAACTTCAGTCCCGAGTTCAACAAGGTTATATCAAGATTTTCCTTGCGCAGAACCAACCGGTTGTGTGCTCCTTCAGCCTCACCACTGTCATTCAGATATTTCTCTATGACATTAATCATAGCATCTGTCAGTTCTACTTCCTCTGTTGTGCCCTCCGGAATTTGCTTTCCACTCACCACACCAGTAAGATCTTCATTATCGGGATAGATCTCACGGAATGTGGTAAGTGCCTGCTCCAAAGAGACACCATTGTCCGGATCTTCCTGCATATACTCTTTTTCAGTCCCAAAGAACCAATCGAAATATACACCTTTATCTACTATGGTATAAGATTCCGAGCCATCAGCTTCCTGCTTAGGCACACGCACCTGGGCCGAGAAGTTGAATATCTGGCCGGCGCAGAAATCCGTAGACGGATCCACCACCTCACCATTGACACGAAGCAGTGTCTGGGCTGTAACGGTAAAAGAGGTATTTATGCCACACTCGTCATTATTAATACTTTCTTGGAAATCACTCGAGGATGCCTCATTCCCGTCATTGACCTGAATCAGCATCATATAAGTACGGTTAGGAGTTAAGTCTGAATAGAAATCCACAGCCAATGCCTTATTTCCAAACTCATCCGTCGTACCATAGAAACAATATTTTCCGTCAACCACATTTTGACCGGCCAAACGAGGATGTGGTTTATCATAAGTTGTATTCCTGTCAAAATCAAGATTGAAATACAGCGTGTTATATTTCTGATTGTATCCGCCACCAGGGCCACCAGGAGTATTGTCGCCAACTTCGACCACGGAGTTTTCTATCGCCTGTTGGAACCGACCCGGATTCTCTTCCAGATAATCATCATACTTTGCCTTGTCTATAAAGCAGAAGTCAATGGCTTCCATCTTGTTCTGGCCTTCCTCTTGACCAAGACGCGAGAGCAAACGATTCCAGTCCAGCTTGATACTCATCAAGGTACGTTCGTTCGTACAAGTGGCATCCAGCTGCTTCACCTCGGCACTTGGCGTAGCTATATATACGCGTATGTCGTCGATATACATATCTCCTTCACCGGTCGATGCACTGTTGTTGTCTATCTGGAGCACGTACGAGTCATAGTCAGCATCCGCATCTATAACAAACGAGAAATACATCTGCATCCATTCATTTGTACCGCTACCCGTTCCGGGCATCTTACCACTAAGATAGTCCGTGCGACGCACCTGACTGGAAGAATGGCGGTAGATCGGCTCATACACTGTCCCCAAGACTTGGTCGGTCTTCACACCCATGACAGAGAAAAGCATACCAGCGTCAGCCATATTGGAATCCCAACCTGCACTCTTAACCCAAGCTGTGACAAACAGCTCCGAGCCCTTGCACAACTTGCGCCTGAACGGCAGGCGGGCGATTACTCCAGGACGGTCGGAAGCATCAACATACATATGGTAGTTGCTGCCGGGAAGGGGCTTGCCATAGGCATTTGCCGTACCATTATTCCAATGACCACCTTCCATAAAATCGTTCATAATGGCATAAAATCCCCATTCCGGATATTTATTACCACTCTTGAAATCATTATTATTAGCGCCATCATAGAACGAATAAGAGTTAGAGGTCCATGCCAGTGGGAACGGATAGAACGATGGCGAGCCATACGTGTCAGCCACCGCAGGATCGTAGTCAAAATTAAGCGACGTCAGCAACTGATAATTCTGCTCCAAATACTTATCTGTACGGAACTGATAATATTTCAGACTTTCATTTTGAATCGTCCCATCTTCTATTTGCTCTAACTGGGTTTGCGTCAGCAATCTCGTATCGCGTATGAAGGTAAGATTAAATCTGGCTATGTTATACTTCGTACCTCCAACAGTCTTGGTGACATAAATCGTCGCCTTACTGTTGTTGGCATCCACATATTGCGTATTATCCGTAGTATTATCATGAGGATAGTTAAATTGTATAATACGGGTCATTCCTGTAAGTTTTGTTGTTGCCAACGTGATTCCAGACCCGTTATCTTGCAAAGATATGTTTAATGTATCACTATCGGCATCTTTCGAAACTCCCGGTATGGCATACGACCAGACATCCTTCGATAATGCGACAAGCTCTTTCGTATGATCAGACACTCTTGTAAAAGGGAACGAGATATCATATTCTTCCAAAAACTTTTTACCATCACCGGGCCCGCCTTTATAGGACTCTTTTTCTTTACCAACCAACCGCCCCATACCGTTTGTCCAGGTAGGAGAATCAGAATCATCTTGTTCACGGCCATCCACTGTTACGATGTAAAAAAGCACACGATGCGTAAGCGTCGGTTCGTATGGATTGCCGCTTTTAGGATCGAATGAAGATTTTGAAGAACTCTCCCTATCAAAATTCTCAGTATAATCAGTGTATGAAGACACGTCACAAGCTACCAGATAATATTTATTATCATATGTTGTGGCAGCGCCTGCACCAAACCACTTTGTAAATTCATCGTCGGTAGGTACATAGAAATCTACCTTGTACAGATTTGCCCCTTTAGGATAACCCACATAGCCGTTAGCATACCGGTAGGAAGTACCGCTAATACCATCTGCCGGAGTAAGCAAATCCCATACATCATTCTCTCCAGTATTATTGGTACGATACGTGCCATCCGTACGGAAACTATACCAACGCTGATAAGACTTAATACTGGTATTAGTCCCCAACTTATCAGGAATCTCAAGTGACACAGAGGTACCCTTATGCACATATATCGTATCCAAATAAGTATGTGCCGCCTGAACCTCTGTAGTTCCATCCTGAAGCGTAAACATTTTTGTCTCATCATCAAAGGTATCCATTGCCTTTGCAGCCTCGGATATCCCGCTTCGCAGATCAAACCATTTCGCAACCTTATGCTGAATTGTCTTGTTGATATAATTATCTGAGGCCGTATAAAATGAGACCTCATTAACATTTATCTGCTCTTGCTCTGTTTTTTTCTCAAAAGTCAGTTTAACATATCTGCCTGTAAGAATAATAGGATAAAGTATATGAGTACCAGTAGTCGTAAAATCTTCTATAGTCTCGATGGTCTGCCAGTCATTAGAACTTGCGGCATCAGAAGACGAATTACATTCAAGTTTAAATGATTTGGCGTATCCCTCTGAATCACTCACATAAATCTGAAGGCGCTTTATGTTTTGATAGCCATCTCCTACATCAAAAATTAGATACGCAGGGGCCGCAGAGACTTCAGATTTCCAGTAACTCCCATTATTACCATCAAAAGCCTTACTCACCACAGTATTTTCATCTTCATTAAGAGCATCTGAAGATGTAATGTATTGTATATTATTATTGCCATTTCCAAACGCGACCTTATTGAAGGTGACATATTGATTCCCTTTCACCTGCGCGCCCACATTCTGTGCAACGAACATTGCACAGAAGAGGATGAGAAGCGTATATAAATTATGCTTATATTTCATTTTTTATGTCCTCCTATTTATTTTTTGAACATATTGAGCATTTCATGACGCAGATAGTCGAGACCGAACTCTGATGCACGCGTCTGTTTGATGTAAAGCGGATAGTTTGTAAGGTCATCCGTGGTAAGTTTAACGGTGTATGTGCGATTGTAAGTTGCGCCATTATCCTGCCACGTAACTAAAAGACTAAGATCAACAGTCTTGCCGACAGATGCCGTAACATGGCCCTTAACCGTGGTAACTCCTGTTGTTGCGCCGTCAAAGGCAATGCCACTGACGCCGTCAGGCATATTCCATGTACCAGTTAAATTCGTTATATAACTTGTGTTTCCTCCGTTTATATTTATACCTTTCACTGTAAACGCGAACTGGCATCCTTCGGGCACTGTTATTTCATAAGTATCTGGAGTGAATCCCACAGTTACTTCCACCGGCAGACTGCCTATCGGACTTACCCAACATTGCGCTTCGAGGTCGAGGCCATAGTCGTTGAGCTGCAGCGTAAGCGGGAAGATGCTGTTGCGCGGAAGCACATTGCGTTGTGTAACGGCAGTGGCATCATGAATAATGCCTGTTGTCTCTACAGTCTTTATTTTCACGGTAAACGGGTGATTAGCAGGCGAAGAATTAACATAGAAGTCTGGAATCATAAGTCTTCCTGTTGTTCCTGTTGTACTTGTACCGTCAGCTACCAAAGTGCCGCCATCCGGAATAGTTATATCCTTTGTCGTTGTGTATGCCTCTCCTTCCAAAGTCTTATCTGAAAAAAGAGTTATCTTGTCGGCATATCCGCCGAACGACAGGGCCGTAACCTTTGTACCGGCATTGCCCGTAATGCTCATCCTTATCTTGCTGACAAGGCGGTCGAGACCGATAGAGATATTTCGTGTGTCGGACGTGACGGCTACTTCCTCCTTTGCACTCATAGGAATGAAATAATTGCTGAAGTCAAGCTTTGAGGCTGGATTGCCTTCAAGCACGATATTGTCGATATCCAAAGATGCTACAGGAGCTCCCTCTTCCAGACCTGTCAAGCTGCTCCAATCCGTACTAAAATAAGAATCAATGTTGGCAAAGGCATACACGGTGTATGTGCCCGGATCGAGCGTGAAGTCTCCGGATACCCACTCTTTCAGGTTTCCTTCCTGCGCTGCTTCATTATATCTCAAATCAGGCAAGAATTTCTTCACTACCTTGCCGTCCTGTATGAAGAGCACGAGCAGATTGTGCATGTATTCATGATCCTGCCCTGTTTCAAAGCTTTCTGCCCTTGTGTTCAGGTCGCCTTCCTCACGGGCCGTGATGCTCAGCTGCATCGTGGCGGGTCTCTCGCGACTCTCAACAATGTCGTCATCGAACGAACATGAGGCGAGTGGCACGGCACACAGCCATGGCAGCAGCCAGAACATAGCCTTATATAGGTATCGTTTTATCTTGTTCATAACGTCAATGTTTTTTCATACAAATAGTCATATCACATAGGCAGAGTCTCAGGGTCGAGCAGCAACCAGTTGTTTACATATACCTTAACTCTCAACCCCTTATCTCCGGGTACAGGATCTCCAAGTGAATAGACGCTTTCGACCGTGAGTTTATATATATTGTTGCGCACAATAGCATACTCCATTATACCATTCTTTGTATCATCATTGTCATTGCTGTGGCGCACCCACCATGTGTAATAGCATGTGGCGTCTTCGTATGTGCGCGTTCCGTAAGGCTTCAAGGCGATACGCGTGACCTTACCCTTCTGGTCAAGAACGACTTTCCCGTTTCCGTCTCTTGAATAGCCACACTCATTCAGCATATAGTTGCTCCATGTAAGCGAAGAAGCATCTGCAACAGCATCTGCAACAGCATCTGCATCGTCTTTACCCTCAGCCAGGCCTTCAAGATATTTGTCATATCCCGACGGATCGTCGTTAAGCAATGTGGATGTAATAAACTGTCTTACTTCCCCCCAGGTACTGCAGTTCGCTATATTGCCTAACTGATCGAACTTATTACCATAAAACACTTTCATCATATCTTCCATTGAGGCATAAAGCGTTGTGCCGTGTTCGAAGAATGTTGCGCCGTCGGTATAGTTTGCCACGCCCTTCGGATGGAACTTTGCCTTGAACACCACGCCCGTGCTGTAGTCGCTGCCTGCCGCATCGGCTGCCGTAGTGTTCTCGAGAGTATAGCCTATACGCAACCATCCGTCAGAAACAGAAGTGCCCGGCTGAACATAAGCAGCCCAATAATTAGGGTCTTGCGAGATGTTGCCAAACCATTCTCCATAAAGATCTTCGGCTGTTTTATTAGCTTCACCGCCAATGGTAAAGCTGTTGTTGGTTGATGTCTTGCCTGCCGTCCACGGGTCGAGCACGTAGTTAGTTTGTACTCCTGCATCTGGTGTTTCATTACCGAGATATGTCGGCACATCGTTAACATCGGCAGCCACGCGCTTCAACAGATAGCTGCCTGCCGTAAGATTGTTCACCAAGGCTGCGCCGGTTATCTCAACGGTGGCACCGGGATATGCCGGGTCAGTACAGGTATAAGTTCCTGTTGTCTTATAGTCGAGCCTTGCAGCCATGCGCTCTACGTTTACAGTAGCCTTTGCAGGATCGCTCTCCGGGTTAGAATTAAGCGTGAGCGTGGCGTCGGCTGCTGATGTCATTACGAAGTCAGAATAGTCAGAGCCTGAGGCTGTCCATGCCGTGGTCTGTATATGATTGCGCACGTCATCGAGCGTGAGCGACTGGTCTGTCCACCAGTCTGCGCCCGGATTTGCCACCACGATCACGTTGTAGGTACCGTTCTCGAGGTCCACCTGTTGTGGCAATGTCGTATAGGTGCGGTCGACTCCAGTACTATTTTCATCGGTGCCATTTCCAATATTATTAAACGACACAACGGCCTTGATCGGTGTATTGTCTTGGCTGTTTACTCCATTATCTCCCTGATAGAAGAAGGCTACGGCCGATGTTATTGCGTTTTCATTAGCTTGTCCGGTCTCCTGCCCGTCGCCCGTTTCGCCTCCCGTAGGATTATTAGCGCGCGTAGGCGTGCCTTGCGGTGAGGCGAAGCTGAGCGAGACGTAAGAAGTAGCCGACAAGCCGCCTCCCTCCGACGGAGCGTTGCCGATATCCTCCTGCGCACAGCCGGCCGCAAGAGCCGTCACGAGCATACAGCCCATGACGCTCCTTACCATATGTAATATCTCTTTGTCCATAGACATTTTCTTTTTAGGTTAGCAATTCATATTGATCACAGCTCTTCAAACTGTATCCGTTTGCTCCATCCCAGCACGCTGATGCTAATGTTGATGTAGGCGAGCCGGTCGCCCTTGAGGAAGATATCGAGCTGATAGTCGTAGCCACGGTCGAGAAACTCCTGTGCCGAGTAGCGGTAGATATCCTCGCTGGTACGCAAGCGACTGAGGATGTCGGGCAGGTTGAGGGTAGCCACCTCTTGTCCCGTCACCTTGTTGGTGATGGTCAGCCGTCCGTCGTCGGCCGCATCGTCGTGATAGAGGATGCGCGAGGTCATGAAGTCGGCATGTCCTATATGGCCCAGTTCCTCCATCTCATTGCCATTGGCATCAAAGGCCGGCGTGCGGTCGTCGGTGTTCCATGTGGCATGGGGCGTGTACACCACCCAGTCGGTCTCGTCGAGCGAGTTGTCCCACAGGATGTGTGCGTTGCGGTCGGTGATGCGCAGGTCGTAGTTGTTGATGTCCATCTGTGTGGGGTCGTCAATCTCACGCAGGGTGACATTGATCTTCTTGGTGTCGCGCATGAGCGAGATGGTGTGGTAGGTAGGCTTCTCGGCATACACCTCCACCGGCTCCACCTCCATGCCGTGCCACAGCGTGTCGAGGGGCAGGCCGTGGTTGTCGACGAGAAGCATATTGTTGCCCTGCTGTGTCGTCTCCAGCCGGATGTCGAGCGTCTTCATGTCGTCGCCTTTCTGCGGCTCGGTGCGGACGAAGCGGGCCCGTCCGGCCTCCATCTGCTCGGCATAGGTGTTCTGTCCGGCCAGCACGATGAACTGATACTTGCCGGGATCAAGATCCATGTGCATGGTATAGGTCGGATCGGCCAGCGGCATCGAGCTGCCGATGTTGGCCTCCGACTGCTTGGTGACGTACTTGCCGTCCTGGTCGAACACGTAGACGTCGACGGCTCCCACGTGGTCGTTGAACATGTCGGCGCGCTCAAGGTTGTAGTCATACTTGAAGTTGAGATACAGTCCTATCGGACAGTCCTCTCTGTCTTCGGTCATCATGTCGCACGATGTGAACACCGGTGCCGACAGAGCTGCCATGCACAGCCATGCCAGACGCTTTATAGAAAGATACTTCATACGCATATAGATGTCTTTTTGTTAATTTTTCTATAGTCTTATCCGTGCAGCATCCCTGCCCTCGCACGGTGCCCCCGCTCGCCATTGCAGCAGGAGGCTGATCATTTATTATCTCGTGGGCCTACCTTAATATATATAAGGTGCCTCGTATGGTCTCATTCTGATTGGCAGCCATGTCGCCGCGGTTGTTCGTCTCTCTCTGTGCCGGAACAGCAGCACCCCGCCTCTTTGTTTATTCAGCCCCAGGCGAGCGGGCTTAATTGTCAGGCCTAACGCCTGCGTGTCTGTCTCGTTTTTGAAGAATAGTGTGCGACCGGCCCAAACCGGCCGCACACTGATTGAAAACTAAGTCAATATATCATAAACTATTTTTTACAAATCTACGTTCTGAGTACGCTTAGCCCAAGAGAGGACGTTGATCTCGACAGAGATCCACGACTCCAAAGGATCATCGGGGGTTCCGTCAACATCAGGAACATCGGCAGAACCGATAGACTTGATTCCCGTAACATTAATCTCATACCAGTTGTTACGCAGAACGCCATAACGGCCAAGCCAATTTGCTTCAGCTTTACCATCTGTGTCAGGATAAGACTCGGTTTTACCTTCTGCAGTCCAAGGAGTCTGATCTTCATCAAAATGCCTGATCATTACCGGATAGTAAGCAACACCGCCTTTGTAATAAGAAACTTTCTTACCATTATTAACAGCAGCGATAATGTCAGCATTACCCTCTCCACCGGGTGTCAATACTGTAGGGATATTTCCTCCCTTAAATTTGCTTGCACCTCCATCATTTATTTGTATCTTTGCAACTGTCAGGTCACCGCCGAGAGCATTGGTACCTCCATTCAAGAATTGTTGTTCTGTCATTTCAGTCTCTCCATGACTAAACGTAACCGTGAGATCACCCTCACCTATAACATTGTCAGATCCATCTTTTAAACCAGTTTCAGGATTTTTCAATGCAGCAACTACGGTTGAATTCTTCAGATATTCCTCTTTAATTGCTTTAACAGCATTATCCTTTGAATAGAGAGTGGTCTTATCGTTGTTCAGAATACAGAAATCTTCTCCACCCTTCAATGTAGCAGCAACTATCACACGTGTTGTCTGGTTCTGATTCTGATTGGCCACATTAAATGTGTTTTCCAGACAATAGGCATTATCCCCTACATCTGTCAAAGATGTAGGCGTCGTTCCTTGCAACATATTAAAAGCACTTGAATTATAAGTACCATAGTTGGGATCGTATGCCCAATACGTGCGGTATAAATCATCGTTTGACACTTCTGCAAAACCTACAAAGCGGTAATCATTAGATCCATCAGCCTTATATCCCCACCAAGAAGCGTCTTTCACATTGCGGACGATATAGGATTGCTTATTCGTAATATCCAGTGTCCACCCTGATAATTCATAAGAAATAGTTCCCGTACCTACAGTTCCCGTACCTACAGTTCCTGATTCCTTGCCAGCCTCAGCCTTTACCGTCACCTTGGCAACAGCTCTTTCCACATATATGCTTGTAGCAGGCTTTGATTCAGCTTCTGATTGCGTCGGATAGATACTAGCCGAAGGTATTTCTGTAAGCGTGACCGCCTTGCCAGTACCATTGATGGTAGGATTTGCTGAATTGCCAGGTTGCGTATAAAGCGGAGCATTAGTCATAAAGAAATTACCCTTGCCAGTCGTCGAAGCTAACCTAGACACGCCAAGCGTTTGGGCTACTGTTCTGAAATCATTAAAGGACGTCGTTCCTGAAGTCAAATTAGCATCATTCAGCTGCCATCCATCCTTCTCACTTCCTGTAAGCACATCACCCTTGTTAACAATCACTAAGGCATACACATTTCCACTCGGCTTAACAAAAGATGCGATGGCCTTGTGAGTCGTTGTAATATTATCGTCAACATCACCCTCAAGTTCTGCGTTTCCCAAAGTAAGATTGTATGCTCCATAAAACTTAGCATCATCCTCACTATTTCCATTAAAGATCAACAGAGTCGCATCATTTACATTGTACTCATACGCTGCTCCATCATCAAACACGTCATTTGCGCGAGTGCTTGGTGTTGTCGGCAGATTGATAGCAAAGCTGACATAACCCTTCTCTCCCTGCGCAACAGGACCCTGTCCACCATTATCCATGACGTCCTCACTTGAACACGATCCCAGCACCAACGCTGTCAGTGCAATAGGTAATAATCTAAATTTGTTCATAGTCTTGTAAATTAATTAAAATTATGGTTAATTATATATTTCGTATGTTTACATGTCGAGTATCTGCAGGTTTTTGTCCACTCCCTGCGCTCCTGCCTGCTTGGCCTGGTTAAGCAGTCTGCGTGCCTCCTCGTTTTTGCCCTCGAGCATAGCCATCACGCCCTTGGCGTGGAGCGCCTGCGGCGAGTTGCCAGCCTTGTCAAGATAGTGCCTGGCTCCTGCAAGGTCGCCTTGCTCCATGCGTGTACAGGCAGCGTTGATGTTGGCAGTCGGGTCGTCGGGATACATGCGCACGGCCGTCTCCATCACCTCATTGAACTCGCGCGATCCCGGCTCGTAGGTCTGTGCCACCATGAACATCTCCTCGAGCGAGAGCTGCTGCGGCTTGGTGCGGAGCACCTCCTTGGCCTCCTCCACCGAGAAGGGGCGTACGGTGTAGCTCACGACATAGTCGGAGTGGCGCAGGGCGGGATACCAGTTGTCGAGCATGAAGCGATAGTCTGTGGGATAGGTCCTCTTGATTTTCCACTCCTTATCGTCGATGTCCAGCGTCTTGTCGTCGATGAGCTGCAGGATAGCATCACGGTTGTCGAGATTGCTCTTCACGACCTGTTCGCGCAGTCCCTCCCAGTCCTCAGGCGTAGAGGCCACAGAGAATATCTTGTCGTCGAGATGGACGAGCTTGCGCACATAGTCCTTGAGCGTCTTGGCACGGTTCTCTGCCAGATAGGCATTGTGCTCATAGGGCGACTCTGGCGAGGCATATCCGTGGATCTGGACATTGGTGATGGTCGTGTTCTTGTCGTTCTTCACGAGATTGATGGTGCCGACGATCTTCTCCAGCTCGCGCGGGTTGTTGCGGTATTCGGGATAGAGCGTGATCTTGTCGACGGGGAAGTCGATGAAGGCGCGTCCCTCCTCATGCCGTGTCTTCTGTGCCTCTGCCGCCGGCTTCATGTAGGGCATGAAGGGGGTGCGCAGCCGTTTCAGCTCGACGGTGTTCTGGTCCTGTATGTCTCCACATCCGCAGAGATCCTCCGCCACGACGACATTGGAGTTTTTCATCCAGTCCTCATAGGGCACGACGGCACTGTAGTGGATGGTCTGCTCGGTGTCGTTCTTACGTCTCACCACCACCACATTGTCGGCGAAGTCCTTATGCCCTCTCCGCTGGAAGGAGATGTCCGACTTGCGTCCGTTGACGACGATCTGCGGCATCCGCCGCTCCTCGGAGTTGTTAGTAATAATAGGTGTGAACACCAGCCGCATGTTGGACCGCAGGTCGAGCGAGTCCATGTTCAGGTCGAGCCCCACCACCATGGTGTGGTTGGTGTTCTCCACCTTGATATTCTGCACCGTGACCGTTCTGTCGGCGAGCTTAGGCCCTGTGCCTTGTGCCTGCGCCACCAGCGGTGCGGCCAGCAGACAAGCGCAATATATCGAAAATCTTTTCATACCTTTTAGTTTTTGTGAATCAGAAGATGTAAATAAGGCTCAGCGCGGCTTTCGTGGGACCGAAATAGTTGGTGTGTGAGGACTTCACCTTCTCACCACATACGCCACACTTGAACTTGTCGTACTTGATGTAGTCGTATCCCAGTCCGATGGATGCCTCAAAGTTCCAGTGCTTCGACATCACCCACTGGTATCCGCCTGTCACACCACCTCCTGCGAACCATCCCTCATAGCGATGGTCCTTCAGCTCGGGGAACACGCCGAACGGCAGCTCCACACTGCTGACATTAAACTGTCCGCCCATGAGATGGGCACCAACGAACCAGCCATTGAAGCTCTCGCAGAACCAATAACGATATTCGGGCATCACCACCCAATGGCGCAAACTGGACTGGTCGCCTCCCGACTGTTTCCACGGATTCAAGCCGTAGAACAGCTGCACCGTACTCTTCTTGCCCACAGAAGCCTCCAATCCAAGATTGGGAGTTGTGGTAGCCCAGTACAAAGCATTGGTCTTCAAAGCAATATTTTGCGATATCGCCGTAGCTGAGAAAGCCAATAACATAAGCGCCGTACTTAATATGCGTTTCATCATAAATCCAAAATATTTAAGTTTTATATTTTTATTCTCTCTAAAAGTATTTGACAGATGGCTAACTTTAATTGGTTTAATTACAAATTTATAAAAAAGCCGTTACATTTAGGCTCCTCTGAATGTTAAAGAATCGTAACGGTATTGATTTTATTTTGCTGATTTTACACCTCTGCCATTTTATGGCTTTTGTACAAGTTTCATTTTTTCGCCCCGTTTTTCGATATGAAAAACATTCAAGCATTTTACCTCATAAAGAACGGTTCATATATCCAAAATGAAACCTTAGACCCTAGAATCCATAAAGTTACCGAAGTAAATAAACTTTCAGCCAAAACGTACGCCCTATGCCATACAGACCTATATCCATCGCATTTTCGGAGAAAATGGCTGCTGCCTTATATTATCAAAAAGAATAAAAATCATGAACAACTATCCTTCCGATCATCGAGGAACAAAGTTAGCAAGATTTTCTGTATCTCCAACCCTCCTGCAGGTATTTTTTAATGCAACAATAGAAAAGAGATACGACGACATCGGTTCGATCCGATAGCCGCCACCCGCAGCTGCCTGATCCTTTGCAGGATTCGCCAGACGAATCAGAAATACATCTCTCAAGAATCTGTGTCATAGTCCTCAATGACATATTAGTCGAATGGAAAGCCCAGATGCAAAAATCTGACTTACCGTACATCCTCATCTCTGTTCCCTTGGGGTGCGGCAACAGGCTCCGGATGTGCTTACAGCCTGTTGGCCCAAGTCCCGATTGCCGGAATATCCCATCCCCAATATCCTTCATCCGTTCATAGGGCAATCCCAGACAGATCTCTATATTAAATAGGTATAACACCAGTACAAAATCCATCTCCGGCTTTTAGGTTTTATCCTAAAAAAACAAAACATCCGCCTATTTATCCGCATTTGTGCTGCCAATTCTGTATTTTTGTTTTCCAAAAACTCTAAATTTAATATGAACATGAACGCAAAGCAAATATTCAATCTGTACATTCCCACAAAACTGTTGTTCGGATGCGGCGAACTCAAGAGACTGGCCACCGAGCCGATGCCGGGCAAGAAGGCGATGATCGTCATCTCCGGTGGAACATCGATGAAGAAATATGGCTATCTGGACAAGGTCGTCGGCTATCTGAAAGAGAACCATATCGAGAGCGT
>HF988484.1 GCA_000431975.1 Prevotella sp. CAG:924 | reverse complement strand
TTTATTTCTAACAATATGTGTTGCGGAATTAAGGTAGTGTTTAGTGTATATCGACTAAGAATAGACTAGTCGGAATCCGTTTAGATTAGAGAGGACGAGAAAAAATGGCGCGCTAAGAAAAATAGAAGCATCCGGAAGTGTTATCGTATAGAAATGACTTCCGGATGTTCTTTAGTAATTTTGTCGGGGTTACATTACGGCATCGGTAGCTGTCATTTGTTCCAACGATCCTTCTTTCACCTGTATGCAGAGGTAGCTTACAGCATTGTCGGAGGCAGCTGCCAATTGTCTTTTCACGCTCGGGGCTACACGTAGCCAGTCGCCTGCGTTCAGCTCTACTGGCTCACCGTCAAGTGTCATAATGGCTTTGCCGCTCAGGATACCATAGATCTCTTCATTCTGCTTATGGCTGTGGACGAATGGCACCGATGCACCGGCAGGCATATTATTAATAGAAATTTCTGCACCAGTGAGTCCCAATTGATCGTGCAGTTCGGTTCTGGGAGCGTTGCTGACTGATAGTTTCTGATATTTTTCCATAATGATTTTGTTAGAAATGAAATAGGTCATCTGTTTACGGTTGCAAAATTACTTAAAGTTGTGCAGCCGTACAAGACGTTACATTTTCGAAACAAAGTACCTGTAAGGAAACTATTATTGATTATCAGCAGATTATGTCATTTGTGTTTATGTATTATTAAGGAATGTCGGTAGTTCTCTGCTGTCTTGCTGCACGGTCACGGAGTATGGCTTCCATGTTTCTGATGGCCCAATCGGTGAGTGGCTGCATAGCCTCAAGCATCTCCGTGCCACGTGAGGTGAGCGTATATTCTACCCTTGGTGGTATTTCCGGGTAGGCTGTGCGACATACGATGCCGTCTTCTTCGAGTGTCTTCAGTGAGGCTGACAGCATCTTGGGAGTGGCATCGCCTATGGCATTGCGCAGTTCGGTAAAACGCATTGGTGACTTCTGTGACAGGGCATGCAGTACCAGCATCGACCATTTGTCGCTTACTCTGGCCAGTATATTCCTAATTGGGCAGTTAGGATATACAGCACTACAGGTGTCTATATTTGTCTTGAGATATTTGGTTTGGCTTTTCATAACGGCAAAGATAGTGCTTTTTTCGGAAAAACGTATGATATGTCGCTTTGGGAAGATCGCATTATCAATGTGAAAGGTGCGAGTGATGGGATTTCTTCTATTGTAACTACGAAAAGGATTGGGTGGCTAAAATACAACAAAAATATAAGAGAGTGTTTGCTTATTTATAGAAAACGACTTATCTTTGCAACAAACAAGCTGTGAAACAATTATATCACTTAAAAACTATACGAAAGATGTCTATTATCAAATCAAAAAATGCAGTTCTTTCGAGACTGGGCAAGCCAACAGTAAAATCTGTAATCCTTGTCGCCGGTATGCTGCTTGTTGTAGCTCCGGCTGATGCCAAAGGAGAGAAAAGTCCAAAAGGTCAGCTGAGCAATGGTTATCCTTTCACACAGGTCGATTTTACCAGTGTGAAGATCACCCCCGCCTCTTTCTGGGGACAACGTCTGAAGGCATGCAGAGAGGTGACTATTCCTCTTGCTTTTAGTAAATGTAAGTCCGAGGGCCGCTACGAGAATTTTGTGAAAGCCGCCCATCCTAGCGATGCCTATGACGTAGGCTCGTTTATGGGTTTCCCTTTTGATGATACAGATGTGTATAAGACGATAGAGGGTGCCTCGTTTCTCCTTCAGACTTATCCTGATAAGCAGTTGAAACAATATATCGATAGTGTGCTTGATGTCGTAGCCGCTGCGCAGGAGCCTGACGGCTATCTCTATACCGCACGTACGATCAATCCTAAGAAGCCACATCCCTGGTCGGGGGCCACGCGCTGGTCTCAGGAGGAGAATGGTTCACATGAGCTTTACAATCTGGGTCACATGGTCGAGGCTGCTTGTGCCCACTATCGTGCCACAGGGTCGCGTAAGTTCCTCGATATTGCCTGCCGTTATGCCGATTGTGTGGTGAAAGAGGTAGGTCCTGGAAAAGATCAGGCGACGGTGGTGCCTGGACATCAGATTGCAGAGATGGCGCTGGCCAAGCTCTATCTCGTAACAGGCGAGAAGAAGTATCTCGATGAGGCTAAGTTCTTGCTTGACTATCGGGGGAAAACGAAAATTCGCAGTTCCTATTCGCAGAGTGACAAGCCCATTCTTGAACAGAGCGAGGCTTGGGGACACGCTGTTCGTGCCGGCTATATGTATGCTGGTATTGCAGATGTAGCGGCTTTGACAGGCGATACGGCTTATATCCATGCCATCGACCGTATCTGGCAGAATATAGTCACCAAGAAGATGTACCTTACAGGTGGTGTTGGTGCCCGCCATGATGGTGAGGCTTATGGTGCTGATTATGAATTGCCCAACCTTACCGCTTACAATGAGACGTGCGCTGCTATTGCGCAGTGCTATCTTAATGAGCGTATGTTCCTGTTGCATGGCGATGCTAAATATATTGATGTGTTGGAGCGTACGCTGTACAATGGCGTGATTGATGGCATGAGTATGGATGGCGGTCGCTTCTTCTATCCCAATCCACTGGCCTGCGATGGCAAATATCGGTTTAATGCCGATTATACGATCACCCGCCAGCCTTGGTTCGGATGTGCCTGTTGCCCCTCTAACATCAGTCGCTTCATTCCGTCTTTGCCTGGTTATTTGTATGCGGTGAAGGATAACCGTCTCTTTGTCAATCTCTATGCAGCTAACACGGCGACGGTTGATGTCAATGGCAAGAAAGTGGTGTTGGAACAAAAGACCAACTATCCTTGGGATGGTGATATCGCCATTACTGTGAAGACCTGTAAGGCTGACGGTCTGCAGCTGCTTGTCCGTATTCCTGGATGGGCTCGTGGAGAAGTGGCGCCCGGTGACCTTTATCAGTATGCGACGAAGGCTGACGGCAAATGGTTTGTGACCGTTAATGGAAAAGCAGTTGAAAGCGAGCTGGTCAATGGTGGTTATGTAGCACTTAGCAATGTGAGGAAAGGTGATGTGATCCGTGTACATCTCGATATGCCGGCCCGTCTGGTGAAAGCTAATGATCGGGTAGCCGATGATCGTGGCCGTCTGGCCGTAGAGCGTGGGCCGCTGGTCTACTGCGCGGAGAAGGTTGATAATGCAGCTGATATCCCAGCCACTTATCTCCGTCCGGATGCTCAGTTTGAAGTAGAGGCCGACAAGCAGATCGTTAATACAGAGGCTGACGGAAAGTCATTTGGTGTGACGGCACTCACGACGACAGCCGATGCACTGACACGCAATGCTGACGGAACGCTCGCAGTGAAGCCTACTACACTGACACTCATTCCCTATTACGCATGGGGACATCGGGGCGGTGATGTGATGCAGGTGTGGCTGCGTTCAGATGTGAATGAATAATTATTAATAAGATATAAGGGCAGGACATCTCAGTCTTGCCCTTGTTTTTGTATGCTCGGCATGAGCTTATTCTAATGGGTG
>HF988483.1 GCA_000431975.1 Prevotella sp. CAG:924 | reverse complement strand
ATCTCGCAAAAATGGGCTTTTTAAGGGACGACTACATAATCAATCTATGAAAATCCAAACAATGAGAAACATTAAAGACAATATTTGATCCAGCGATTTTCCACTATTTTAAATTTGTAAGCCTATATTTTAATAAATGGGGGCAGTACTCCAACGCCTTGAAGACTGTCCCCAATGAGAGTTTAGTATAACCGTCTTGAGAATCTGTTTTGATTCTTCTTGTGAGAAATATAGAGATGTCAATGTTCTCGTCATTGAGACGAGATAAAGGCGTCAAAATCCTTTATCTTTAAAATAAGTTCTCATCTATGTCACCACAGTTCAGAACCTTAACCTCAATAACACTCTCGACACAAAAATAAGGATTAACTACGATTATTCCAAATGTCGATCATTGAATCCTTTTATTTTTAATACTATTTAAATTAATTACAAATTCTCTATGTGCCTTTATTCTACAGTAACACTTTTGGCAAGATTACGAGGCATATCAACGTTCAATCCTTTTTCAACAGCGATATGATAGGCAAGAAGCTGAAGCGGGATAACACTCAGTAACGGAGCTAAAGGAGCTAACGTCGATGGTACAGGAAGAACCAGATCAGCTATTTTCGATATTTCCTTATCACCTTCCGTGACAACAGCAAGGATATGTCCACCACGTGCCTTTACCTCTTGCATGTTGGAGATGATCTTCTCATATCCTTCATGATGGGTGGCGACAAAGAGTACAGGCATTCTATTATCCACCAGTGCAATAGGACCGTGCTTCATCTCCGCAGCAGGATATCCCTCCGCATGGATGTATGAAATTTCCTTCAACTTCAACGCGCCTTCAAGGGCTACGGGATAATTCCACCCTCTGCCTAGATAAAGAAAGTTAGTGGCATAAGTATAGATACGAGCCAACTGCTGAATACGGTCGTTTTGTTCCAAAACCTTCTTGATCTTCATCGGTATACGAGCCAGCTCATCTATCATCTCTTCATATTCTTCCTGAGCTATTGTTCCTTTCGCGTGACCAAGCGCAAGACCCAACAGATAGAGACAAGTGAGCTGTCCGGTAAATGCCTTTGTAGACGCCACACCAATCTCCGGACCGACATGAATATAAATACCTGTATCAGTCTCGCGTGCAATGCTTGATCCTACAGCGTTGACAATACCAAAAATACAGGCACCGTGCTCCTTAGCCAGTCGAATGGCTGCCAATGTATCGGCAGTTTCTCCACTTTGAGAAATGGCTATCACGACATCAGAGGGATAGATCACCGGATCACGATAACGAAATTCAGAAGCATAGTCGACCTCCACAGGAATCTTGCAATACTGCTCTATCATCTGCTTACCGATCAGACCGGCATGCCAAGACGTTCCGCAGGCTACAATAATGAAGCGCGTGGCTGACAACAAGCGCGCACGATTGTTAAGCACAGCAGAAAGAACCACTTTCCTCAGTACATTGGGATCACTATAGTCAGCTGAAGGATCGTCCGTCGGCTGAAAAATACCAACAGAAGGAAAAAGACGACCTCGCATGCAGTCTGAAAGTACACGGGGCTGATCGAAAATTTCTTTGAGCATAAAATGAGGGAAACCACCTTTGTCAAGCATATCAAGATCAACACCTATCTCTTTTACCTCCACATCCTGATGCTCATTATTGAGATTGATGATCTCTAACTCTTCACCCGGACGACAAATAGCTATCTGACCATCATCAATATAGGCCACTTTCTGTGTATATCCTGCAATAGGGGTAGCATCGGAAGCAATGAAAAACTCACTATTCTGATCACCTATACCGATCACCAAAGGAGAACCTTTACGAGCTGTGACAAGCGTCGACGGATCACGACGATCAACAACAGCTATAGCATAAGCACCAATACACTTCCGAAGAGCAATCCGTACAGCCTCGGCTAACGAACAATGGTGTTGAGACTGAACATAGTCGATAAGTTGAACAAGTACTTCCGTATCTGTATCACTTTGAAATATATACCCCTTTTCATGAAGCTGTGCACGCAACACATCAAAATTTTCGATGATGCCATTGTGTACCAAAGCAAGATTACCACTTTGAGAGACGTGGGGATGGGCATTCTTCACCGATGGCTCTCCATGAGTAGCCCAACGCGTGTGGGCTATTCCCGTACAGCCACTAAGATCTTGACCCTGAGTAGCTGTCTCCAGATCAGAAACCTTTCCTCTAGCCTTATATACATTCATGACAGCCGCTTTAGGAACAAGCGCCACACCTGCGGAGTCATACCCTCTATACTCCAAACGATGCAGACCTTTGATTAAGATCGGATACGCTTCGCGAGAACCGATATATCCTACTATTCCACACATATTATTATCTTTTTAAGCTATTTATCAACTACAACAAAACCTCATAGACAAACCACCATCCTACTATAAGATTAAAGACTAGCATACGCCAGCCCCTAACAACATGATGTCGCCTAAAATAAGGAATTGTACGCCTTTTGTAACATTTTCCCTTATTATGACCGACAAAATTATGAAAAATATAGGAATAATGGTCTCTTATGATCAAAAAAATCTGTTAAGTCTTATAAAGAAGGGGCATTCATTGGAGAAATATCGATATTAGCTGATAATTTTTTTCAAATGACAAATATAGACGTAAATTTGCAACATCAATCGAAGAAACAGAGGTTTCTACAAAGATTGCCGATTAACGTTTTTAGGTTATACATTGATAGATAAGTTCTTTTTTTTGCATAGGATTAGAAAGCTTGGTTTGCGTGAGCAAGTCAAGCTTTTATGTTTAATACCCTTATAAAATTCTCCGTTTTTCTATAATACCTTATCGATACGTCAGTATTGCACTGACATACACTATCTTAAATTAAGATACTCCCTTCAACCTTACCAATTACAGGTAATAAAACCAACAATACTCTAGAAAACAGATAATACTATGCCTCGGCTGAACAATATGGTTCCGTCGAGACATAGCAAATAACAAGCTAAGAAGACGATCGCAAAAACATATTGCGATATCGTTGTAGATCCTCACTTTTGCATTATGGAATGCAATGAATAGACTCAGATGAGCTTTCCTCCAAAAATGATCTTTCGAATCTGATCCTCGTGATCGTAAATAAAGCGCGCTACTATGGAAGACAAAATAGCAGCTGTCGGAAGTCGCTCATCGCCGGCATACTTCAAACGATCTAGTACATTTTTGAGTTCAGGATCTATATAAATTGTCGCCAGTTTACCACCTGCTTTCTTATACTTCTCAGCCATGTCAAGAAAGAGTTTCCACGAATCATCAGTATTGTCCTTCACAATATGATACTGTTCTGATGTTTCTCCGTTAACATCTGTAACAGTTAATGTATCTGCTGTGACAGTGGTTTCCGCCGAACGTGTCTGCTGTCCGACCTGCTGACCATCGTTAGATTTTACAGCCTGGACATCTGATCCTTGAGACGTTGGCCGGTTACCCGCAGACTCCTCTGTAGTTACACGAACAGGCTGTTCTTCAGATTTTGCATATTCAGATTGGCGCTCTTCAGTCATTGTAGAACCGCCATTTTGTAGATTGTGTACTAGTCCAGCTATACCACCGGGAAGCACTACACTAGTTTTCTTCTTAGCCATGATCATATATTTTTAAAGATTTATATATCTGTATATTTAAACTTTTACACTTATATATTATTGCATACGTCGGATAATAAAATCAAAAGCAGGCTTTACAGCCTCACGCTGGGCAGCAGTGATCTCAAAGGTGTTGATACGCTTCAGAGCAGCTCTTGCAGTAATGCGTGGAGAGACAGTGCCAAGCTGCTTAAAGATGGCATCAGTCTGTTTCCACATTTTTAATTCGTCCGATGTACCAATACGTACGTCTATACGATTGGGTATAAAGAAAAGTTGCGCATGCATATCAGGAGTTCCTTGTTGCAAAGCGTTGATAACCTGTACAAACATTCCTGTAGAGTCGAGCGTCTTTTCTTCATACTCGTATGGACAAATGATAAAATCAGCAGAAGTAAACATAGGAATAAGTCCATCCTCTGAAATATTACCAGGCGAATCGAAAAGGACATACCCTTCTGTTTCGCGTGCAGAATCCATAAGTTGCTGCATTGTTTCCGGATCAGTAACATCAAAGTCCTGTATAGTGTATGGGTCTTCCTGTTCAAAGAGCTCTCGATCCTTCTTACGCTGCATCGTGATAGATTTCTGCAGGTCGGTATCGATAATACAGACATCTTGCTTTTTCCAAGCAAGGTAATCAGCGAAGAGCATGCAGAGTGTAGATTTCCCAACTCCACCCTTCTGGTTGGCAAAGACAACAATTCTATTCTTCATATCTATACCTATTTATATATATATTTATTTTAATACACACACATGTACCTATACTTATATATAGAAATATAAAAGGATGTTCATCCAAAAATATTCAAATCCCCTGATGCATACAAGAGCTGCTGTACATTAATATATATATATAAACAAGCAGACTCGTACAGATATTTATCTATATAAATACACATCAGTATATATATTCGTACATAAAAACATAAATCAATATTAAGATAAATGATTTCTTGTACTAAAGTATATTCACACGTATACATCTGCAAATGTACAAATATATATTGATATATCCAAACAAATTAAAGAATAAATACGTATCAAATTATAAATATTTTAAT
>HF988482.1 GCA_000431975.1 Prevotella sp. CAG:924 | reverse complement strand
GACAACCGATTGCACTTCTATCTTGAACTTGCGGCCGTTTTTATGCTACAATGGGACAATACTAAAAAAGAAGGGAAAAATATGCTTTTCCACTCCCTATCATTTCACTAAAATAATAATCCGAAAAACGGAAAATATCTACAGATATCCTACCTCCACTATACTGTATCCTACAAAAAATTACTGCAAAACAGAATTGACAGAATAAACTCTTGAAAAGAGATTCACAGACTGATTTTGAAGAAACTCATAGCAAATCATCTCCTTCCGACTTACCTGATCTGATACAAAAGTCAGGTAGAATATCAAATTTCTCCATGATATTTCTACCTGACTTCCTCTTATATTAACTGTCAGTGCAGCTGTTTAATGCCGTATGGCGTCTCAATAATACCACTGTGACGTGTATCTTGTATGATCTGTCGGTTTTTCTCCACAGATTCCCGTGTCTTATAAGGTCGTTTGTGATCGAGATGAAGTGCTATAGCTGAGAATCTGATCTGTATCGGCCGCAATCCATTATTACGCAACCGTTCTCCTAGTTCCCGGTCCTGTCCTCCATAGTGCATCTCCTCATTGAAGCCATTGACGGCTAACAAATCGGTACGCAAAGCTGACGCATTACAACCGTTCCATGTGGCATTAGCAGGTGTAATAGTATTCATGATTCGTGCGACATAGTCTTTCCCCAGTAATTTCAAGCATTTGATATTCAATTTCAACCCTCTCTCACGTAACCAATGCAGGGAAAAAGCATTTCCGGAAGAAATATCCTCCAACGTAATGGCAAGACTGATATCCATCGGTAATCGAAAATAACCACCAGAAAGGAAATATCCCTGATGAGCATAACGGAGATGAGTTGCTATGAAGTCAGCCCGAGGTATACAATCCTGATCCGTAAAAATCAAATAGTCAGCTTTTGCCTCCAAAAGAGCTGTATTAAGTATTCTGGATTTTCTGAATCCCTGATCTTCATGCCATACATGTTTGATCGGTAACTGGTCTTTGAAACTGTCGATAAGACGCCACGTTTCATCGGTCGAGCCGTCATCAGCTATTACTATCTCGTCAGCCGGCCGTGTCTGACAAGTATATCCCCAAAGAGTCTTCTCAAGCCATCGGGGATTGTTATATGTGGAGATTATCACTCCGACTGTCATATCTTTTTTATTCATTTTTTATCAGTTATCTACTATATTCACACATTATCATCTGATCTTCCAAGATATTGCTGCAAAGTCCACATACCATTAAGGTCAATCCACTGCGTATCATTAAGGTTTTTTCGACCATTATTCCGTTTTTGCAACGCACTGCGTCCCGTACCGGGAATCTCGATAGGCTTGAAAAATATCTCACTATTCAATGCTCCTACCACATCTATTCCACATCTTAATTCGTTGGCCTTCAACCATAAATCATCTGCATAAGGACAATGCTCCATAAACAAATCCTTACGAAACAACTCATCATCGTACCAATGCGGAGGGTACAAAACGCCACCACAACCAATGGCTACATTCAAAGGTGAACTATTATCGGCCGCCTCCTGATTTTTGGGCCATTTTTTATAAGGACTCATCTGACCATCACAAAAAGTGATACGACGAGATATGTTACAGCATATCTGACCAGGAAATTTTTTCTGCAGACGAAGCAGATTTGTAATTGTCTCCACAGGATATAGAATGTCATCGTCAACCGTAATAACCATACTGTCAGGATATTCACGGAACACATAATAATACTTCTTATGTGATCGGATATTTCCGTCTACAAAATGAATCTCCAATCCATATTTCTCCAACTCTATGAGCTGCGGACTAAGATCCTCTTTTCCATTAGAAAACTCTTCAGCCGAAAGCCACAATATGATCTTATCAGGACGCGTCTCTTGTCGAAGAAGAGAATAGATTACTAAATGCAAAGTACTGATGCGTGACGGAAAAGAGGTAAGAGACACTATTAGATCATTACCACCCGAAAGCGGAAGCAAATCATAAGGATAAAGACCACGATACATATTGATCACTTTTTTCTTATTCAGCTTCACTTTCGCCCGTAAGGGAAGCGACATCAAATGACGATGAAAAAATCCCTTTCGCTTAACTACCCGAAGAATGAAATACTCCCATATATATTGATTATACAGGAGATCTATCTCTTTATCAATACAAGTTCTCTCCTTATTATTTTCTACGGAATATTTTTTTTCTGCTTTTTGATGCTTTAAAAAACGTTTAAAACGTCCATGGACAGCACGTCGATGTTCAAAACGTATCAATTTTTTCATTACGCCAGCCACTGTCTCATCGACATTCCAACCTCTAGTCTCAGCATAACGAGACACTACATATCTCATCAGCTTACGATCGTGGGTTAGACGTTTGAGATTATCCAAGCAGTCATTCTTGTCAGCTTGTATAAAAGAAGAACGGTTTGTATCGATAAACCAGAATGTAAAATTGTTATTCTCGTCCTTTTTATACAGAATGTTAGTCAGATTCAAATCGCCATGCATCACACCTTTCTCATGCATGACAGCCAGTTGGCGCGCCAATGCGTCAGCCGCATTACGATCAAACTGTCCATTGCCTAATATCTTGCTCAGAGACGGTAAAGCACAAGGCTCCGACACAAAGAAACTGTCGGACATCAGTATGCCTTCACGCAGTTCTATATATGCTATCTCGCGAGGCGTATTGATTCCTTTCTCTCGCATTATCTGAGCATAAAGATATGCTCTCTCAGCCTTACTCCTCTTAAAAAAAGAGTAGGCTACACGTTGTACAAGATTGGGACGCTTATAGCGTTTCACTACCAATGTACGCCCGTTTATGCCAAAAGCTTTCACTGTGTTGCGTCCCTTATAAAGTGTTGTACCCATGACAGAAAATGTCTTCGGTAACTCCATGATGAAATTCTGTAAAGCCATATCATCAGGACAAATCACAATTTTTTTTATCTTACTCATGCTAATTTTTAACTTATTGATGTATGACTTATCCATTTTTTCTGGCGTAACTCAGCAAGTTGGCAGAAAAAACAACTTTCCTAACCCATGTATCGTAGCCGGTAAAAGCATATTGAGAGCCAAAGAAAACGCAACCTATAAAAAATATATTCGCGCATGCAAAATTAGCCAAAATCCCCGAACCAACAAAGTTTTAGCGTTTAAAACCATAATTTCTCTCATTCTCTTCCTAGAAAACACAATTTCATCCCTGCCAAAATAGTTTTTTAATCAGTATGATTGGTATTTCTAAGATATTTCATTCAATCTGATAGATGTTTTATTCGATAAATCAAAGGTCATTTTTAAATTGTGTTCGCACACATTCTGTTGATTTAGGTCAAGAATGTAGGCCTTTTACATCAAAAATAGTTCTATCATATTGCCAGAAAAACATAATCATTGTATCTTTGCAGCGTCAAAAGGAACGAAAATAAAACTTCGCGATGAAGCTAATGTTTCAAGTAGACTTTCAAGATTAAAAAGGTTGTAGATTGTTTCATATAGGTTTTTAGTTTTTAGG
>HF988481.1 GCA_000431975.1 Prevotella sp. CAG:924 | reverse complement strand
CAGGACTTCTCTCAGAGGCGTGACGGATATCAAACTCTTTCTTTTCAGACTTACTAAACCATATGCATGACTCCCCTAGGTTTATCGGGTGAGCCTGGAAAACATGGGGTAAGCCAATAAAAATAATATTTCGCGGTGTAGAGTTCGATTGAATTGGGATATAAGCCAATAAGGCGGCACAAACATAACCTTATGTGCCGCCTCATTGTATTGTCTGGAAGAATATCTTATTTTGAAGACTTCTTTCCTTTTTTCTCTACGTATTTCTCTTCGGCATTGGCTCCCAGCTTGTTCATCCAGTTACCGCCTATCATGCAGGCGATGCCTATGATGATGAAGGGGATAGAGAGGATCTGTCCCATGTCGATGGGCAATCCGGCCTCAAAGGCTTCCTGAATTTCTTTGGCATATTCTATGACGAAGCGGAATGCGAATACCAGTGTCAGGCATAGGCCGAAATAGAATCCAGAACCTATGCTCTTGGGGCCGCGTCGCCGGTAGATCATCAGGATGATGAGGAAGATACAGCCATAGGCAATGGCTTCGTAGAGCTGGCCGGGATGACGAGGATATTGGTCTACCTTTGTGAAGATGAATGCCCAGGGCACATCGGTTACTTTTCCAATGATCTCGGAGTTCATCAGGTTGCCGAGACGGATGAACATTGCCGTGATGCCGGAGCAGATGCCCATATTGTCAAGCACTACCCATAGTCTTACACCTGTCTGGCGTACGTAGAGCCACAAAGCTACCAACATGCCGATGACACCACCATGGGAGGCAAGTCCCTCATAACCAATGTATTTCCAAGATCCGTCGGCCATGTGGCGTATAGGGAGGAACATCTCAACGATGTGGTCCCAGGAGGAGAGAAAATAATCGGGCTCATAGAAAAGACAATGGCCAAGGCGGGCACCAACGAGCACGCTGATAAAGATATAAAAGAAGAGGGGATCGAATTTCTCCTGAGGGATCTCTTCTTCCTTATAGAGCCGCTGCATGAGCAGATAACCCAATAGCAGACCGATGAGCCAGCATAGGCCGTACCAGCGTACGCCGAATGATCCGATATGGAAAAGCACCTCGTCAGGGTGCCACATAATATAAAGCAATGTATTCATGAGCCAGTAAGCTAATGAGCAGGAAGACCGGTAAGTGCTTGAGGGTGTGTGATGTTATTTGAGGTATTGTCATCACGGGACCTTGCAGGCTCACCGGTTGCCGGCTCTGTTAAACATTGAAGCGGAAGTGCATAATATCGCCGTCCTGAACAACGTAGTCCTTGCCCTCGATGCCAAGTTTTCCGGCCTCACGAACAGCGGCTTCGGAGCCGTACTTGATGTAGTCTTCATACTTGATCACCTCTGCACGGATGAAACCTTTCTCAAAGTCGGAGTGGATCACACCAGCACATTGAGGTGCTTTCCATCCCTTGTGATAGGTCCATGCCTTCACCTCCATCTCTCCGGCCGTGATGAAGGTCTCGAGATTGAGCAGATGGTAGGCTTTGTTGATAAGTCGGTTGACACCGCTTTCTTCAAGGCCGAGATCGTCGAGGAATAGCTTTTTCTCCTCATAGGTCTCAAGAGAGGCAATGTCCTCTTCCGTCTTGGCTGCGATGACCATGGCTTCTGCACCTTCCTGAGCAGCAATCTCTTCGATGAGCTTAGAGTAGGCATTGCCGGTCTTGGCACTGTTCTCGTCGACATTACATACGTAAAGCACCGGCTTTGTGGTCAGAAGGAAGAGATCGTGAGCAGCCTGTTGCTCTTCCTTAGATTCAAAGGTGACGAGACGGGCATTCTTGCCTTGTTCCAATACCTCTTTATAAGCTTCAAGTACGCTGACCATGATCTTGGCATCCTTATTGCCTGTAGCAGCGATCTTCTGCTGTTTGGGAAGCTGGCTCTCAATAGTCTCTAAGTCCTTGAGCTGCAACTCAGTATCGATTACTTCCTTATCGCTGACAGGATCGACAGGAGCTCCGCCCTCGCGCACGACATTGTCATCGTCAAAGCAACGGATGACGTGAATAATGGCGTCGCACTCACGGATGTTGCCGAGGAACTTGTTGCCCAGTCCTTCGCCCTTGCTGGCACCCTTTACCAAGCCTGCGATGTCTACAATCTCACAGGTGGCAGGTACGATACGTCCGGGATGAACAATTTCTGCAAGTTTGTTGAGACGCTCATCAGGAACTGTGATGACACCCAAATTGGGCTCAATAGTACAGAAAGGGAAATTTGCTGCCTGCGCCTTGGCGCTTGACAGGCAGTTGAACAAAGTAGACTTGCCGACGTTGGGCAGGCCTACGATACCACATTTTAATGCCATATCTTGTTTCTAAATTTTTGTGTTCGTAAGGTGTATTTCCAATATTGTCGATGCAAAGGTACAAAAAATAGATGGACTAACACCATTTTGGTTGATTTTTTACTTTCAGGCGCTGATTACAAGCAAGTTATAAGTGTGTAAACAAAAGTTAAAACAATTCATAGATTTGTCGCACTTTGGCTTTTTTGAACCCTCTGGAAGGAAGGAGAAAAGACTCAGGGCGCAGCTTCCGGTGCCATGCAACCCCGCTACTTTTCTTTCTTCTATTTTTGGGTGCATCATGTTTGATTCTGCACCCAAAAATACTTCGTTGATTCATTTTTTGACGTTTGGAATCATCGTTAAAGTGCTTTTTCCGTCTATTCATTAGTGGGCTTCGAGCCAGTTCTTGCCCCATCCGGCATCGGCGAGAAGGGGAACGGATAGCTGACAGGCACCTTGCATCTCTTCGATGACAATCTTCTCTACGTGCTCTTTCTCGTCAGGGTAGACGGAGAAGTTGAGTTCGTCATGTACTTGGAGAATCATTCTTGAGCGGATTCCTTCTTCGTGGAAGCGGCGATGGATACGGATCATGGCAATCTTGATGATATCGGCCTCCGTACCTTGTATGGGTGCATTTATGGCGTTGCGTTCGGCGAAACCGCGTACGGTTCCGTTAGCCGATTGGATATCAGGAAGATAGCGTCTCCGTCCAAACAGGGTTTCTGCATATCCTTTTTCGCGGGCAAGAGCCTTGGCATGTTCCATATATGCTTTTACCTTGGGAAAAGTCTTGAAATAGTCTTGAATGAGCTGTCTTGCTTCACTATTGTCGATACCCATACGTTGAGCCAGTCCATAGGTAGTAATGCCGTATATGATGCCAAAATTGGCTTGTTTAGCCTTTTTACGCTGGGCATCGCTTACGTCTTCAGGATCTATGTGCCAGATCTTGGCGGCCGTGGCGCGGTGGATGTCCATTCCGGAACAGAAGGCCTCAATCATGTGCTCGTCTCCGGAGAGATGGGCCATGATGCGGAGCTCTATCTGGCTGTAGTCAGCGGAGAAGAACAGGCATCCCGGTTCGGGAATGAAGCATTTACGGATTTCCTTACCGTCATCCTCGCGTACAGGAATATTTTGAAGGTTGGGGTCGCTTGACGAGAGGCGTCCGGTAGACGTAACTGCTTGATTAAAAGACGTATGTATATGTCCGGTATGTATGTTGATCAGTTTTGGAAGTGCCTCTACATAGGTGCCGAGAAGCTTTTTCAATGCCCGGTAGTTGAGGATATCGGCAATGATGGGCGCGTTCGGACGCAATTGTTCGAGTACGTCTTGTGAGGTGACGTATTGACCGGACTTTGTCTTTTTGGGTTTTTCAACGATATGCATTGTGTCGAAGAGAATCTCGCCTACCTGTTTGGGTGAGGAGATGTTGAACTGTTTTCCGGCAAGCTCGTATGCATGCTCTTCATACTGCTTCATGCGCTCGTTGAATATTTGCTCCGTCTCTTTGAGTGAGGTGGTATCGAGACGTACTCCACTCAGTTCCATATCGGCCAGGACACGCACCAGGGGCATCTCCATGTCGTGGAAAAGCCGTACGGCTCCCACTTCTTGTAGTTTCGGCTCGAGTACCTCTTTTAATTGGAGTGTGATGTCAGCGTCTTCTGCCGCATATTCATAGACATCCTGCGGATCGAGATCGCGCATGTTTTTCTGATTCTTTCCGGCAGGGCCAATGAGTTCCTCAATGTGCACGGTACGGTAGTGGAGTAGGGTCTCAGCCATGAAATCCATATTGTGCCTAAGCTCAGGCTGTATGAGATAATGGGCGATCATCGTATCGAACATTTCTCCTTGAATGTCAATGCCGTATTTTCGGAGAACCTCATAATCGTATTTGATATTCTGACCGACCTTCAGAATGGATGGATTCTCATAGAGAGGACGGAAAATCTCAACCATTCGTTGAGCAGCCTCATGATCGGCCGGCACAGCAACGTACCATGCCTCATGAGGACGTACGGCAAAGCTTAATCCTACAAGTTCTGCATCGATAGTATTGGTTGATGTCGTTTCTGTGTCTAGACTGAGAATTTCTTTTGTCATAAGAAAATCACAAATCTTCTGCGCATCTTCCTCATTATCAATGAGTTTATACTCGTGAAATTGCGTTTTTATGCTTGCGAGAAGGCCATCGTTTTGTTTTTCCGACCCATCGGTCGTATTTGTGGCAAAAATATCGAGTTGTTTTATTGAGGGTTGTTTGATATTTTTAGGTTTTCCTAACATCTTCGTTGCAAGCGTCTTAAACTCCAACTCATCAAAGAGCTGGCCAAGCGTTTCCTTGTCGGGAGCAGTCACACGCAGGGCTTCGAGGTTGAGTTCTACCGGTACATCCGTACGGATAGTGGCCAGGAACTTTGCCATCTTAATATCATCGGCAGCACCTTCCACTTTCTCACGCATCTTTCCCTTCAGTTGGTCAGTATGCTCGAGGAGTCCCTCACATGATCCGAACTGGTTGATGAGCTTCACGGCGGTTTTCTCGCCCACTCCCGGGCATCCGGGATAGTTGTCGGCAGAGTCGCCCATAAGTGCCAGCAGATCGATTACCTGATGTGGAGAGTCGATGCCATATTTCTCTTTTACTTCCTTTGTGCCTACTACATCGTAACCTCCGCCATGACGCGGGCGGTACATGAAGACATTGGGACTGATGAGCTGTCCATAGTCTTTATCGGGTGTGAGCATATAGGTAATAATTCCCTGTGCGCCAGCCTTTGTCGCCAGTGTGCCGATTACGTCGTCGGCTTCGAAGCCGTCAGCCTGAAGGGTAGGAATGTTCATGGCCTTAAGGATGGCTTGCACGTAAGGCACGGATTTTTTAATGTCTTCGGGAGTGGCTTCCCGCTGTGCCTTGTATGCGGGGAAGGTTTCATGCCGGAAGGTCTTGCCATGGTCGAAGGCAACGCCGACATAAGTCGGTTTCTCCTTTGTCAGTACTTCATTAAGGGTGTTGCAGAAGCCCATGATGGCCGAGGTGTTCAGTCCCTTGGAGTTGATACGGGGTGAGCGGATAAGGCCGTAGTACGACCGGAAGATAAGCGCGTAGGCGTCGATAAGGATAAGTTTCTCCATGAATCTTTTATTCTTTGATGTGTAAAATTACGCATTTTCTTGGGAAATCTCCAATAAAAGCATTAATTTTGTACAAAATATCGTTTTCCATGGATTATCTACCACTCATTAAAACGCCTATATCGTCAGAATTAGCCGATTTCATCGAGCTTTTCAATCAGTCGCTTTCTCATTCTGAGGGCTTGCTTCATCAAGCTCTTGAACATGTCAGAAAACGGGGAGGAAAGCGTATGCGTCCTATGCTTATCTTGCTGATAGCGAAAAACTTTGGTAAGGTGACAGATATCACCCAGCATGCTGCCGTAGGTTTGGAATTGTTGCATACGGCATCTCTTGTGCATGATGATGTGGTGGACGAGAGTGAAGAACGCCGTGGGCAGGCTTCAGTCAATGCCGTATATGACAATAAGGTAGCAGTGCTGGTGGGTGATTACATCCTTTCTACAGCCCTTCTTCATGTGAGCTATACGCACAATGAGGAAATCGTGCGTCAGTTGTCTGAGTTGGGCCGCACCCTTTCGAATGGAGAGATTTTGCAGTTATCCAATATCAGTAATGAGGAGATCTCTGAGGAGGTGTATTATCATGTGATCAAGCAGAAGACGGCTGCTCTTTTCGAGGCTTGTGCCGGCATAGGAGCTCTTTCGGTAGGAGCAACAGGGGAAGAGTATGAGGCAGCCAAGCGCTTTGGCCAGAATTTAGGTACGATCTTTCAGATTCGTGACGATATTTTTGACTATTACGAAGATACCCGTATCGGAAAACCGACGGGTAATGATATGCGCGAGGGTAAATTGACACTACCTGTGATCTATGCACTTAATAGTACACAGGATGCGGAAATGCTTTCATTGGCGCGAAAGGTGAAGAACGGTTCGGTAACTCCTCAGGAGATTAATGAATTGGTAGATTTCGCAAAGCGTAACGGAGGTATTGAGTATGCTGACAAGCGTATGTGGGAACTACATGCAGAGGCTTCATTCTTTATTTGTTCTTATGTGAAAGATGAGACACTGCGGGAGTCCTTAAGAGCTTATCTCGATTACGTGATAAAAAGAAACATATAGGAATAGATCCTAAAATATATATAAGCCGGCGACTGAAGAATTGAGTCGCCGGCTTTTTTATTGCCGGAAATGGGACCGGAGATAGTGCCTTTAGAAGAACTTTGTTTCCTGACCGACCACCTCACTGAGCAGCTGATTGGCCAGGCGGCTGGTGCCGAGGCGGAACCACTTGTTGGTAAGCCATTTCTCGCCAAGAACTTCCTTAACGATAGTATAATAGATCAGGGCGTCCATAACGGTGTTGAGGCCGCCAGCGGGCTTGAAACCTATCTGTATGCCGGTCTTGTCATAGTACTCCTTGATGGCTTGGCACATAACATAGGCAGCCTCAGGTGTAGCGGAGATCTTTTCCTTGCCTGTAGAGGTCTTGATATAGTCGGCACCTGCATACATGGACAGGATGGAGGCTTTCTTGATGTTAGAGGCGGTAACCAGATCGCCAGTCTCAAGAATTACCTTCATGGCGTGTTCGCCGCATACCTGCTTTAGCTCGTTGATGTCGTCGCTCACTCCTTCATAGTCGCCGCTGAGGAACTTGCCTACCGGCAGGACGATATCGATCTCTGTAGCACCGTCGTGGATAGCCAAGGAGGTCTCGGCCACCTTGACTTCCTGGAAGGTCTGAGAGGAGGGGAAAGAGCCACTTACACAGGCGATCTCAACGCCGTCTACTTCCAGACTCTGGCTGACGATGCCGGCGAAGCAAGGATAGACGCAGATAGTTGCTACATGGGGAAGGTCCGGATACGTCTCGTCGAAATGGTTCACCTTCTCTGTCAGTGCGAGGATGGATTCTTCGCTATCGGTGGTGTGGAGGCTGGTGAGCTCTACAGAACCCATGAGGAATTTCTTCACCTCGAGGGTATCATTCTCAGGTACTTTCTCAGCGATGAGTTTTTTTACGGCCTCTTTCACTTCTTGGTCGTCGATATCTGTATTGTAGAGTTTCAGGGCCTCTTCGTATTTGCTCACAGCAGGTTGTGTCTGCTGTTCTTTCTCATTGTTGCGTTCCTGGTTTACGAGGTCCTTCAGATGGACAGGGGATTGGATGTCTTTTGTGTAAGCCATAATATTTATTGTTTAAGTTGTTGATAATCTGTTAGTTGCGGTTATATTGAAAGCCCAAAGGAGTGAGAAACTTTCTGCCTTGTAATTTTTGTACTCCTAGGTGGATAGATATACGTAAAGATTGCCGGCAGCTTACTTGTGTTCAATCTTTATTTTTCAATTTGGGATTGTTGAGGTGTCGGGTGGAGTCCCGTTGGGTCTTCTTTGCGAAACTCTTTTCGAGTGCTGTCGTAAGGTCGACTCCTGTTTGGTTGGCCAGACAGATGAGTACCCAAAGAACATCGGCCATCTCTTCCTCGAGATTGTCTTTCTCACCGGCCTTGAAGCTTTGGTCACCATAACGTCGTGCCATTACACGTGCTAATTCGCCCACCTCCTCAGTGAGTACTGTCATATTAGTGAGTTCGGAGAAATAGCGTACTCCGTATTGCTTGATCCAACGGTCAACTTCTTCCTGTGCTTCTTTTATAGTCATCTTATTATTTTCTTTCTGCTATGACATTGGTGTCAAAGGCATTTTGTCATCAGTTACAAAATGAATAGTTCGTAGACGATATATGGTCAACGGCTTCAGACTTATTCTTTGTTGTGTGTATCCATGCAGATGGTGACAGGACCATCATTGCACAACTCTACCTGCATCATAGCGCCAAATTGACCGGTACCTACGGGACGGCCCAGTTGATGGGAGAGCTCATCGCAGAATAGCTGATAGAGGGGAATGGCATGCTCGTGGCCGGCAGCTCGGATCCAACTCGGTCGGTTGCCTTTTTTGTAACTGGCCATCAATGTGAATTGACTGACAACTAAGATATTGCCTCCTACATCCAGTATACTCCGGTTCATCACACCTTGCTCGTCGTCGAATACGCGCAGTCCAATGACCTTCCTTACCAACCACTGGACATCTTCTTCGTTGTCGCTTTGCTCTATTCCGACAAGGATCAGATAGCCCTGTCCGATGGAGGATTTCTCTTTGCCCTCTATGGTCACTTGGGCATGGCTGACTCTTTGAATGACTATTCTCATATTGTCTTTATATATGATTCTGAGGCATTATATCTTTTACAAAGATAGTGTAATTTTCTTAGATTACGTTGCTTCTGAATATTATTTTTCAGAAGTTTATATGACTTGGGTATGATGCCTTGAGATGAAATACTTGATGGAACTGTAATTATGAGAATTCTCATTATGAGAAAAGTCAATAGAGAATATGATAATGAAGGTAGTATTGATCTAAAGAAGTCATATATCCGCGTCAAGAAGCTCGTCAATAGACGACAATGGAGAAATATGAAGCTGTGGTGTCGTTCTGCTTGTGACGGGCTTCTTACGCATTAATGACAGAATGATCATACAGAAAGTGTGGAAGGCTTTATAAACCCCAATCGGTCATTAGAAGCTAATTTCTCGTGGTGTGAGTTGTAATTATTGGGAATATAGCAATTTATGATTGTAATTTTCTAATGGCGGTCATTAGAAATTGATTTTGCAAAGTATTGAATATTAATGAATTACAAACGATACCACAAAAATACACATTTCCTAATGACCGATTTAGGTTTAATTAATATATTAATTTAAGCCTGTTTGGGATAGACGAGGTATGCTGTTCGAGCATTCCTATTATCTGTATAGATGAAGAGGCTGAGTCTAGGCTGTGTCTCGATATATCAGTCTAGGAGGTGACTAATATATCCGTCAGGCTGGCTGATGGAATCCAGTCTGACGGATATTAAAATATCAGTCAGAAGGTGTATGGACGATGCTGGCTGGGTAGTGTATTCTTGGGTAAATACTCGTATAGTGCAGGAGCAAAGAGGTTGTTACAGATTTCTTGTACTGTCGTAATGATTGTACAGGAGCGTGATGAGTTTGTATTGTTATTCTGCTTGCTCTGTCGTGTTAGCAGATAAGCTTTTCTCAGGATGGAAATGTCTATAGACGATCTTTCCTTTGCTTTCTCCAAGTGCCTCGATAAGGGAAGGTAGATCGGCTTCTGAGGCTTTTTTCACGCTCTTGAAAGTCTTCAGAATGAGGTCGCGTGTCTTAGGACCTATGCCGGCGATATCATCCAATTCGCTGTGTAAGGCATGCTTCGACCGCTTCTCTCGGTGGAAGGTGATGGCATAGCGGTGCACCTCATCCTGGATCTGTGTAAGGACGTGAAAAAGCTCACTATTCTGCTTTAGTCCGATGACCTGAGGAGGCCATCCGTAGAGTAGTTCATTGGTACGGTGGCGGTCATCCTTGGCTAGTCCGGCAATTGGAATGTTGAGGTGTAGCTCGCCTTCTACGACTTCGCGTACAACGTCCATCTGGCCTCGTCCGCCATCGGTGATGATGAGGTCGGGTAAGGGTGCACCCTCATCAATCATGCGCCCGTAGCGCCGACGCACCACTTCCTGCATGGAGGCGTAGTCATCTGGTCCCACGACAGTCTTTATATTGTATTTGCGATAGTCTTTCTTGCTTGGCTTCATTCCTTTGAAGACCACACATCCAGCCACGGCATCGGTACCGGAGATATTGGAGTTGTCGAAACATTCTATCTGGTAAGGCAGTTTTGGAAGCCCTAATTTCTGTTGCAATTCCTTCATCAGACGGGTCTGCTTCTGTTCTGGATTGAGCTTTTCTGCCTGTTTGAGCCTGTCAAAACGGTATTGTTTGCCGTTCATTTCTGATAGTTCAAGGAGGTGTTTCTTATCACCTCGCTGGGGTATGAAGAAGGTGGCATCCTTTAAGGTCCAGTCTATTTCGAAGGGTACGATGATCTCCTTGGCATGGCTTTGGAACCGTTCACGTATCTCTGGAATGGCTGTCAACAGGAGTTCTTGGTCGCTTTCCTTGAGCTTGCGCTTGTATTCATACGTGAAGCTTTGGTTGATAGTACCATTGGTTACGTGCATATAATTGATGTAGGCATTATTGCCGACCGAGTCGTCTGTAATCGTAAATACATCGACATCATTGATCGTATGGCTTACGACCTCGCTCTTTGTGACAAATTCGTCGAGTAGGAGATAGCGTTGCTTGAGAATCTCTGCCTCTTCAAATTTCAATTCCTGGGCCTTCTTGAGCATTTCCTGATAAAGCATACTGCTTAGATCACGTGTGTTTCCTTTGAGGATTTCACGTGCCTGACGTATGTTTTCCTGATAGTCCTCATAGCTCTGTTTGCCGATGCAACAGCCTTCACAGTTGTGGAGATGATATTCCAGGCAAGGTTTAAACTTGCCGGCTTGAATAGTTTCTTGTGTGAGTGCCAGGTGACAGCGTCGGGGCTTGTACACTTTGTTAATGATATTTAGAAGAGCGTACATGGCACTGATTATAGGATATGGACCAAAATATTGTCCTGTACGACGGTTGATGGTGCGCGTCTTGAAGATGCGCGGGAAAGGCTCTTTCGTAATGACAATACTAGGATAGGTCTTACCGTCCTTCAGCAGCACATTATAGCGAGGCTTATACTTCTTAATGAGACTATTTTCAAGCAGCAAGGCATCCTCTTCCGTATTTACTACGGTATAGGAGATGTCTCGTATCTTTGAGACAAGTACTTTGGTCTTGAATCTATCCACCTCGGTATGGAAGTAGGTAGAGACACGGTTTTTTAAGTTCTTTGCCTTTCCCACATAGATGATGGTGTGGTTCTCGTCATAGAACTGATAGCTGCCGGGCTTTCCAGGCATGTTGAGTACTATATTCTTGAGATATGCGAGACGCTTCTCATTTTCTTCTCTTGTCATTCCAGTTGACCTTTATTTATTGGACTTTTGAAGTTTTCTGTTTCACGTGGAACCTATGCGGTCATAACATTGGACACTATATGGAGAGAGCGATGCGCAAAGTCTTTGGCCTCTCTGTAAGGAGAATATGTTATTTCCAGAATAGTGGTCTTTTATATTCTAAGAAGATACGAGATCCTTTTTGAATGCATATCCCCGGATCTGCAATTGGATATAAATTCCAGAATTGCTCGATCCGGGGTGTCAATGGCTAGCCGAATATCGGTTGGAAAAGTATTCAATTAGAATTTAAGTAATGAGGTCACCTCCAGATCTTCATCGAAGATCTCACGGGCATTGGGGAACTCTGTAGAAAGTTCCATAATGAAATTGGCGTATACCTTTTTCGGATGGAACTTTTTGACAAGGTCGCATGCTGCTTTCATCGTGCCTCCAGTAGCGAGTAAATCATCATGAAGAAGGACGACGTCGTTTTCGTCAATGGCATCGGCGTGAATTTCGATGGTGTCGATTCCATATTCTTTGGCATAGCTCTCTTGGACAGTTTTGCAGGGTAGCTTGCCGGGCTTGCGACAAAGTACGATACCTGCTCCCAAGCGCAAGGCAATGGCAGAGCTCATTACAAAGCCACGACTCTCGATACCTACGATCTTAGTAATGCCTTTGTCTTTATAAAGATCGTACATTCTATCGCAGATCACTTTTACGCATTCTGCACTTTTAAATAGGGTTGTGACATCGCGGAAATTCACACCTTTGATAGGCCAGTCGGGAATTACCCGAAGATGGTCGAGAAGAATTTGATCGTTCATCTTTTCAGTATTACTTTAATGGTTATTATTCTGTTTTTCAACGTTTTATCGAGATTTATGTTACACGTGAAACATTGTTCGTTCCACAAGCAATTCAAATTTCTATTCTTTTATTATTTGTCCTTTGAAGATCTTTGCCTTATTACTTGCATCGGCGACTTCTTGCTTTAATTTTTGAAGTATGTCTCTTGATCTTTGGCTGCTTGATCTTTTTTACTTCGGGAAGAGAATGCTCGAAACTCTTTAATTATCCATTCTTTATTTTTGAAGGGCGTTTTTTAGCTATAGCTACTTCATTCCCGAAAGGGGAGAATTTTGCTTGTAATCAGAGACCAAGAAATAAAGGTCGTTATGATACATTCGGTCTTTCTGAAGTAGGGCGTGATTATGCCTTATCAGTAAAAGACCACTTTTATCTACCCATAAGAATGAGAAGGACATTGATGTCGCTTGGAGACACGCCGGGAATACGACTGGCCTGTGCGAGAGTTTCTGGATCTATGCGTATAAGTTTTTGTCTTCCCTCCGTAGAGATCTCGTGAAGTTCGGCATAATTAAAATGACCGCGGATCTTAATGTTTTCCAAACGGTGCATTTTCTCAGCAACTAGAATTTCGCGGTCTATATAACCTTTATATTTAATTTTGATTTCTGCTTCTTCGGCAATTTCCTCTTTCCGATTGGCCGGTGCGTTTATGACAGCTTTGAGATCTGGTAAGACATCAGCCAGGAGTTTCATCGAGACTTGGGGCCTGCTGATGAGCTCGCTGATTTTGACGCTAAAGCGAAGTGGGGCGGAACCGACACTCTCTAGTACAGAATTAATGTCTTTGGCTTTTACGAGCGTCTTGTCGCAATAATTGATGATTCTTGCGATGTGCTCTTTTTTCTCCATCCACCAATCGTAACGGTTCTTCTTGGCGAGTCCTAGAGCATAGGCCTTTTCTGTGAGTCGGGCGTCGGCATCGTCCTGTCGCAGGAGTATGCGGTATTCTGCGCGTGAGGTAAACATACGGTATGGTTCGTCTACGCCTTTGGTGACCAAGTCGTCAATGAGTACGCCGATGTAGCTTTCGTCACGTCCCATAACGAAAGGTTGGCCATTCCCGCAACGGATGGCTGCATTTACTCCGGCTACCAGTCCCTGCCCGGCAGCTTCCTCGTATCCTGTCGTACCATTAACTTGTCCTGCAAGGAACAGTCCGGGAATGACTTTCGATTCGAGTGAGTGGTTAAGTTGTGTCGGATCGAAATAGTCGTATTCAATGGCATAGCCAGGCCGGTAGACTTTTGCGTCGCGTAGGGCCGGTATATGGTGAATGGCTTCAAGTTGCGTCTCCATAGGCATCGATGAAGAGAAACCGTTGAGGTACATCTCATTGGTATCCTCACCTTCAGGTTCGATGAAGAGGGGGTGGGAGTCTCTCTCGGGGAAGGTAACCAGTTTTGTCTCGATGGATGGGCAGTAACGAGGCCCGGTCGACTTGATCTGTCCGTTGAAAAGAGGCGAACGTGCCAGGTCGGCTCTTAAGATGTCGTGTACTTCCTTATTTGTATTGCATGTCCAGCACGGCAGTTGTTTCAACTTACGTTGTGGACCGAAATATGAAAACTGGTGGTAGCAGGTGTCTCCGGGCTGCTCCACAGTGTCTTCAAAATGAATAGTGCGTTTGTCGAGGCGCACAGGTGTTCCTGTCTTCATTCGTCCCACGCGTATGCCATATTGTGCTATCGACTCGGCGAAATTCGGAACAGCAGGTTCGGCGATACGTCCGCCGGGGTAGGAGTGTGATCCGATGTGCATCAGTCCATTGAGAAACGTACCTGCTGTAACGACAACGCTCTTAGCCCTAATCTCAACGCCCCATATCGTACGTACGCCAACGGCTTCCCCATTCTCTACGAGAAGGGTGTCGGCTTGGTCCTGCCAGATGTCGAGGAGAGATGTATGGTCGAGAATGGTGCGCCACTGCCAGATAAACTTTCCACGGTCACATTGTGCACGAGGTGACCATACGGCAGGTCCCTTGCCTACGTTGAGCATACGGAATTGAATGGCTGTGGCGTCGGTGACGAGTCCCATTTGTCCACCGAGCGCATCGATCTCGCGCACGATCTGTCCTTTGGCAATTCCTCCGATGGCAGGGTTGCAACTCATCTGGGCAATTTTGTTCATGTCCATCGTCACCAGACAGGTACGCGCTCCCATATTAGCGGCAGCGGCAGCGGCTTCACATCCGGCGTGCCCGCCGCCTATTACAATGACGTCATAATTGAAATCCATGAATGTATCTTTTTACGGCAAAAGTACTATTTTCCCACGAAAATTTATGAGTTTTACTTTGATTAATCACTAAAATATATTATTTTTGCAACGTAATCGGGCTTCCTCTTATTATAATTAGGTAGAAAAGTGTCTGGTAACAGGTTTCATTTTCCTACTAAGGTCGAGAGCCGCGCTCTTAAGCAAACGAAAACAGGCAATGAGAATGTCAAAAGGAATTACGGACATAACAATCAATTAAATAATTTAAAATCAGTCATTTATGTGGTTAATCAATTCACCGATTGGTAGAAAAGTAGTGATGTCGCTTACCGGCATCTGCCTTATTCTTTTCCTGACCTTCCACTTGTGCATGAACCTGGTTGCTTTCTTCTCAGGTGAGGGTTACAATGAGGTCTGCGCATTCCTCGGTTCCAACTGGTATGCCGTGCTCGGCACTATCGGTCTGGCAGCCTTGGCAGTGATTCACATTGTGTATGCTTTCATCCTGACGGCACAGAACCGCCGTGCTCGCGGTAACAACCGTTACGATGTTACCGTACGTCCTCAAGGCGTGGAGTGGGCTTCACAGAACATGCTCGTGCTGGGTCTGATCGTTGTAATAGGTCTGTGCCTCCACTTGTTCAACTTCTGGTACAATATGATGTTCGCAGAGCTGGCCGGCATGCAGACGGCTGTTGAGCCTACTGATGGCTTCCAGCTCATCAAGATCACATTCAGCAACCCTGTTTATGTAGTGCTCTACATTATCTGGATTGCAGCTCTGTGGTTCCACCTCTCTCATGGTTTCTGGTCTGCAATGCAGACACTGGGTATCAACGGTAAGATTTGGTTCAAGCGTTGGAAATGCATCGGCATGGTTTACATGACGATCCTCGCTCTCGGCTTCCTCTTTGTTATTCTTTCTTTTGCTTTCAAGTGTGCGCCTAGCCTTTGCGCTTAATGAAAGATCGGATAGAAATACAGGATAGGACGACCAATCAATTATCGTGAAGAGTCGAATATTATAAGTATTCTATTTAAACTTCAAAACAAAATACAGATATGTGTAAGTTAGATTCAAGAATTCCAGAAGGCCCTCTGGCCGAGAAATGGACCAACTATAAAGCCCACCAGAAACTGGTGAACCCCGCCAACAAGCGTAAGCTTGACATTATCGTTGTAGGTACGGGTCTGGCTGGTGCCAGTGCCGCAGCCTCTCTCGGTGAGATGGGTTTCCATGTGATTAACCTCTGCATTCAGGACTCTCCCCGTCGTGCTCACTCTATCGCAGCACAGGGTGGTATCAATGCAGCAAAGAACTACCAGAACGATGGTGATGCCGTTTACCGTCTGTTCTACGATACTATCAAGGGTGGTGACTACCGTGCCCGCGAGGCTAACGTTTACCGTCTGGCTGAGGTCAGTGCCGACATCATCGACCAGTGCGTAGCTCAGGGCGTTCCTTTCGCTCGTGAGTATGGCGGTATGCTGGCCAACCGTTCTTTCGGTGGTGTGCAGGTAAGCCGTACATTCTATGCAAAGGGTCAGACCGGCCAGCAGCTGCTGCTCGGTGCCTACTCTTCTTTGATGAAAGAGGTACATAATGGTACTGTAGAGCTCCACGTCCGCACAGAGATGGAGGATGTTGTGATCATCGACGGCCGTGCCCGTGGTATCATTGCCAGAAACCTGGTTACCGGTAAGCTCGAGCGCTACGCTGCTCACGCTGTCTGCCTTGCTACCGGTGGTTATGGTAATACCTACTTCCTTTCTACCAACGCTATGGGTTGCAACTGCACCGCAGCTGTTCAGGCATACCGTAAGGGTGCTTATTTCGCTAATCCTTGCTTCGTACAGATCCACCCGACCTGTATCCCTGTTCACGGTGACAATCAGTCTAAGCTGACACTGATGTCAGAGTCTCTGCGTAATGACGGTCGTATCTGGGTGCCCAAGAAGTTGGAGGATGCCAAGAAGTTGCAGCGTGGAGAGATCAAGGGCCGTGATATTCCTGAGGAGGATCGCGACTACTATCTGGAGCGCCGTTATCCTGCCTTCGGAAACCTTGTTCCCCGTGACGTGGCATCTCGTGCCGCTAAGGAGCGTACCGACCACGGCTTTGGTGTGAACAACACCGGTCTGGCAGTGTTCCTCGATTTCTCTGAGGCTATTCAGCGCTTGGGTAAGGATCGCGTAACCGAGCGTTACGGAAACCTCTTTGATATGTACGAGGAGATCACCGATGAGAACCCCTACGAGAATCCTATGATGATCTATCCTGCTATCCACTATACCATGGGTGGTCTGTGGGTAGACTACGAGCTGCAGACTACCATCAAGGGTCTCTTTGCTCTCGGTGAGTGTAACTTCTCTGATCACGGTGCTAACCGTCTGGGAGCATCTGCACTGATGCAGGGTCTGAGCGATGGTTATTTCGTGATCCCCTACACTATGCAGAACTATCTGGCCGACCAGATTACTGTGCCCCGCTTCTCTACCGATCTGCCCGAGTTTGAGGAGGCCGAGAAGGGTGTTCAGGCTGAGATCGACCGTATTATGAATATCAAGGGTGACGAGTCAGTGGATCACATCCACAAGAAGCTCTACCACATTATGTGGGACTATGTAGGTATGGCTCGTAATGAGGCTGGTCTGAAGAAGGCTCTCACACTGCTGAAGGATCTCCGCAAGGAGTACAATGAGCATCTGCGTGTGCCCGGATCGAAGGAAGGTCTGAATGTCGAGCTCGACAAGGCTATCCACCTTCGCGACTTCATCACCATGGGCGAGCTGATCGCTTATGATGCACTGGAGCGTAACGAGAGCTGCGGTGGCCACTTCCGTGAGGAGAGCCAGACCGAGGAAGGCGAGGCTAAGCGTGACGACGAGAACTACATGTACGTGGCTTGCTGGAAGTACCAGGGCAGCGACGAGGTAGCTCCCGAGTTGTTCAAGGAGCCCCTTAACTATCAGTACATCAAGGTACAGACTCGTAACTACAAATCATAATTCATCGATACTATCATGGCTAAAAATATTTCATTCACAATCAGATATTGGAAACAGAATGGTCCCCAGGATGCCGGCCATTTTGATACGCACGAGATGAAGAACGTGCCCGATGATACCTCATTCCTCGAGATGCTCGATATGCTTAACGAGGAGCTCATCGAGGCAGGTGACGAACCTTTCGTATTCGACCACGACTGCCGCGAGGGTATCTGCGGTATGTGCTCGCTCTATATCAACGGTCATCCTCATGGTCCTCACAGTGGTGGAACCACCTGTCAGCTGTATATGCGTCGTTTCAACGATGGCGATACCATCACTGTAGAGCCTTGGCGTTCAGCCGGCTTCCCCGTAATCAAGGACTGTATGGTCAACCGTTCGGCTTTCGATCAGATCATTGCTGCTGGTGGTTATACTAGCGTACGTACTGGTCAGGCTCAGGATGCTAACGCTATTCTGATCCCGAAAGAGAATGCCGACGAGGCTATGGACTGCGCTACATGTATCGGTTGCGGTGCCTGCGTGGCAGCCTGCAAGAACGGTTCGGCTATGCTCTTCGTCAGCTCGAAGGTGAGCCAGCTCGCCCTGCTGCCTCAGGGTCGTCCCGAGGCTGCTAAGCGTGCCAAGGCAATGGTTGCCAAGATGGAGGAGCTCGGCTTTGGTAACTGCACCAACACCCGCGCTTGCGAGGCTGAGTGCCCGAAGAACGAGTCGATTGCCAACATCGCACGACTCAATCGCGAGTTCATCAAGGCTAAGCTGAACGACTAATACTCCATAGAGGAAGTATCGTTATACTTTATATATAGAGGCGGAGCACGGCAACGTGTTCCGCCTCTATTGGTTTTGTATGGGGATGCAATGTCGCCAGACAGGGTGGGGAGTGGTAGCAGTAGAGTCGTATACTGTTACGCGTGATTGATAAATATGGGTGGCCGACATCACTTATATAGACCTTGTCGACGGGAATGTGTATTACCTGCATCTGATAACCGACGCCTACTCGCA
>HF988480.1 GCA_000431975.1 Prevotella sp. CAG:924 | reverse complement strand
GGCCATGAGGGCCGTCTCGTCGCTTTCGGCCTCATAGAGCGCGTCGAGCTGGGCGAGCAGTGTCGTATATTGTTCTTGTCTGGTCATGATGATATTATATATACTGTAAGCCGGCCGTGGCGGAGGGGTCCGCAGCGGCCGGAAAGGATCATTGCGGAAGCACGGCGGCTACCGTATTGGTGAGGTCGACAAACTCGGCGACGCTGAGCTGCTCGGGGCGGCGCGTCATGACGGGAGCGGTGAACCACTCGGGAGCGGGCATGGCGGTCTGGCTGAAGAGCTGGCGCAAGGAGACGCGCAGCATTTTGCGGCGCTGGTTGAAGACGGTCTTCACCACGCGCTTGAAGAGGGCCTCGTCGCAGTCGAGACGGTCGGTGGCATTGCGCGTCATGCGGATGACGGCGCTCTTGACCTTGGGAGGCGGGTTGAACACATTCTCGTCGACGGTGAAGAGATACTCCACGTCGTACCAGGCCTGGATGAGCACGCTGAGGATGCCGTAGGTCTTGGACCCCGGCGCGGCGGCCATGCGCTGGGCCACCTCGCGCTGGATCATACCCGTGCAGCAGGGGATGAGGTCGCGGTTGTCGAGCATCTTGAAGAAGATCTGTGAGGAGATGTCGTAGGGATAGTTGCCCGTGAGCACAAAGGGACGGCCTTCGAAGACGGTGCGCAGGTCCATGCGCAGGAAGTCGTCGCCCAGAATCTTGCCGTCGAGCTGCGGATAATTGTCATGGAGATAGGCCACGCTCTCGCTGTCGATCTCCACGGCTTTCACCTCGCGCGGCTTCTTGACGAGGAACTGTGTGAGGACACCCATGCCCGGGCCGATCTCGAGAACAGGGAGGTCGGGGCAGGCGTCGACAGTGTCGGCGATGCGGCGCGCAATGTCGAGGTCGGTGAGAAAGTGCTGCCCCAGATTCTTCTTGGGTCTTACTTGTTTCATGATGCTTGTCTATGAGTGAGGGAGCAAGGGGCCGCTAAGCGGCAGGGCTCCTGTGTTGCAAAGTTACTAAAAAATAGAGGGACTGACGCAAATCGGAGTTGAAAATATGTGTGGCGTGTGAAAGTCGGAGACATGCAGCCCTCCATTTTACCGCTACCGGTGTGCCGGACAGTGGGGGAACATGCCGTGCCGGCCTTCCGAAATCTTCGGGGACACAGATAACAGAGGGGGATATACAGGAAGAGAGGCTTCCCCAACCCCTTCCGGGCAGGAAAAGCCTCTCCTATATGTAACTTAAAAAATCTTGATCTACCGTGAACGGCAAAGCCCTTTAGCGGGCATTAGCCGTTTTGTCAGCCTTTACTGCTGCGTAACTTGCTACTGCGAACACAACAATTGACATTACTGCAAATGAAATGATACTCATAACTTTTTTCCTTTCTTTTGTGTTTAAAAGCCCTTTTACAAGAGCATTGTGTTGTTAATGTTATCCTAAATTATTACCGGAGTTTCCGGTGGAAGAGCCGAACGCCTCGGCCTGTTCTTGTGTCTGTGTCTTTATTTCTTTTGACGCTGCAAAGGTATGACATTCTTTTTGTGTGCGCAAACAAATATGCTTTTTCTTGCCTAAAAAGTACTGTTTTATTGACAGAGGTCAATCCGGTTGATCTGCGTCAAAGGATTTCCGGGACGCTGACGGCAGCGGTATAGGTAGCATGGAATGTGACCGGAAGGACCGTTTACCGGTTGGCCACCCAAACGCCGAAAAGGATGAGGGCGCTGCCGACGCCGGCAAGCCAGGTCATCGGCTCGTCGAGAAAGATGGCAGAGATGATGACGGTGGAGACAGGGTTGAGATAGATGTAGTTGCTGGAGGTCATGGCTCCGATCTTCTTGATGACCAGATTCCATAGGGCGAAGCAGGCAAAAGAGGCGATGAAGCCCAGGAAGAGGAGGTTGCCTCCTATCTCAGGAAGGAGAAGGCTGCGGAGCGGGAAGGTCCACGGCATGAACGCATAGGCGGGCAGGATGGTGAGCAGTCCGTAGAAGAACACCTTGCGCGTGAGGAAGACGGAGGAATAGCGTCCTGCCACATGCTTCATGAGCAGGCTGTAGACGGCCCAGCAGACCGCTGCGCCGAGGGCGAGCAGATCGCCGGCGGGATTGAGCCTGAGGATGAAACGGCCGTTGAAGATGACGAGTGCGACACCGGCCAGCGCCAGCAGAGAGCCGCCGATGAGCGGAGGCGTGGCCTTGACGTCCTTGACGAACAAGATGGCAAGGATCGTGGTGAGGAGCGGTGCGGTGCAGACGATGAAGGCTACGTTGTTGACATAGCTGATCTTCACAGCCCAGTTCTCGGTGAGGAAATACAAGGATCCTCCTGTCAGTCCGAGGATCAGCATGAAGAGTTCGTCGCGCCAGTTGTCGGCAAAGAGCCTGCGCGGCGAGATGGTCCAGATGCAAAGATAGGCGATGAGGAAGCGGAGTGTGAAGATCTCGTGCGCCTCCATGCCATGGGTGAGGAGTACCTTGGAATTAACAAAGGTGGCCCCCCAGACGAGGACCACCAGTATACCTATTATATGATAGCAGGCACGGCACGCTTTCATCATGCCTCCTGCCGGTCGTCGATGTTGTCGCCCTCTGTGGGTGCAAGGATGGACTTGAAGTCGGTGTAGCCGTTGTCGACGAGGATGTTGTACCACTGCAGGAGCTTCTTGATGTCGCTGTCGTGTACGCGATCCTGGTCGAAATTGGGAAGAACCTCGGCAAACCAGTCGCGGAGCTCCTTCGACGAGCACTTCTTATAGTTGAGGGAAGCATGCTTGGAGCCTTCCTTCTTGCCGACACTCTCGAGCACCTGCCACAGGGGCACGTCGTCGGCGTCGGTGTACATGGCGATGTCGGCCAGCGACGTGATGCGGTCGGAGGCGAAAGCGGGCATGCGACGGTGGGTGGCGTCGATGAGCTCAACGATGAGATTCATTTTTCCACGGGATACCAGACGGTAGAGTCCCGGCTTGCCGGAAATAGCGAGTATTGTTTCCATTTCGTTTCTTATTGATTTAATAATTAATAGTATTCATTCTTTGAATGCCCAGCAGATGGAGCAGGAGTTCGGTCTGCTTGCCGACATCGGCCTTGCCGTCGTTGTTGATCACGAAGTCGGCGCGCGCAGCCACCTCGTCCTGGGGCATCTGGCAGCCGATCCACTCACGGGCCTTGGCTTCGGAGATGGCGTCGCGCTCCATGATGCGTGCGAGACGCACCTCGTCGGGAGCCTTCACACAGACCACAAAGTCGAAGGGCACCCGCTTGTCGAAGCCGCTCTCATAGAGGATGGCGCTCTCGAGCCAGTCGAAAGTGCTCTCCAGAAAGTCGCGGGCCACGGCGGGATGGACCACATCGTTGACCTGCTGTTTGTGCTCCTCCGACTGAAGAAGGAACTGTGCGAGGACGGCTTTCTGCAGCGTCGTACCTTCGTAGACATTGTCGCCTACGAGCCGGCACAGGCCGTCCTGCAAACGGACATCGGTAGCCATGAGCCGTTTGGCGGCAGCATCGCAGTCGTACACCTTGATGCCGCGCTTCTCCAACTCGCGGCAGAAGAAGCTCTTGCCGCTGCCGATACCGCCGGTGATTGCTATTTTCATCTTTTATATATGCTTTGAGGAAAGCGGACAGAACAGACTGTCCGCAGGGAGCGGACGTTATCCCAGGGGTTATTGCTGCTCGATAAGATAGTCGACCTGTGTCGTCTCCAGCCGGGCCGAGCGTACGGCGTGAGGCGTCGCTTTCAGGTAGAGGTTACACTTGTCGGAGGGGTGGGCAGCGATCTCCTTGTAGTCGACAACGACAACGAAGTCGGAGGGACGGATGGAGCGGAACATGCTCACGCCAACGGTGAAGATGACCTTTACCTTCGGCGGGAAGGTGCGGATGATCAGGTCGTCGGGCTTGTTGATGGCAGTGATGGGCACCTCCATGCTCTCCTCCGTAAGGATGTCGGGGTAGAGGCGGAGGGTGACCGTCGACGGCGTGACCTTGACGCCCCGTGCTGCCTTGAGCCGTACACGGCGCACCACAGTGTCGTCGAAGTTGACGATGTCCTGGAACTCCGTCTGTATCATCCGGATGCTGTCGAGGGCCTGCTTGTTGGCATAGACGGTGACGCTCTCCGGCGAGAACTCCACATGAGAGAGGTAATAGTTTTTCGCCGGCCGGATGTTGCCGATGAGCTGTATCTTCACACGCTTACGTCGCCCGTAATTGAAGAAGAAGTCCTGCGAGTCCATCTTCACGGAGAGGATGACGGTGGAGTTGAGCAGCTCCTGCTTGACCATCTTCTGCAGGTCGGACATGGACACGACGCCCTGTCCCGTCTGCTTGTTGGCATAGGTGTCGAAGTTGACGATGAGTGGCGACAGCTTGTTATGGATCATGTAGCTGATGAGCACGAAGCCCTTGTCGCGCAGGGTGACACGTACCGAGTCGCTCAGGTCGGTGGTGATGACGATGTTGCGGGGCACTCCCACAAGACGCACGGGAATCTTCAGCTCTTTCTCGTAGGTCTCGTTGAGTGTCATCATCAGCCAGAAGACACCACTGAGGAAGAGAAAGAACAGAAAAATCAAAAACTCCTTGTTCAGCAATCTGAACAAGAAGTTTCTGACAGGCTTGAATATGCTTGTGGGATGTGTCATGTCTGTGATGACCGTTTACCCGTTTATGCGTTGGGCTGCTGCTGGCTCACGCTGGCGAAGACATAGTTCTTGTCAACCGTGATAACCACGCCGCGTGCGATCTCTACGTCAACGGTGTTCTTTTCCAGGTTGATATGCTTCACGGTGCCATAGATGCCGCCGCCGAGGACTACGGATGAGCCTTCCTGCAGGGAGTTCTGGAACTCGCGGATCTTTTTCTGACGTTTCTGCTGGGGACGGATCATAAAGAGCCACATGATGGCGAAGATGGCTACCATCATCAGCAGCAGCGACAACATGCTGCCACCACCCTGAGCTGCCTGAGCAGCTAATACGATTGTGTTCATTCTTTTTTTATTGTTTTCTTAAGTGATTAATAATCTGTTGTTTGCTGACCGACAGGCGGGCTGTCGTGAGCCTACGCTGTCTTTCTGTCCGGTGGAACCGGAGCATGAGAAGGCTATGCCTCCGTCTGCTCTGTGGTCTCCTTGGGCGTCTCAGGAGCCTGCTGTGCGGGTGCGTCCTGCGGTGCCTCCTGTGCGGGTGCGTCCTGCGGTGCCTCCTGTGTGTCGGGTACGGGCTGCTGGGCATCAGCTGCTGCATCAGTGGCCTGCTGCTCATTGATGCGGGGACGATGCACAAAGCGCAGACGCTGGGGACGACCTTCCTCGCCATAGTTGTTCTGCCGGCGGTTGTTCTGCCGACGGTTGTCCTGACGGGGCTTGCGCTCCTCCATGGGCTTGCGCATCAGGCCGGCCTGGTTGAAGTAGCGGGCGAGATTGTCGAGCATGCCGTTGATGTAGCCTCCACTACGTGGGGTGGAATAGAGCTTGGCCAGATCCACATATTCATTGATGGTCACGGAGACGGGAATGGCAGGGAAGGTGAGCAGCTCGGCAATGGCGATCTGCATGATGATGATGTCCATGTACGCCATACGCGAGAAATCCCAGTTGCGCGAGTATTCGCTCATGTAGCGCTGATAGGTGTCGGCGTTGAGAATGGTGGCGCGGAAGAGCTTGCGTGCAAATTCCTTGTCTTCAACGTCGGCGTACTCGGGCAGCAGCTCCTGCTTGTTCTTGTTCTTCGGGTCGAAGCGCTTGATGGTCTTCAGCACGAAGGTGTCGACCACGTTCTTGTCGTCGTTCCAATAGAGGCTCTTCTCCTCGAGGAGGGCGTCGATGTCGGTATTGTCCTCGATGAGCTGCTTGTAGAGACGGCGCCACAGCTCGCGGTCCTCATCGTAGGTGCTTGTCGGCTGGGACATGTACTCCTGATAGATCTCACTCTGTTCGACCTGATCGCAGAGCTTGCGTACAAACTCCTGATCGTCGTCCCATGTGATATGCTTGTCCTCAAGGAACTCATTGAGCATCTTGTTCTCTTCGAGCTGGGTGGCGAACCGGTTGAATATGAATTTCTGAGAAGGAACGTCCTTTCCTTCCCGGTGTGCCTGCTGGGTGAGCAGGTCGACACGGCGACGCTCTTCACGGGTGACAGCTACGATGAGGTCGAGCAGATAATTGTAAAGATCGTATGTTTTGGAAAGACTGAAAAGAAGCTCCTTTTCAGCGGTGTCAATGTTATTGCTGCCGTTTTGATAGTATGCGTAGGTTAATTGAACTATCTTAATACGTATTATTTCCCGGTTAATCATTACCCTTACGTGTTACGTTGTCTATGAATGTTTTCGGTGCAAAATTAGATAAAAATACGCGTATAAACAAGTAATGTATGAGGAAAAAGTGTTTTTTTTAGAAAAACTTTGCACAATAGAAATAAACTCCGTACCTTTGCACCGCTTTTCAGAGGGTGTCGGGCGGTCGTGTGCCCCCGTATTCCCGTGTGATGGCGAATTAATAACTACAATTTAATTTAGAGTAACACAACAATGAAAGAGATCACAGTTGCAGGTCAGAAGCGTACAGACCTTGGTAAGAAAGCTTCTAAGCTCCTTCGCAAGGAGGGAATGATTCCTTGTAATCTTTACGGTGAGGCAGTAGAGGACGGCAAGCCCGTAGCCCTCGCTTTCGCATGCCCCTTCACCGAGCTTCGTAAGATCATCTATACTCCTCATACCTATGTAGTGAAGCTGGAGATCGACGGTGAGGCACACACAGCCATCATGAAGGAGATCCAGTTCCACCCCGTGACAGACGCTCCTCTGCACGTAGACTTCCTCGAGGTGAACGACCAGAAGCCTATCACCATCGCCATCCCCGTTAAGCTCAACGGTCTGGCTCAGGGTGTACGCGACGGTGGCCGTATGAACCTGTCTATCCGTAAGATCAGCGTTGTCGCTCCTTACCAGCAGATTCCCGAGCACCTCGATATCGACGTTACCAACCTGCGTATCGGTAAGAGCATCAAGGTGGGCGACCTGAACTTCGAGGGCCTGCAGATGGCTACCAGCAAGGATGTGGTAGTTTGCTCTATCAAGATGACCCGTAACGCTATGGCTGCAGCCAAGACCGCTGCCAGCGACGAGGCTGCTGCTGAGTAATAATGGACAAGTATCTTATTTGCGGACTGGGTAATCCCGGCGATGAATATGCCGGTACCCGTCACAATACAGGATTTATGGTATTGGACGCTTTTGCTAAAGCGTCCAATATTTGTTTTAGCGACCGCCGTTACGGATTCGTGGCAGAGACGTCGATCAAGGGACGCAAGGTGTTCCTGCTCAAGCCGACGACATTCATGAATCTGAGCGGCAACGCCGTGCGCTACTGGCTCAACCAGGAGAAGATCGACCAGAGCCGCCTCCTCGTCATCAGCGATGATGTGGCCTTGCCTTTGGGCGACTTCCGACTGAAGAAGGACGGCAGCAACGGCGGACACAACGGACTGGGACATATCATCCAGCTCATCGGTCAGAACTTCTCGCGTCTGCGTGTGGGTATCGGCAACGACTATCCGCGTGGCGGACAGATCGACTGGGTGCTGGGTCACTATTCGGAAGACGATATGAAGACGCTGCAGCCCACCATCGACATGGCGGGTGACATCATCCGCAGCTTTGTGCTGCAGGGGATCGACGCGACGATGAACCAGTTCAATAAGTTCGGGAAACATAAGAAATGACAGAAAAGGTTTTGCGATTGCCTAAGTACGGACCGCAGGCCCGGCTGGACAAATGGCTGGGGGCCGCCCGTATCTATAAGACACGATCGCAGGCGGCCGACGCCTGCAAGAACGGACGTGTGACCATCGGCGGTGTCACGGTGAAGCCTTCCCATACGGTGAAGACCGGTGACGTGGTGAGCGTGAAGAAACCGCCGATCACCTATTCGTTCCGCATCCTGGCCTGTCTGGAGACACGAGTGGGCGCCAAGCTCATACCGCAGGTGCTGGAGGATGTCACGGATCCTAAGCAGTATGAACTGCTGGAGATGAGCCGCATCAGCGGATTCGTCGACCGCCAGCGCGGTACGGGTCGTCCCACGAAGAAGGAGCGTCGTGCCCTTGATAATTTTGTCGAGCCCGTGATGTTCGGTTTCGACGACGATTGGGATGACGATGACGACGATGATGAAGGATCATTCAAAGAATAAGATCATGAAGCAGATAGCCATTTTCGTATCGGGCAACGGTACAAACTGTGAGAACCTGATACGCTATTTCAAAGACAGCGATGAGATCCGCGTGGCTCTCGTGCTGAGCAATAAGGCCGACGCCTATGCCCTCGTGCGGGCGCAGAAGCTCGGTGTGGAGACGGCAGTCATGGGAAAGAAGGATTTCATGGATCCGGAGAAGATCCTGCCCTTGTTGCGGTCACACTCTATTGATTTCATCGTCCTGGCCGGCTTTCTGCTCTTCATCCCCAACTTCCTCATCGAGGCTTACGACCACCGCATGATCAACCTGCACCCGGCCCTGCTGCCGAAGTTCGGCGGAAAGGGAATGTGGGGGCACCATGTGCACGAGGCTGTGAAAGCCGCCGGAGAGACAGAGACAGGCATGACGGTGCACTGGGTGTCGGCCGACATCGATGGCGGACAGATCATTGCACAGTACCGCACGCCGCTCCTCCCGACCGACACGCCGGAGGACATTGCCGCCAAGGAGCACGAGCTGGAGATGGCTTATTTCCCGAAGGTGGTAGAGGAGACGGTGCTCCGGTCATAATCAGAGGAAAGACGGACAGGGCGCATGGATGTGTGCGCATGCCGTTGCGCTCCGTGTGTCCTATTCTTAGTATATGTGTGTACCCCGTTGTTGTACACGCTTTACCCGACTTCGTCACTTTTTACTTTCTAAGAAATACCTCTATTGAGAATCGGTCAGCTCAATAAAAAAGGTGACGGAGGGGGAACGCAATCACAAAGATATTTCTAATGACCGAATTGGATTTTATGACTCCATAGACTTCAACCATGTTGATGATGAAGCCCTGCGCCGCGGCCAGGTCACAGACCTTATACGCCGCCTAATAGACGAGTGCCACCGGTGCAAATGTACAGGTGCTGACAGCTTGCGACTCACCCGATGAATATAGGGGATTGTTTAGC
>HF988479.1 GCA_000431975.1 Prevotella sp. CAG:924 | reverse complement strand
CATATCTCCCCTATATTTATCGGGTGAGCCTAATCTTCTGTTGGAACGGTCATGGAGTAGGATCGTAAAGGAAAGAATGAAAACAATATAATAAGGTGTAAAGGCAGATTGACTGTCATCTAAATAAAATCCATCATATAACGATGCAATGGTGACAAAACATACGTACACGTATTGTTATCCCAATTTTCCACTCATTGTTGTGAGCGACCTCCTACACAAGCATAGGCTGACAATACATAAGCTAATTGGAATATTCTCTTGGACACCCAGTTGTCAAAGTTGACAATTGTCACCAAGACTACAAATATCTCATGTGCGCCTGACAGGACTCGAACCTGCACGACCTGAATCATTGGATCCTAAGTCCAACGCGTCTACCAATTCCGCCACAGGCGCAGACACCAGCGCGGAAAGAGCCGTAACCCTTTCCGCGCTGCAAAGTTAACGAAAAAATACCGAATATCAGCAGGAATAAAAGAAAAACTGTACGACTTTTGCCTAACAGTCTACTTTTTAGGATGGCTTTCTGCAAGGCATCTATTGTTTCTGTTCATAAAAGGACGATGGTCCAACTATATCAAGAGCTGCCGGCACCAATATGCCCTTGAAAATAGTATATGGATACTTGGACAAATAGCATTATGCTACTTCAAATGACAAGAATCCACCTAAATACAGGGATCGCCGCCCATATTAGATGGTAGAAGCGGATCATCGAGCAACAAAGCCCCACCCAATAATTATAATCATATAGGGGCCGTTGGCAGAGGAGGAAAGAGGTGCACAGAGTCACACAAATATAGAGAATCCTCACTTCCTTTTCCACACATCTTCACTACCTACCCCGAAGGGTAGTCCTGTAAAATAGTCCCACATAATGTTCACAATAGAAATCTCATCCGACCTTATAACTCATACTCCTCTCACCCCTGCTTATCCTCATTTTAATCCATCCCGTCCAATACGGCCTTCACCTCCCTCTTCCTCCTATACACCCTATCAGATCGTAGATTTCTCATTGATTGCTAAAATACGTCAAGTGATATTAGATTATAACTAATCATTCACTCAAGACACACCTCATCTACCAAACGAGGACTCTCATACCTACGAAAGTATTATCATCATAATATAAAAATAGCAGAAACTATCTCTATCATACAAAATAATTTAGTAATTTTGTCTTTTGTGAGCAAAGGTGATTATTGCTTGTATTCTTAGTATCTCTATATTAGAGGCTACAACTGTTTTCGCCAATTGTCTAATTCACAATAACTTGTAATTCATCAATTTATATTTCTAACTAAAAATACAAAATATGAAGCGAATGTATGATACTAATAGTTATGTTTTAGTAGCGAGGAAATCTGATTATGACGCCAATAATATAAAAGACGGGTATTTCCTTATACCGAAAGAAGAATGGCTTTATAAAGATGACGGTATTAAAACTTTTCATTTATTCCTTACGCAAGTAGACAAAGACCGCGTATATTTATTCTTAACAGATGACAAAGAACCTGCCGTCTTAAGCCAGCTTCCTCTTTCAAAAAGAGTTAATTATATTGAAATTTGACACTACTCATAAAAAGATGTTTCTACTATAGTCCGTAAAAAGACCGGTCAAGATTTTGACCGGTCTTAACAAGTTCGCTAATAACTACTATCAAGAGCAACAAATTTTATGAAAGAATAAGCAGATGTTTAAAATGTCTCTTTACTTTTTATGCTATAATAAAGATATATCAAAGCCTAGCACTTTTTACTATGATGCCTTTTTATCAAATTCTTGTTTCAATTTATATAATCTTGAATTTGGATCTACTAAATCTCCTCTATAGTCTTTATAATATGACAAAACTTTCTTGATCTTATCACTTACATTAAGCTCCTTAATATCTGTAAATTTATTTCTATAAATAATTGGCATAATAATATTACGTTCCTCTTCCGTGAGATTTGCCATTTCCTTTCTCCATTTATCTGTGTATCCTAAATGTTCAAAGAAAAAGCGAAATAATAAAAAGGTCTCTGGCATTATCAATAACTCCATAAACTCATCTTCATTCCGCCCAAATGCCTTTTCGAAAAATGACACACCCCTGCCAATCTTCCCTTTAGTCGCATTTAAAATAGCCTGAACCGCACGTATATATTTGCGGTTCCAATGTTCGCCAATATAATCCCTATCATGACTATGTTCATTTCTAATAGGGTGATATTTCATAGGGAATGAATAAATATTAACATTAAGTTCTTCGCATAAATCTACATTAACTCGCATCCTATGATATAAGTCAATAGGTTCATCTTTAAAATTATAAAGCAGATAATTTGAAAAATCTTTAATACCATGACTCACACTCATTTTTAATGCATTTATGTAAACTTTTTCTGTTTTAATATCATCAAATGCTATACGTAAGGGACGGACAGGCACCTGTGCTAAAAGAGACACTTTTTCCTCTGTAAATAGTCTTGCATCAACTCCTTGATTAAAATCAATATAACGACTACGCCCTTTCTGACCTGCGTATTTTTTTTCAAAGTATGGAGCAAAATCTTTATATGTTCGTATTAACGCCTCTTTCGTACAAGTTATAAGATATAACAAACCATTCTCTTCTCTTAATCGATAAATGTGAGTTCTCACCTCTTCACTAAAACGTTTCATATTATTTATCTCTTTTAAGAGCTTCCAACATTTTCTGATATATCCACGGTCATTGATTCCAAGACGAAGATTACGAATAGCTATTTCATATTGATTCTGCTCTTTATATTTTGAATCCGGAACAAAACCACATGAACGAATATCATCTATAATCTTAGGTAAATCCTTTGAAGCTAGAACATTATTATCCATAAGCAACAAATGCTGTTGATCTCCAAACAATCTTCTAGTTTGCTCTATTCTCTCTCGTAAGGGGATATAAGATTGAAAGTTTGGCTCTAAAATTGGCACTGCACAAAAAGGACAATGACGAATGCAACCTCGAGTCGCATAGCTGAAAAAAGCTTTTCCATCAACATATTCATAATCAATTTCTTCCAATATAGAGTAATCTAGAGGAAGCTCATCTATTATATATGGATTATCTGTATCGATATCTTTATACGGCGTATGAAGCGTTCCGCAATGAGGCTTTATACCTGTCGCATCTTCAATTTCCTTAGGTTGAATAGATGCTAAGACGCCACCAACCATAAGATTCTTTACATCTTTAACTAACCCTTTTGCAAAGAGAATAGTTTCAATGGTAATATCCCAATAAAATGTAAATAATGTCGTAACACCGACCCAATCCCATTTGGGATGTTTTAAATATTCTTTTTTATGATAATAATTTTTATAATAATCCACCCATGGTGCCAATAAAATACCATAAGTAGAATCTTCTAGCCCTATTTTATCGAAATCTGCTTTTCTGCGATATTTAATATATGTTGCAATTCTATTTGAACGTAGTTTCCAATTAATAGAACTATCCATTTGATTGAGCTTTTCTACACAATCACCTGTGATATCATTAATAAGAAATTCCTTTAAATTACCTTTATAAAAAACGACATTATCTCCTCTTAAACGGAAATATGTAGCTAATTTCATTAATCCAATAGGAGGAAATTTGTTCTTATAATTTGGTTCTAATAAAAGTATATTGCGTTTCATTTTGTTATTTGCTCTTCAATATTACTAATAAGTGCTTCACGCAAACGTTCATCTGCAATAGCATTACTAATTGCTGTATAAATTTTGCCTATCAATTTCTTTTCGCTTTTTGAATATCTAGAATAGATAGGTTTATCCGTCCTATATCTAGTTTTAGGTTCCACGCCACCTGGAACTTGCCCGGAATTGTTCTCAGGGTGTTTATTCGTTGAAATTGATGTTTCAAACTTATTAAGAACTGATTTTAAAGGGGAATCTTTTGAAGAAATCTTATCTTTTACTTTTGCCAATTGTTTTTGAGCCTGTTCTTCCTTTTTCTCCTGTTCTTCCAAGCGATGATGTAAATCATCCCGTTCCATTTGACTTGTATAGCCATTTTTTTCTTTATTCTGAATAGTTGCTCGTAATTCTTCCGCTTTTTTTATAGTAGATGTACTTGAACGTAACTTTTGAGCATCATAACAAAGGTCCTTTAGCTTAAGGAAATCTTGGCGAATTTTTTGCTCGAACTCAACACATTCCTTGCTTTCTGCAAAATAATCTCGTCTAGAATTAGGTATTAATCCTTTACTAACAGCATGAATTTCACCGAAATAATAAAATGAAAATCTTTGGTCTTCTGTTTTTGTAAAGAATTTCTTACATATTTCTTCATCTCCTATTTGAATATTCTCCTTTCGTAAACGTATACCTCTAGCAAGATTCTGAGGCTTCATCTGTCCCCTCAATGTTGAGATAGAATACCATCCCCAATAAATAATAGAACCATTATCATCTTTCTCCAACAAAAATTTCACATCAACGATATCATCAACTTTCTTTTTTCCTCCATTACCTTCATCGTAAATGACACTAGTATATGGTTTATAAATTTGATCATCATTAACAAATATATTATATGTATCAACTACTAATCCATTTTCTTTTTTAAAGTCATTTATCTTTTGACGAAAGATGAAACGTGATGAAATATCTACAGGAGCGACCATAGACAAATAATCTGTTACGCTTTCTACATCAAGCAAATCATCTAATGAAACATCCTTCATAATCACATTAAAATAGTGAGCATCAACATTTTCACTCTTTGTCTCCAAATTCGTTACTTTTGCAAGGACTTCTGTTGCCTCCTCTTTATCTTCTCGATCATTAATAATAGATTTCAACAAATCGGCATCCCATGTCATTATTGACTTTACCGATTCTCCATAATATGAAGTTTCAAAAATCAACTTAGAACAATAACCAAGTCCTCCTAAACGACCTATGCCACGGAAACCTTTATCTTCTCCTCGTTTTTTAGTAGAATGTGCAATATTTCGTAAAATAGACATTACTTTTTCTTGAGGAATTCCGGTAGCATTATCTTGAACAGATATACTTCTATTATCCTTATCTATTCGTACATGGATGGCCTCCTCTCCTTTTTTAAGGAGATTACATTCTATGGCTTTATCCACTGCATCAGCTGCATTTTGAATATATTCTCTGTAGATAAATCTACAATCCTCATACATTCCAAGTGTCAAAGACTCAATGACATCTTTTCCTATTTGTGGAGTCGTATTTATTTGTTCATTCATAATACTTATATATTGGTAAAGGGAAATTTATATTTAACATTGAACGGAATACTGGATTCTGAATAATATATTCACCTTGTTTTTGTCGAGTTAACATCGTTTTATAGACTTGAGGAACAAAGCGGAAATCCTCTTTTGTAATCTCTATAGCATTCGTACGCCCAAATGCTTGTGTAGCACAATTTCCTTTTACTCGTTTGTGAATATCACTCACGAACTGCTCCGCTCCAAACAAGACTATACCCAAGGAACGTCCACGTTCGGTTATATCAAGCAGTTGACGTAAAATCGGAGATGTCTTTGGAACATCATTAGAAGCATATTTATTCAACTCATCAATAAAAATAACGATTCTATCTGGTATATCTTCATCAGAACGTGATGAACCTAGTTTTAGATTATATACAGCACGCATAACATCTCCAAATACAAATCCTTGAGATTCTTCATCTAATTTTGCTATATCAATTACCATTACATCATTTTTCTTAATCTGAGCTATTTTATCTCTCAGTCGAACACTCTTCCCATCACTTCCCAATTTTTCTGTAAACATCTGTCGGCATTTCTGAAAGCTTTTGTTGAAAAGTCTATAAAACTTACGCCAACTCAGAACTGAGATTTCTCTTCCAGCTCCTGTACCTTTACCTTGACTTTGAGTTTGCTCCCAAAGACTTTGTTTAAAATCTTCCCAACATTCAACCCCTTTAAAATTTCCTCCATTTGAAATTATAAAGTTTATGATAGATTCTATTGTATCATTGGGATCATCCACGTTAGCAAATAAAAGATCTAAACATTCTTTATCTTCATCTGTCTCAAACAAATACTTATACTGAAATGCCTTTTTTGCTTGCAAGCGATCCTGGATGATTGACTGCTTCTCGTAAGTATACGATGTAAAATCTTTAGAATATGGATAATAATAACTTACTTGTTTAAAAGCCGACATTTCCATTCCTAATATATCATAAACTTTTTTTATCTTTTCCAACTCATCTTTACGTTGGTTCATTTCGTCTATTTTCAACAAATCCGTACCTTTAACATTCATCATAACAAAGGCTACAGACTCTTTATTATTTTTCATTGCAACATCTTGAATAGCTTTCATTAAGAACATTGCATACGAAGTTTTTGATGCCAATCCAGATATACCAGAAATATTTAAATGCGCTCCTTCTGGACCAATCAAAAAATGAGAATTAAAATTTACTGGTAATATCTGTTCATTTTCACCCTCATACATCTTTATATAACCTGCAGGAATAGGATTTTTTACTTGATCCAATCCAAGTGCCATTTTGATTTCTGCAGCTGTAGCTAAATACACATTCTTTCCTTCTTGAACAGGTATATATACATCCTTATCATTACCAACGACTTTACATCTTACATAATTCATACCTATGCGTTCTGTATATGACTTGGACTCTATATCACCAAAATCACTTGATATAAAACTAGATAACGCACTTGGAGAATCTGTCATATGGGAAATTTCCTCAATGACGCCAAATGTTCTTGAATCATTGACATGTTCTACCACTACAACATCAAAAGGTCTTAGTTTCAGATCCTTTTTAGTCCAGAACGTAAAGTTTTCTATTGTTGAAGGTTGCTTTTCTGTAGCTATAACTTTTCCTATTATATCCATAGTTTTAAAATAAATTCAAAAAATAATAATCACTTTTAAAACGACTTTTACAATAACACTCTGTCATATAGACTGGGTAAAGATGATTTGCCCACCTTGCGTCTGTCCCATAACATACAGGATTACGCTCGTTAATAAGATTGGCTGTGATCGTATCTATTTCATCTGTAGACAAACCATATTCTGCTTCTTTCCCTGTCATAAGCATTTTCTCTACTTTAAGAATACCTGCATACGGAGATTCTGTTTTGCCTATATCTCGAATTCTGACATACCAAATAGCAAAATTCACATTCCCCCATTGTTCACCAGGATTCCAAAGAAATGCAGGAGTTCGATGATAAAGTGGTAGTCTAGCTATTTGACCAGCACTACTCTGGTCTTTATTATCTTTCATTAAGTTCGGATTAAACTTTTTTGAGACGCCTATAACATGACGGTAATTATTTCGAATATGTGCAAGTTCCCTAAAATCACCTGTTTTCATAGGTTTATATTGAATAGAACCATCTTTAATGAGATAGTTATCTTGATTTAAAAGATTCTTACTCACAAGATGTGAAACTATACGTTTCTCACATTCTATCATTTCATCTTGTATCTTTGCAATACCCTTATTCTCAAAAGTTTCATGCCTCTCAAGTTTAGTTGGATAATATAAGATTTTTTCCAATTGAATCCCTGCATTTTTCATTTGCTGAAGCCCATTCAACTTATTGCAAAGATTACGAAAAAATATATGATTATCTATACCTTCACCATTAGCTGTTACAGGTAAACAGAGAACAGGGTAAGACTCTTCAAAAACATGATGAAAACTTTTAAATGTATTATCATCATTCATATCTCTGCAACAACATGCTACAGATATTTGCCCACTTACGATTGGAAAAACCTTTTTATCATATTGTATATCATCAACTTTATATACTCGACGAGAGCCATCCAAGAAATATTTGAACAATGGTGCACCTTTCAAGAGTATTGTGGCCCTTTGACGCATATCCCTTGGATTAGGATCGTGAACATCCTCAGCATACTCTTTCAAATTAATGTATTCCTTTTCTGCTCCACCATATTCTATAGTTGGCGTAGCTATTGTATCATAACAGTATTTAAATGAGGTAAAGCAAGCCCCTTGCGTTTCTTCTGCGATATATTTCAATAATTTGCCCATTTTATTATTGAGTTATATATAGCTACAAAGTTACATATTTTTTATGAGATCATATAGTTTTAAAAAGATTCTTTGCTAACCATAAATTGTTTTATCTTACTATACAAACATTAAGCAACTCTTTGGTATACTATAGAGACTGTCATAAAAACTCGAATACTTTTCTAAAAAATTAATTACCACGCAATATATTTCTCGCTGTCAATGCTCTCCGTTTCAACTATCACTGTCATAGACAAGGCTATCACTTCCAAATGCGAAAGCTTTCAGACTGATACGCAAGTACCGGCCCCTTTTTCGATTTATCAGACGCACTTTTGGGAACAGTATCAGTATTTAAAATTGTATTTTTGGTAATCATTTATTGCATCTGAAATATCGTTCAGTAATGCGTCTATGTTTTGCGTTGTCCACTTATATGGCCTCTGATAATTAGGAATAACCAGAGGCATCTTTAGCAGATTATCAACACTTAGAATTTTTGCCATGTTTTTGTATTTTCGTTAAAATGCAGGATAAAAATAACTATAACTCTTCTGGCATAGGAATGACAATTATAGAGTCGCTGCACCGTATTCCATAGAATACGTCACGAACACGGCCCTGTTGCGGAACCAGAATTCCTTTCTCTATCAAATCCTTAATATCACGTGCTGCCGTATCGGATGATACCTTTACACGCTTAGCCCAGTTCTTGGCTGTCAGTTTGCCGGGATAACCGTCCAGATACACATTCAACACTTCACGTTGTCGCTCAGACAGAATAACTTCAGCATGATTTTGCCAGAATATGGCCTTATTTAGAACTCTCGACAAGATCTCATCGGACTGTTCTACAGAACGGAGCAAACAGTCAAGATACCAGATGATCCATTCGGTAATATCGCAGTCTCCTTTTTGCGTTTTCTCTAATATGTCATAATATTGTTTTTTGTCCTTATTGATTTGATGAGAGATACTGAAGAAGCGCATTTGTGAATTCTCAGCCTGTGAGAGAGCCATGTCTGCAATGGCTCGTCCTATTCGTCCGTTTCCGTCATCAAACGGATGAATACTGACAAACCACAAATGGGCTATGGCTGATTTTACATAGCCGTTATGGGCATCTGAATTGAACCAGTCAAGAAACCGATTCATCTCTTCGTTTATTTTCTCAGGAGCAGGTGCTACATAATGCACCTTTTCCCGACCGAACATTCCTGAGACGACTTTCATCGCTCCACTCCGATACTGGGCAACGTCTATTTTCACAGAACCGCTCCATCCTGTAGGGAACAGGCAGTTATGCCAACCGAAGAGTCTTTCGTGGGTGAGAGGTGCTTTGAAATTAATGGTGGCATCTAGCGCCATCTCCACAACTCCGTCAATATAATGGGAAGATTCCGTCGACCCCTGTAATGATATTCCCAGTTTGCGGGCTACCGATGAACGCACCTGCTCGTTGTTCAATTCCACCCCTTCAATTTCGGATGATGCTACAATGTCATGGGAGATTGATTCCACCACCGCAGACATCTTATCATCAAAGCCTATTACGCTAAGACGCCCCATCAGATAGCCCACAGCCTTGTGTACTTTATTTAGTTCCTCGCCAACAAGTTCTTTGTTCCACGAGAAATGAGGCCATTCCTTATGTTCATAGATATACATAGGCAATATTATTTTTTGCAAATATACATCTTTGCGGATAATTAACCGCAAATTTTGCGGCTTATTGTCCGCATCCTCATCACACCAGGCATCATTCATCGCTTCTCATCCCGATCACAGTAGGAATTCCTGGGATCCGTACTGTCGTCGGATGGTCCGTAGGGAAGCCTTCCATCATCGTACGGACCTACAGGCAGGACAATCCCAGACATTCACGTGCCGACCGCACCATCACGGACAAGCACACAGCGCAAGACGGAGGACGGGCTTACGAGCGGTCCTTCTTCGCCTTGCGCATGGTCAGCGATATACGGTGACGGCGATGGTCCACCTCGAGGACCCGTACCCTCACCTGCTGATGGAGATGGATGACGCTGTTGATGTCGCGGACAAAACGGTCGGCGATCTGAGAGATATGAACCAAGCCATCCTGATGGACGCCGATGTCGACAAAGGCCCCGAAGTTGGTGATGTTGGTCACGATACCGGGAAGCTCCATGCCGGGGACGAGATCGTCGACGGTATGCACCCGGGGATCGAACTCGAAGGTCTCTATCTGGGCACGCGGGTCGCGTCCGGGCTTCTCCAGCTCCTGCATGATGTCGCGGAGCGTCGGCAAGCCAACCTCCTTGGTGACATAGCGTTGGATGTCGATGCGCTTGCGCGCCTGCGGGTCATTCATCAGATCGGTGACCGTGCACCCGTTGTCGCGGGCCATCTGCTCCACCAGCTTATAGCGTTCGGGGTGGACGGCGGAAGCATCGAGCGGGTTCCTAGCACCGGGGATGCGGAGGAAGCCGGCACACTGCTGGAAAGCCACCGGTCCAAGGCGGGGCACCTTGCGCAGTTCGGCTCGCGAGGCGAAGGCGCCGTGCTCACGCCGGTAGTCCACGATGTTCTGAGCCAGCTGTGGACCGAGTCCGCTGACATAGGTGAGCAGATGCTTGCTCGCCGTATTGAGATTGACACCGACGGAGTTGACACACAGCTCCACCGTCTGGTCGAGCGAATGCTTCAAGGCCTGCTGGTCGACATCGTGCTGATACTGGCCGACACCAATGCTCTTGGGATCGATCTTCACCAGCTCAGCCAACGGGTCCATGAGACGACGGCCGATGCTGACGGCACCACGCACGGTGATATCCTCATCGGGAAACTCCTCGCGGGCTGTCTCCGACGCGGAATAGATGCTCGCTCCGTCCTCGCTCACCACATAGGTAGGCACGCCGGGAATCTGGCGGAGGATGTCGGCCGTCTCACGCGAGCCGGTGCCATTGCCCACCGCGATGGCCTCTATGCCAAACTTCCTGCACAGGTCGGAGAACTGCTGTAAGGCGGTAGGCCGGGAGCCACCGTTGTCCTTGGCACGGTCGCCAACGGCAAAGACCACCGTATGATAGAGCAGATTGCCCTGCGCGTCGAGCGCCACGACCTTACAGCCCGTACGGATGCCCGGATCGACACCCAGGACACGCTTCTGGCCCAGCGGGGCGGCGAGCAGGAGCTGACGCAGGTTCTCACGGAACACACGGATGGCCTCTTCGTCGGCACGCTCTTTCGACAGGGCCGCGAACTCATTCTCCATAGACGGACGGAGCAGACGCTCGTAACCATCGTCGACAGCCATCGCCACCTGCTGCTGGCAAGGTCCCTGACCGCGCACGAACTGGCGATGGAGGCGACGGGCGATCTCATCGTCGTCGGCTGAGATCGTCACACGCAGGAAGCCCTCAGCCTCTCCACGGCGCATGGCCAGGAGACGATGGGAGGAGCACTTGCGCAGTTCCTCGCTGAAGCAGAAATAATCGGAATATTTCTGTGCGCCCTCCTCTTCCTCCTTCTTCTTCACCACGCGACTGGAGATCACCGCGTCGCGCTGATAGACCGCACGGGCACTCTGACGGGCGTGCTGATCCTCGCTCACCCGCTCGGCAATGATGTCGCGCGCGCCCTGCAGGGCAGCCTCAACATCGTCGACGCCCTCCTTCACAAAACGCCTGGCCGCCTGAAGGGGCGCAGGATCGCGCTGGAACATGAGCAGGTTGGCCAAAGGCTCAAGGCCCAGCTCACGGGCGATCTGTGCCTTCGTGCGCCGGCGCGGCTTGTAGGGCAGATAGAGATCCTCGATCTCCGTCTGGTCCCATGACGCCTCGATCTTCGCCTTAAGCTCGGGCGTGAGCTTGCCCTGCTCCTCAATCGTCTTGAGGATGGTCTCCTTGCGCTTACCGAGCGTCGTCAGGCGATCGTTCAGCTCGCTGATCTGTGCGATCTGCACTTCGTTAAGTCCACCCGTAGCCTCCTTGCGGTAGCGGGCGATGAAAGGGATGGTGCAACCGGCCTGCAACAGCTCCAGCGTCGCATCGACGGCATGAAGGTCGAGACCAGTGTTCTTGGAAATATAACTTGTAAACGAATTCATAGGAATAATCATGAAAGGCGACCTGCCAACCCCTACCGGTCAGCAGACCGCAAACAATTTATCTTATATTGGCTTATCCGACAATAGCACGAGATCCTTCAGATCTCACGGCCGATGTAGGTTAGAGGCCAGGCCATATCATCTGTCTGTCAGGCCGGAGCAAGCTCCTGCCGACCACCGGCAATAGGAGCTGCTCTCCGCAGGGTACCGCCAGGGCCAGCGTACCGCTTCTCAGCAGATGTCTTGCCATCTCAATCAGCGTGTCGTATCCGGCAGCGAAATCCCGGCTGTCGAGACTGACGGAATAGTCGGGCTCGATGCCATTCTCCGTGCAGTTCTTGTCGCGGTCGTACATCGGGCAGGCAGAGAAACGAATGATCCAGCCGTTGGGAAGCTCCGAGGAGAAGGGGAGTCCGGCTCCCCCACCCGTCTTGTCGCCGACGACCGTGACTAGCGGACTGCACTTCATATACTTCACGAACTCATTGGCTGCCGAGAACACGGCCCTATTGGTGAGCACGATCACCCTCTTCTGCCAGCGCAGACCCGACGAGGGGGTGAGCCACTGCTCCTCCATCGAGGAGAAGTCGTTGTGTCCCTTGCCCGTCTTGTGGCGCATATAGCCGACCAGGGTCTTCTGATTGATGAACCGAGCCGCGAGCTTCTCCGCCATGGTGAGCATGCCGCCACCATTGTCGCGCACATCGATGATCAGGCCGTTGCAGGTGACCAGATAGGCAAGGATGTCGTCGAGATTGCCGTCACCGAACGTCGTATTGAAGGTGGAGCAACGGATATAGCCCACATTGTCGTCAAGGATGCGGTAGTAAAGACCGGACGCGATCTTATAGTCGGTGCCGAGATAGCGGGTGATGAGCGAATCGCTGTAGTTGCTCGGATAGTTCTCATGAAAGCCCCAGTAGCGGGTGTAGTCGAATCCGGCATAGAGATTGACGTGTCCGTCCTTCAGGGTGGCGAGCATGTCGCCGAGTACCTCCAGGAGCTGCTCGGAGGTCATCGACTGATTGGTGACCCGCGGCTCATACACGGCACGCACGCTGTCCCAGTTCACGCCCTTTTCCTCGAAGAAGCAGTAGCGCTGGTCCATGATCGTCCACAAGGCCTGCAGGTTGCCCCGGTTGGTGTCGGGAAACTCTTCCTCATCCACGCAGGAGGAGAACAGGCCGAGCACCAGCGCGAAAGCCAGGCCGAGGAACGTACGGCCGGTGAGGCACACGGCGGAAAGGCGGCGGAAAAGAGACTGCTGACGGTTATGTAATGTGGATTGTTTCATAGCGTTCAGGATTTCTAACGGCTCACGGGCACGATGTTAAAGGTGCGTACCCAGCCGATGACAAAGGCATGTGTGAACTGATGGTATTTCAGGCTGTTGACTTTCATCTGACGATAGTCGCCGAGATAGCCCAGACGGAAGGTCGTGTGACGGCCGACAGAGAAGTCAACGGTAGCCATCTGATGATAGGTAAGGGCATTCCACGGTCCGGTCAACACCACATTGTGGTCGTAGTTGCCTCTGGAGAAGATCTCATAGTAGGACTGACCATACTGCGGAGAGAAGGCCACCCCTACGAGCGGCAAGGCGGCCTCGTACTGCAACGCCACCGGGAAACGGCCGTCGAGGATCTGCCAACGCAGCAACACAGCGGGATCGACGGACAGCGACAGGCGGGCCTGTGCGGGGTTGTTGCTGTTGCCGGTGTCGTACATCACGCCGATATTCATATCGGCCAGACCTCCGGCACGCAGCGACAGACGGGGCGTGAGCCGCCACAGATGGTGAAGTCCCCAGTGGAGGTTGTACATCGCGGTGAGCAGCGTGCTGCCGCCACCCCGCGTATGGGCAGAGGAGAGGATCACCTGATGGAGGATCTCCGTGGAGAGCGGACGGCCCACACGGTCGCGCAGGGTGTGGGAGAGATAGCGCACCTCCGGGCCGGAAAACTTCTCGGCAGAGAGATAGGTATCGAGAATGTCGGTGACGCCGGCAGAGACCATCTGCGTATTGATGACATGCTTCGACGGCAGCGAAGACGCAAAGCCCGCCTCAGCACCATCGGGAAGGCACACCGCCGTGTCGGGCGGCGCCGGACACGACCGTCCGTCCGCTGCCCTGCAAGGCTGTGGCGGCACCAACAGGCAGCACAGCCCTGCAAGCAGACTAACGGTTGTCGTCCTCCTTATCTTCTGAATGACTGTTTTCTCCATCGTTGAAAAGATTAAGCTGACCGGTCATCTCGTCGATCACGTCCTGCTCCGACTTGCCGGCATCGGGATCGAGATTCTCGTCCTCTCCGGCTGCCATCGTCTCGGACGTCTCCGGCTGTTCAGGCTGCCGCAACGGCTCCAGTTCCTCCACCGTCGCCACCTCATAGGTGGTAAGACGACGTCCGTGGGCCTTGTAGCTGCGCTGGACGGCAAAACTCTCGGCATCGATCTCCAGCGGGGTGCGCGGAGCGTCGTTGCCACCAAAGGTGATCTTCAGATGCGGGTAGACCGTGTCGGTGAGCAGCATGAGGCGACTGTCAGGATTGTCGTTCAGCAGACTCGTCGGCTTCTTCACCGCATCCATGGCGAAACGCTTGATATAGAGGAAGCCCTTGTTGTCGGCATCGAAGAGCACCGCCGTCCACACCTTGTGCGGATCGAACTTCTCGATGATGCTGATCGAGTCCTCATAGTGGTTGTTCACATCGAAGTCGGTGGTATAGAACGTGCCATTGCGGAGCACGACGAGGATGCGATCGCCATCGTTGAACTCGCCAAGCAGACGGCCGTGCTCCTCGTAGTTGATGCGCAGCACATCGGGATCGAACCACACCTTGCGGCCACCGAGCGTCGACCGTCCGTGGCTCTTCAGCGAGATGCGGTGTACGGCACGGTGGGTGAGCAGACGGCCCTGTGCGGCACGGCCCTTGATGTCGATCTCCGAGAAGTCCTTCTCCATGAAGATGGACGACTTCGCACGCTTGAGATCGGGCTCCAGCGTCACCTTGATGACCTCCGCCTCGCCATTGGGGTTGGCAGAGAAATAGAGCACACGCGAGCCCGGCGTGCCCTTCGTCAGATCGTACTCCTTGTCGCGCATGACGGTGGTCACATTGAAACGCTTGATGAAGGAGTCGCCCTGACGGCCGTCGCGATAGACGACGTTGTAGATCGTGCGGCGGTCGTTGCGCTTGAACACTTGCAGATGGATGACGCCCTGTCCGACGAAGATCTTGTCGGCCACGCGGATCACCTTATACTTACCATCACGATAGAAGATAATGATATCGTCGATGTCCGCACAGGGACACACCATCTCGTCCTTCTTCAGGCCGGTGCCGATGAAGCCTTCCTTACGGTTGATGTAGAGCTTCTCGTTGGCCTCCACCACCTTCGCCGCCTCGATGGTGTCGAAGTTGCGGATCTCGGTGAGACGAGGATGGTCGGCACCGTATTTCTCCTTGAGGTATTCGAACCACTTAATGGTCACGTCCGTGAGGTGGGCCAGGTCGTGGTTGATATGCTTGATCTGCGCACGGAGCTTGGCCATGAGCTTGTCGGCCTTGTCCTTATTATATTTCAGGATGCGCTGCATCTTGATCTCCAGCAGACGCAGATAGTCGTCACGGGTGATGTCACGGATGAGGTCCTTACGGAAAGGCAGGAACGCCTGCTCGAGGAAACGCACCACAGCCGCCTCGTTGGGAGCCTGCTCAAAGTCGGGATCCTTATACATGCGCTGCTCGATGAAGATGCGCTCCAAAGAAGCATAGAAGAGTTGCTCCTGCAGCTCGCCACGCTCGATCTCGAGCTCGCGACGCAGCAGGTCGCGCGTGCGGTTGACATTATCCTCCAGCACCTCGCTGACGGTGAGGAAGCATGGCTTCTGGTCGCGGATCACACAACAGTTGGGCGAGATGCTCACCTCGCAGTCGGTGAACGCATAGAGGGCGTCGAGCGTCTTGTCGCTCGACGTGCCGGGCTGCAGATGGAGCTGGATCTCCGCCTCGGCGGCTGTCATGTCCTCCACCTTGCGCACCTTGATCTTGCCCTTGTCGATGGCCTTCTTGATGGAGTCGATCAGGCTCTCCGTAGTCTTCGAGAAAGGTATCTCACGAATGACAAGGGTCTTGGGATCGAGCTTCTCGATCTTCGCACGCACCTTCACCACACCGCCACGCTGGCCGTCGTTGTACTTGCTCACATCGATGGCGCCGCCTGTCGGAAAATCGGGATAGAGATGGTACTCACGACCCTGAAGATAGCTCACGGCCGCGTCGCAAAGCTCGTTGAAGTTATGGGGAAGGACCTTGGAGCTCAGTCCCACGGCAATACCCTCGGCACCCTGAGCCAGCAGCAACGGGAACTTCACAGGCAGGGCGATAGGCTCCTTGTTGCGGCCGTCGTAGGAAAGCTGCCACTCCGTGGTTTTGGGATTGAAAGCCACGTCGAGGGCGAACTTGCTCAGACGCGCCTCGATGTATCGCGGCGCGGCGGCACGGTCGCCGGTAAGGATATTACCCCAGTTGCCCTGGCTGTCCACAAGCAGATTCTTCTGGCCAAGCTGCACGAGGGCATCGCCGATAGACGCATCGCCATGGGGGTGGAACTGCATCGTATATCCCACGATGTTGGCCACCTTGTTGTAGCGTCCGTCGTCCATCCGCTTCATAGAGTGGAGGATACGGCGCTGCACAGGCTTCAGACCATCCTCGATGGCAGGCACGGCACGCTCAAGGATCACGTAGGAGGCGTAATCCAGAAACCAGTTCTTATACATCCGGCTCAGATGGTGCACTGCCGAGGCGTCGAACCTGTCAACCGGCTTATAGTCGCTGTGCCCGTCGGCAGCCTGCTCCTCCTCGGGAGCATCCGCACCCTCACGGGCAGCATCCTGACCCTCAGCGGCAGCGTCCGGCTTGTCCTGAGGACGATTGTCGGCTTGTCCTCCGTTCACTTGCTGTTGAATATCGTCTTTATTCTTGTCTTCGTCCATAAATTATTCTCGGTAATTGATGCAAACTTACATAAAAAATATGAGATTCCTGCCCCGTTGGCATAAAAAAGTAAGGATAGACACGGGCTCCGTGCAGAAATACGGATGTGTCTGCCCCTTCTCTCCATGATGTCCCAACCACACCAGTTCCCATCGCATACTGCCCGCATGAGAAACGCAGGAAAGCAACCACCTCCTACACGAAGCAACACGACGGAAGACCGGGCAAGACGGAAAGAAAGGCCTTGACTAAAGCAATGAAAAGTACGGTGGAGGAGCATGAAGCGCAACGGATGACACGGAGCCACACGGACTTTCCTCCGTCCGGAAAACACGGACCATCCTTGCTCCCGACGGCCTTTCAACACTCCTTTGCCCTCAGAATATAAGCGGTCAAATGTGAAACCTTATAATTTTTTCGTGTCCTTATGCCAAGTAATCGACAAAAAAGAGTAACTTTGTACGCAAAAATTATAATTAAGGTAATCAGCTAAATATCAAATAAAGATTATGGCACAAGAAGATGTTTTCAAGAAGATTGTGAGCCACTGCAAGGAGTATGGCTTTGTTTTCCCCAGCAGCGACATTTACGACGGTCTGGCCGCCGTGTACGATTATGGTCAGAACGGCGTAGAGCTCAAGAACAATATCAAGCAGTATTGGTGGCAGTCCATGGTGCTGCTCCACGAGAATATCGTAGGTATCGACGCCTCGATCTTCATGCACCCGACGGTATGGAAGGCCAGCGGCCATGTGGACGCCTTCAATGACCCCCTGATCGACAACCGTGACTCCAAGAAGCGCTACCGCGCCGACAATCTGATTGAAGACCAGATCGCCAAGTACGACGAGAAGATAGAGAAGGAAGTGGCTAAGGCCCGCAAGAAATTCGGCGACAGCTTCGACGAGGCTCAGTTCCGCTCTACCAATCCCCGCGTGCTCGAGCACCAGAAGAAGCGTGACGATCTGCACGCCCGTTACACCGCCGCCATGCAGGGTCCCGACCTGGATGCCCTGAAGCAGATCATCCTCGACGAGGGCATCGTCGATCCCATCAGCGGAACGAAGAACTGGACCGACGTGCGTCAGTTCAACCTGATGTTCTCTACCGAGGTGGGTTCGCTGAGCGACGCCGCCAACAAGATTTACCTCCGTCCTGAGACGGCACAAGGAATCTTCGTCAACTACCTGAACGTGCAGAAGACCGGCCGCATGAAGCTGCCTTTCGGTATCGCACAGATCGGTAAGGCTTTCCGCAACGAGATCGTTGCCCGCCAGTTCGTCTTCCGCATGCGCGAGTTCGAGCAGATGGAGATGCAGTTCTTCTGCCAGCCCGGCACAGAGATGAAGTGGTTTGAATATTGGAAGAAGGTGCGTCTGGCATGGCACGAGGCACTGGGCATGGGTAACGACAACTACCGCTATCACGATCACGAGAAACTCGCCCACTACGCCAACGCCGCTACCGACATCGAGTTCAAGATGCCATTCGGATTCAAGGAGGTGGAGGGTATCCACTCACGTACCAACTTCGACCTGTCGCAGCACGAGAAGTTCTCCGGCCGCTCCATCAAATATTTCGATCCGGAGACCAAGGAGAGCTACACTCCGTACGACGTAGAGACCTCTATCGGCGTAGACCGTATGTTCCTGTCGGTGATGTGCCACAGCTACGAGGAGGAGACATTGCCCAACGGCGAGACACGCGTCGTGCTCCATCTGCCAGAGCCGCTGGCTCCTGTGAAGTGCGCCGTATTCCCCTTGGACAAGAAAGACGGCCTGCCTGAACTGGCCCACCAGATCGTCAACGACCTGAAGTTCCACTTCAACACTCACTACGGCGATCCGAAGGACTCTATCGGCAAGCGCTACCGCCGTCAGGACGCCATCGGTACACCATTCTGTGTCACCGTAGACCACGAGACACCCAACGACCACAAGGTGACCATCCGCTTCCGCGACACCATGGAACAGGAGCGTGTCGACATCGACCAGCTCCGCTCGATCATCGAGGACCGCGTGAGCATCACCTCCCTGCTCAAAAAGCTCGGAAAGGAAATCGAGGGTCTCGACAAGTAATCCGGCCATCAGCCACCGGTGACGGGCAGGCAACGACAGGAAAGACGTCCTTGTCGCCCGTCATTCCATATCCTTTCTCAATAGGACAACATGAAGAAGAACAATACCGTTTCACTGCTGAGCCTTCTGGCTCTCCTCATTCTTCCCCTGCTGTGGACCTCCTGCTCGGAGGAGACCAACACCGTGGAAGAGTTTCCCAACTGGCAGGCCCGCAATACGGCTTACTGGGACTCGCTCTACACCAACACGCAGGCAAAAATCGCAGCCGGCGACACATCGTGGAAGATCATCAAGAACTGGAGCTTGCAGGACTCCATAGCCAGCCCCAACACCGACTATATCATCGTCCACGTAGACGAAGCCGGCACAGGCAGCGGCTGCCCGCTCTATACCGACTCCGTGCGGGTGCACTACTACGGCAAGCTCCTGCCGTCGACTTCCTATCCTGCGGGCTATCAGTTTGACTCTTCCATGTCGGCCGACTACAATCCCGCAACGTCGCTCCCGGCCACCTTTGCCGTCAATGCGCTGACAGACGGCTTCGCCACCGCTTTGCAAAACATGCACATCGGAGACAACTGGACTGTCTACGTGCCCTACACCCTGGCCTATGGCTCAACGGGAACGACCGGCATACCCGGCTACTCCACGCTGATCTTCAAGATCATCCTCGTAGCTTACGCCCGTGCTGACGGCAATCTGCCCAGCCTGAACGCTCCCGCTCTCTACCGCCCCTGGACGGAAGAATGATATCCTAACAGGTCTGCATGACAGACAATAACCGACATATCCGGACCGGACTGCGGACAAACGCCCCGCAGCCGGTCCGTTTTTTTCGTACCAATAGGACAGATTTTCTCGTAAAGATCCCAGCCTGCAAATACCCACACGAGAGAACATCGTGCCCATTCATCAGACGGAAGATTCAGCCATCGAGAGGACATGAACCAAAGTTAGAAAAACATCATGGATTTTTATATCATATACCTTATTATATATATCATTATCTTCTCATAAGACCACCTTAATTATATATACTATCCAAATTTTCTGCATTTATATCCACATTTACGACCATAACCTATGCCCACTTCATTTTCCCATCATTCCCTCTCAGCAAGGTCACAACCTCTACGGACACTTATCTACCGACTCTCTCACACAGCACTCCAACCAAAGAAACAGGCCATGAAAATCCATCACAACAGCCTTGCCAACCAAGACTAACAGCTACCCCATAACACTTGATGATCCTTGAGAATTTCATTGTGTACGCACACATTTTCTTGACTTAAGTCAAAAATGACAGGGAAAAAGGTCAAAAAAGCGTTTTTGCGCTTGCACCGAAACAGAATCCGTCGTAACTTTGCAACGTCAAAAGACAAGAAGACAACACAAGAAAACAACAAAATATTGGAACCGGCAGAGAGGCCCTAGAAGAAAAAAAGGTAGAAGGCACTTCAGGATAACACAAACACAAAGGGGCTACGTGATGAAGCCCACCTTAATTTAGAGAAGCTAGAAAGAAGTTGGCAAAGAGTCGTTTCAATAGGTACAAAGACAGATGCCATAAGTTAGAAAAGAAGGAAAAAAGGAAAAGTAGAAAAAACAGAAGTGCAAGGTCTTGACTTGAAGAAAGTATTCGGATAACAAGCATTTACGTCGGTATGCCGCAAGGGTATTGGCCACACATGAGGTAATAAACAGGATTGTGAAGGATAACAATACGCATTGCCCGGGAGGGCAATCTTCTCAATAGATGCAGTAGGACCGGTCTACACACAGCTGTATGTAAGAAAGTAAGGATAACAACACAAAACACAAGAAAGATGGAACCAACAGTAATATGGATCATGCTCGCAGCAATGGCTGCGGCATGGATATGGTCGGAAGATCACGACCCACCCATAGACTAAATGGGGTCCAAAGACAACAACAACATCAAACAAGAATAATAAAATCACCATATAATGGAGACAGATTCCTACGGGGATCTGTCTTTTTTCGTATTTTTTTTGGAAAATATTTGGTGGAAACAAAAACTTTCCGAGGCAAATGCCTTTTATGATTAGCATTTACCTCCTACCCGATTGCTGCAGTGAATGATAATTGGTGAAAGGGCAGCTGTTGCTATTGAAAGATAAGTGTCGGGAAAGTAAACTTGCCCATATTTTTATAGCTTGAATTAAAAAAGATGGGATTTCTTTTGGTAGATTCATTTTTTCTTCTTACCTTTGCAACCGCTTAAGAAAACAAGCACGGGCGTTTAGCTCAGTTGGTTTAGAGCATCTGCCTTACAAGCAGAGGGTCGGCGGTTCGAATCCGTCAACGCCCACAAAAGCCTCTCAATCTTAACGATTGGGAGGCTTTTTAGTTTTATTAGTGAACTTTTTTGTCCATAGAACTTATATTATCGAATTAAATACGTACTTTTGCAGTGTAATTACACACATTTATATTTCATCATGATGGAACTAGACAGTCTGACGGCCATATCGCCTATTGATGGCCGCTACCGGGGCAAGACAGAATCCCTGGCTAATTATTTTTCTGAGTACGCCCTGATCCGATACCGTATCCGCGTAGAGATTGAGTACTTTATCACTCTTTGCGAGCTGCCATTGCCGCAGCTGGCACACTTCGACCACAGTCTTTTTGATGCTCTGCGTGACATCTATCGCAACTTCGACGAGAAGGCAGCCAGCCGTGTGAAGGAGATCGAGAAGACCACCAACCACGATGTAAAGGCCGTAGAGTACTACATCAAGGAACAGTTCGACCGCATCGGCGGCTTAGACGATGTGAAGGAGTTCGTACACTTCGGCCTCACATCCCAAGACATCAACAACACCTCTGTCCCCTTGTCGCTGAAAGACGCACTGAATGAGGTGTACTATCCTCAGGTGGAAGAGCTCATCGCACAACTGCAGCAGTATGCCGACGAGTGGAAAGACGTACCTATGCTGGCCAAGACACATGGACAGCCTGCCTCTCCCACCCGTCTGGGCAAGGAAATCATGGTCTACGTCTATCGTCTGACCGAGCAGCTCAATACGCTGAAGCAGTGCAAGATTACCGCCAAGTTTGGAGGAGCAACAGGTAACTTCAACGCTCACCATGTGGCCTATCCCGCCTACGACTGGCGTACTTTCGGCAATAAGTTCGTCGCTGAGAAGCTCGGGCTCGAACGTGAGCAGTGGACAACACAGATCAGCAACTACGACTATCTCGGTGCGATCTTCGACGCTATCCGCCGCATCAATACCATCATCATCGACCTCGACCGCGACTTCTGGATGTACATATCCATGGAGTATTTCAAGCAGAAGATCAAAGCCGGTGAGGTGGGATCGAGCGCCATGCCTCACAAGGTGAACCCCATCGACTATGAGAACAGCGAAGGCAACTTGGGACTGGCCAACGCCATCCTGCAGTTCCTGGCACAAAAGCTCCCCGTGAGCCGTCTGCAGCGCGACCTGACCGACTCTACCGTGCTGCGCAACATCGGTGTGCCTCTCGGACACAGTGTCATCGCCATACAGAGCACCCTCAAGGGATTGCGCAAGCTCATCCTTAACGAGGACAAGATTCTCAGCGATCTCGACAACACATGGGCCGTGGTGGCCGAAGCCATTCAGACGATCTTACGCCGTGAAGACTATCCCCACCCCTACGAGGCATTAAAAGCCCTCACCCGCACCAACAAGACAATGACCGAGGAGACCATCCACGAGTTTATTCAGGGGCTCAACGTCAGCGATGATGTAAAAGCCGAGCTCATGAAGATCACTCCCCGTAACTATACCGGTATTTAAACCGACTGACACATTTATCTATTTAAATATTCTTATTAACTCGAAGAGCCGAGAGGCTCTTAAAAGTATTCACATTCATTATTATGGTAGAAGATTTGGAGAACAAGCCTCAGGATGACCAGAAGGCTAACAGCGAAGGAAACTACAGCGCTTCCAACTATCAGAAAGACTATCGGACGGAAGGCGGAAGAACACAACGTCCCCGTATTCACACTACACGAGCCTACTCTTCCGACCGTAAGCCCGTCCAGAGCAGCGGATTCCGCCCCGAGGGATTCGGCGCCGGTCTGCAAGGCAGCAGTCAACAGCACTCACACAGCAGCTATCAGCGCCAAGGCGGCTATCAGCCCCGTCAGGGCTATCAGCAGCGCGGTGGCTACGGACAGCAGCGTCAGGGTGGCTACAGCCGTCCCAACAGCTATCAGTCACGCCAGCAGGACTACCAGCAGCACGGCTACCAGCCCCGCCAACAGGAAGAGGGTGGCTATCAGCCCCGTCAGGGCTATCAGCAGCGCAGCTATCAGCCCCGCCAGCAAAACGGCTACGGACAGCAGCGTCAGGGTGGCTATCAACAGCGTGGCGGTTACCAGCAGGGTGGCTATCAGCAGCGCGGCGGATACCAGCAGCGTGGCGGTTACCAGCAGGGTGGCTACCAGCAGCGCGGCGGATACGGACAGCAGCGTGGCGGTTACCAGCAGCGTCCCGGATACGATCCCAATGCTAAGTATAGCATGAAGAAGCGTATCGAGTACAAGGAAGAGCACATCGATCCCAACGAGCCTATCCGTCTGAACAAATATCTGGCCAATGCCGGCATCTGCTCACGCCGCGAGGCTGATGAGTTCATCCAGGCCGGTGTGGTGACTGTCAACGGCAATGTGGTGACCGAGCTGGGTACGAAGGTCCTCCGCTCCGATGAGGTGAAATTCCACGACCAGCCTGTATCACTGGAGAAGAAAGTGTACGTGCTGCTCAATAAACCCAAGGACACCGTGACCACCAGTGACGATCCCCAGCAGCGCAAGACGGTGATGGATCTCGTGAAGGACGCTTGCCCCGAGCGCATCTACCCCGTGGGACGTCTCGACCGTAACACCACCGGTGTGCTCCTGCTCACCAACGACGGTGACCTCGCTTCCAAGCTCACCCATCCGAAGTTCCTCAAGAAGAAGGTTTATCATGTGACCCTCGACAAGAACGTGGCCGCTACCGACCTTCAGAAGATCGCCGACGGCATCACACTCGAGGACGGAGAGGTGCATGCTGACGCCATCGAATATGCCGACGATCAGGACAAGCGACAGGTGGGCATTGAGATCCACAGCGGCAAGAACCGTATCGTACGCCGTATCTTCGAGAGCCTCGGCTACCGTGTGGTACGCCTCGACCGTGTACAGTTCGCCGGTCTGACGAAGAAGAATCTCCGCCGCGGTGACTGGCGCTTCCTCACAGAGAAGGAAGTGGACATGCTCCGCATGGGCGCTTTCGAGTAATTCATATACCGGCAGGGAGTTGAAAGACTTCCTGCCTTGCTTCGTTAAGAACACTGTTGCACACTATCATTCCCATAAGTCAATAAAACAATGAAAAGAACTAAGGTAGCAGATGCGCTGAAGTCGACCGACTTCGGCAAAGACATCTGTGTGAAAGGCTGGGTGCGTACCCACCGCAGCAGCAAGGCTGTGGACTTCATCGCCGTCAATGACGGTTCTACCATTAACAATATCCAGGTAGTGATCGATCCTACGAAGACCGACGCTAACCTTCTGAAACAGATCACCACCGGTGCCTGCATCTGCGCCGAGGGCAAGCTCGTGGAGAGCCAGGGCAAAGGCCAGACCGTGGAGATCCAGGGTGAGAACATCATCCTCTACGGCCCCTGTGGCAACGACTATCCCATGCAGAAGAAGGGCCAGAGCTTCGAGTACATGCGTCAGTACGCTCATCTGCGTCTGCGTACGAACACCTTCGGAGCCGTGATGCGTATCCGCCACAATATGGCCATCGCCATCCACAAATATTTCCACGATCACGGATTCTACTACTTCAATACCCCGCTGATCACCGCCAGCGATGCTGAGGGTGCCGGCGAGATGTTCCAGGTGACTACCCTCGACCTCGACCGCACGGCCAAGGTGGGCAAGGTGGACTACTCGAAGGACTTCTTCGGACGCAAGGCCAACCTTACTGTAAGCGGACAGCTGGAGGGTGAGCTGGGAGCCACGGCTCTCGGTGCCATCTATACATTCGGTCCTACCTTCCGTGCCGAGAACTCCAATACTCCGCGCCACCTGGCCGAGTTCTGGATGATCGAACCTGAGGTAGCCTTCATGAACCAGGAAGAGCTGATGGACTTCGAGGAAGACTTCATCAAGTATTGTGTGAGATGGGCACTCGACAACTGCATCGACGACCTTAACTTCCTGAACAAGATGATCGACAAGACCCTCATCCAGACACTGCAAAGCGTGCTGAAGGAGGACTTCGTGCGTCTGCCCTACACCGAGGGTATCAAGATCCTCGAAGAGGCCGCACGCAACGGTCACAAGTTCGAATTCCCCATCACCGGCTGGGGCATGGACCTCAACTCCGAGCACGAGCGCTTCCTTGTGGAGGAGCACTTCAAGCGTCCTGTCATCATGACCGACTATCCGAAGGAGATCAAGGCCTTCTACATGAAAAAGAACGACGACAACAAGACCATGCAGGGCACCGACGTCCTCTTCCCCCGCATCGGCGAGATCATCGGAGGCTCCGTACGTGAGGAGAGCTACGACAAACTCGTCGCAGAGATGGAAGAACGCCATATGGACATATCGCTCTACAACTGGTACCTCGACACACGCCGCTACGGTTCCTGCCCCCATGCAGGCTTCGGTCTGGGCTTCGAGCGTCTCATCCTCTTCGTCACCGGCATGCAGAACATCCGTGATGTCATCCCCTTCCCGCGCACACCGAAGAGTGCTGAGTTCTAAACAGAAACAGATAACGATAAATATTAGAAAATCTCCCTCGGGCAGTCATACTCCCAAGGGAGATTTTTTATATAATGTAGATTTTCCACCTTATCATCTGTCTGTTTCTCAATTATTATCGCTAACTTTGCCCTTATAAACCATAAAAGATTATGAACAGCATTGCACAATACTTTCCTATCACCGACCCCACGCTGATCTTCTTCGTGGTGCTGCTCATCATCCTCTTTGCGCCTATCATCATGGGTAAGCTGCGCATTCCCCATATCATCGGAATGGTGCTTGCCGGTATTCTTGTCGGGCAATACGGATTCAACATTCTCGCACGCGACGCATCTTTCGAGCTGTTCGGCCGCGTAGGACTCTACTATATCATGTTTCTGGCCTCGCTGGAGCTGGACATGGAAGGACTCAGACGCCACCTTAACTCGACCGGCATTTTCGGAGCCATATCGTTCGCCCTACCTTTTGTCCTCACCTTCGCAGGCTGTCTCATGCTGCTGCATTATACGATGTCGGCCTCACTGCTCCTGGCCTGCATCATGGCCTCCAACACCCTTGTGGCCTATCCCATCGTGCCCCGTTTCGGCCTGCAACGCAAGCTGAGCGTGACACTAAGCGTCGGGGGAACGATGGTGTCGCTCCTGCTCTCACTCATCGTCCTTGCCATTCTCGTGCAAGGGCACGGTGATAATGGCGGAGCGCTCTACTGGCTGTTCTTCGCATTCAAGTTCATCGTCTACTGCGCCGGTCTGCTATGGGCAGTCCCCCACCTGACCCGCTGGTTCCTGCGCCGCTACAGTGACAGCGTGATGCAGTTCATCTTTGTCCTGGCCATACTCTTCCTATGTGCCGCACTGGCAGAGGTAGTAGGACTGGAGGGCATCTTCGGAGCCTTTTTCTCCGGACTGATACTCAACCGGTATATTCCTCACGTGTCACCGCTGATGAACCGCATCGAGTTTATCGGCAATGCCCTGTTCATCCCCTACTTCCTTATCGGCGTGGGAATGCTCATCAATGTCCGTCTGCTCTTTGAAGGCGGCACCATCTGGGCTGTCGCCGGCGTGCTCGTCATCCTCGGCACACTAGGAAAAGCACTCGCCGCCTATGCCTGCTGTATCTGGCAGCGCCTGCCCCTCTCATCAGGACACATGATGGTGGGCCTTACCTCCGCTCACGCCGCAGCCGCCATCGCCATCAGCATGGTGGGCATGGGACTGATCGATGCCGACGGAAAGCCCGTCATCACCGAAGGGATGCTCAACGGTGTAGTGGTGATGATACTCTTCTCCTGTATCTTCTCTTCTATCCTCACACAATATTCGGCCCAGCGCATTGTCCTGCGTGACAGTGAGGTGGCCGACGAGCACGACCTGCCTGAAGACGATGAAAAGATCCTTGTGCCTATACGCTATCCCGAATATTCCAAACGTCTGGTCGATCTGGCGATGCTCATGCGCAACACCAAGCTGCACCGCCGACTGGTAGCGATCAACGTCGTCTATGATGACGAGAACGTACGGAAAAACCAGCAACGGGGACAACAGCTCCTCGAAGATGCCGTCCACCATGCCGCAGGCAGCGACGTGCCCATGGAGACACAGGTACGCATCGCCGCCAACATCGCCAACGGCATCAAACATGCCTTCAAAGAATTCCAGGCATCGGAAATCATCATCGGCATGCACTCGCACAAAGAGATCTCGACGAAGTTCTGGGGACAATTCCACCAGAGCCTCTTCAACGGTCTGAACCGCCAGATCATCATGGCACGTCTCAACCAACCGCTCTCCACACTGCGCCGTATCATCGTCGCCGTACCTTCCCGTGCACAATACGAGCAGGGATTCTACCGTTGGATTAACCGGTTGGCACGCCTGGCCGGCAATCTAGACTGCCGCATCGTCTTCCACGGCCGGCAGGACACGCTACAACACATTCACGAATATATCCACAATCATTTCGACAATGTAAGGGCAGAATATCAGATCATGGAGCACTGGCTGTCAATACCCGAACTGGCGGCCACCATCGACAAAGATCACCTCTTCGTTGTCGTCACCGCACGAAAAGGTACTGTCTCCTACAAGACAGCACAGGACAGGCTGCCCCAGGAGCTGACACGCTACTTCTCAGGCAAGAACCTGATGATCATCTTCCCCGACCAATTCGGTCCGGACAAGACCGACACCATGACGTTTGCCGAGTCACAACACTATGAAGAGAAATCGGCTTACGAACCTCTCCGTGTATGGCTCGAAAAACATTTCGGTAAAAAAAGTAAGAAACAGGCATCACAAAATAAGAATTAAAATAAAAGAAACAACATGATAGATATCAAAGGTGTCACCAAATCATTCGGCAAGTTGCAGGTGCTTCGCGGCATCGACTTGCATATCGACAAAGGCGAGGTGGTGTCGATCGTCGGTCCTTCGGGCGCCGGCAAGACAACACTCCTTCAGATCATAGGCACACTCGACAAGCCCGACAGCGGATCGATCACCGTAGACGGCATCAGCGTCAACGGTCTCTCATCGAAGAAGCTGGCCGACTTCCGCAACCAGCATATCGGCTTCGTCTTCCAATTCCACCAACTCCTGCCGGAATTCACCGCCTTGGAGAACGTCATGATACCTGCCTTCATAGCCGGCACAAACCGCAGCGCCGCCAAGAAACGCGCTGAGGAACTGCTCAGCTTCATGGGCCTCAGCGACCGGGCCAGCCACAAGCCCAATGAGCTATCCGGAGGAGAGAAGCAGCGTGTGGCAGTGGCACGTGCCCTGATCAACAATCCAGCCGTCATCCTTGCCGACGAGCCTTCGGGATCACTTGACTCGAAAAACAAGGCAGAGTTGCATCAGCTCTTCTTCGATCTGCGTGACAAATACGGTCAGACCTTCGTGATCGTCACCCACGATGAGAGTCTCGCCTCCATCACTGACCGCACTATCCACATGAAAGACGGACTGCTTGAAAAAGAGGAAGCATCCAAGGAGACGGCCAACGACGTACAAAACGAAGAACAGCCCGCTGACGAAGCACCGGCAATGGCAGGAGATGACCTGACAAAAGACGAAAACATCATCTAACAGACTGGCCTGCCACACGACAAACGGCAACAGCCACCCACCAGATGGGATTTACCCTACTTCCGACAAAAAGTAAAAACATCAACTCAATCGCCCGCCCCGACACGAGCGGCATAAAACAGATAAAAGACATGAACAACGACCTGTTAATCAAATTGGGTGACTACAACGATCTCACCGTCACGCGTATGGCTACGCGTGAAGACTCGCATGCCTTCAACGGCAAAGAGACCTTCGGTGTCTTCCTCGACGGCGGACGGGAGGGAGAGATTCTGATGCCCGCGAAATATGTACCGGAAGGCACAAAAACGGGCGACACCATCCGCTGTCTCGTCTATCTCGACCAGGAGGAACGTCTCGTGGCCACCACCGAACAGGCACTCGCTGTTGTCGGACAGTTTGCCTGGCTACAATGCACATGGGTGAACAAATATGGAGCCTTCCTCAACTGGGGCGTGATGAAAGACGTATTCTGTCCTTTCAGCGAGCAGAAACGTAAGATGGAGATTGACCATTACTATCTCGTCTTCCTCTATATCGATCCAGAGACCTACCGTATCACGGCTTCAGCCAAGGTAGACAAATTTCTTTCTGACAAGCGTCCCACCTACCAACCTGGAGAGGAAGTCGATCTCATCGTATGGCAGAAGTCGCCACTAGGATTCAAAGTCATCATCGACAATCTGTTCCAAGGACTGATCTACGACAGTCAGATCTTCCGTCCCGTTCACAGCGGTGACCGCATGAAGGGCTATATCAAGCAAGTACGGCCCGACGGCAAGATAGACCTCACGCTCCAACCAACCGGACGACGAGGCACCGACGACTTTGCCGAGACTCTCCTGCACTGGCTCGAGAGCCACGGCGGCTATTGCGCCCTGGGAGACAAGAGCGAGCCGGAAGACATCAAAAGAGCCTTTCAGGTGAGCAAGAAGGTGTACAAGCGTGCCGTAGGAGAACTATACAAGCAGCGACTGATCACCATCAGCGATGACGGTATCCGATTGACTGACACAGAATAAAATGGAAAGGACACCCCAAAATATCCCCTTGGGTGACAAAGCTCTTCGCCCATCCGCCCTAATTGCAAAAAATTCCCTCATTTTGTAGTGATATTAATTCAAAATATCGTAATTTTGCAGTCAAGGAAAAGATATTCAAAAATATAAAGAAAGAATCATGAGAGTAGCTATTGTAGGTGCCAGCGGTGCCGTAGGACAAGAACTCCTGCGCATCCTCGACGAGCGTAATTTCCCGGTAGACGACCTTCTGCTCTTTGGCAGTGAGCGCAGTGCAGGCCGGAAGTATTCGTTCCGCGGTAAAGATATCGAGGTGAAACTCCTTCAGGACAACGATGACTTTAAGGGTGTGGACATAGCTTTCACCTCTGCCGGCGCCGGCACTAGTCAGAAATTCGCTGACACCATCACTCGTTATGGTGCGACGATGATCGACAACTCGAGTGCCTTCCGTATGGACGAGGATGTGCCATTGGTCGTTCCCGAGGTTAACGGAGACGATGCTTTCAACGCCCCCCGTCATATCATTGCCAACCCCAACTGCACAACCATCATGATGGTTGTTGTACTGGAGCCCATCGAGAAGCTCTCTCACATCAAGAAGATCCATATCGCCAGCTATCAGAGCGCATCCGGTGCCGGTGCCTCAGCCATGAAAGAGCTGGAGCAGCAGTACAAGGAGCTCATTGAGGAGGGCGAGGTAAAGACGATCAATAAGTTCCCCCATCAGCTGGCATACAATGTGATCCCTCAGATCGACAAGATGATGCCGAACGACTACACCAAGGAAGAGATGAAGATGTACAACGAGACTCGCAAGATCATGCACTCCGATGTACGTACTTCCGCTACCTGCGTACGTGTCAGCTCACTGCGCTCCCACTCTGAGAGTGTATGGTTTGAAACAGAGAAGCCCCTGAGCGTGGATGAGATCCGCAAGGCTCTCGCAGCCGCTCCCGGTGTGACAGTCGTCGACGATCCGCAGAACTATGTCTACCCCATGCCACTTGAGAGCGCCGGTAAGGATGATGTGTATGTGGGTCGTATCCGTAAGGATCTTGCCGATGACAACTCAACGACGCTGTGGCTCACCGGTGACCAGATCCGCAAAGGTGCTGCACTCAATGCCGTACAAATTGCCGAGTATATGCTCGCACACAAGAAATAAGACCGACAAGCTATCCTCAAGGGTAGCCTTTCTAAGGAAATAAAACTTCCTTCCATCAAGGAAGTTCCCCCTGTTAATATCGCGATGGCCTGTCCTGTATTTCGCTCCGGCGGATGCGGACAGGCTTTTATTTTTTCTTATAAACATCCTACGATCATGCAGGCTACATCCCATCCCTATCATAAACGACTATGAAACAGATTCTATTTATCATCGGATCTCTGCGTAAGCAGTCCTTCAACCGCCAAGTAGCCAACTACATCAACGACCTGCTCAGAAACAAGGCGCAGGTGAAATGGCTTGACTTTGATGACCTTCCATTCGTCAACGAGGACATCGAATTCCCAGCTCCGGCTGCCGTTGCCCGTGTACGCGAGCAAGTGACAAAGGCTGACGGCCTATGGATCTTCACACCGGAATATAACTACAGTTATCCTGCCCAGGTGAAGAACCTCCTCGACTGGCTCTCCCGACCATTGAAAGCCAACGATCCCGACCGACATACCTCCATCGAAAACAAGGCTGTCGCCATTACCGGCATGGGCGGACGCAACCAGACAAAGGACTGCCGTGAGAAACTGACCGCCCTGCTCGACTTTCTCCGCGCCCGCACATTACCTACACAGGTAGGACTGTCTGCCAACCCAGAGGCCTGGAGCGACAATAAAGTGATCCTCTCCGAGGAGCAGAAACTGGAACTGCAAAGACAAGCCGACGACTTTCTCAAATTCCTCGTCTGACCCGTATTACCTCCTACTACACTCCTCCCCCCTTACGCGTATACCCCAAGCACGTATCCGCTCACAGATGTTCATACTAACTGAGTGAATGGGGGCTTAGGTTGAATTATTTTTCCTATTCGCACATAGATCTTTAATTTTGTATAGTATGGGAATTTTGTACCTGACTGAAAACAGCAACCGCCACCTTGCAGTTTCCATAACCAAACAGGCACAATATCCGCAGACCAACAAAACAGCTCATGAAACGAAGGCTTCATATTAGTAGGGAGATCTGCATCTATCTAGGACTGTGGGCGGTTGTCTTTCTGATACCCGTTCTCAGCTTCTATGTGCTTACACGCAGTCATTCCGAGGTTCCCTTCTATTGGGACACCATTTTTCATATATGGAAGAGTTTTGCCATCTTCTTTATCGCCTTCCTCATCCACAATCACCTGCTGGCACCGTTGATCGTCTATCACCGGCGCAGCGGACTCTACCTTGCCTCCGTATTCTGCCTTACAGTGATCTTCGCTTTGGTGCGCTATGAATATGTTGCCTTTCATGAGCCTTACCCTCCCCGCCAACATATCAACCAAAAAGAGTGGCACACACTGACCCGGCAAGGTGACACGACAACGACAGATGCCTCTTATCATAATCATCCCATGAAGATGTCATCCACTTTCAACCATCGCCGTCTAGGGCCTCCCATGCCTTTCCAACCAGACATCATCAGTATTCTAATGCTCCTCAGCCTCTTCGGATTCAATATTGGAGTCAAGATCTTCTTCAAGACCGAGAAAGACCGGACCCTGTTACAGCAATTGGAAAGCAAGAATATGGAGCAACAACTGGAGTATCTGAAATATCAGATTAGCCCACATTTCTTCATGAACACGCTCAACAATATCCATGCCCTCATCGACATCAATCCAGAAAAAGCAAAAGACACACTCGTCGAGCTCTCCAAGATGATGCGCTATCTGCTCTATGAGGCTGACAAGCCACTCGTACCCCTACAACGTGAGGACCAGTTTATATACAGCTATATCAAACTGATGCGTCTGCGCTTCACTGAAAAAGTCGAGATCAGCATTGAACGGCAGCAACAGATACCCAATGCCATGGTGCCTCCCCTGCTCACAATCAACTTTGTAGAGAACGCCTTCAAGCATGGCATCAGCTATCAGCACGCCAGCTTTATTCATATCAAAATGAACTTCGACAAAGATAAATTCTATTTTGAATGTGTAAACAGCAAGCATCCGGAAAGTATGGAACGGAAAGGCGGCGTAGGATTGAAAAATACCCGAAAACGTCTCGACCTCCTCTTCGGCGATAACTATCAACTCGACATCCAGGATCAGGATGACACCTACAACGTAAGACTCCAATTTCCCATCCAACCCATTAACACAGCAAACGCATGATCAATGTATTAGCTATCGATGACGAGCCACTGGCCTTACAGCAGCTGGCTGTCTATATCAGTAAAATACCCTTTCTCCATCTTGTAGCCTCGTGCCAGAGCGCCGTAGAAGCCCGGGGCTTTCTCAACAGCGACACGGTAGACGCCATCTTCTGCGACATTAACATGCCAGACCTCAACGGCCTGGACTTCATCGGAAGTCTGGCAGCCCCACCACTCGTCGTCTTTACCACAGCCTACACCGAATATGCGGTAGAAGGTTATAAGGTAGATGCCGTAGACTACCTGCTCAAGCCCTTCAGTCTCGATGAGTTCCGAAGGGCCGCCAACAAACTGCAAAAACGAATCTTGCTGATGCGTCAGGCAAGTGAGGGCAAGGTCCATAATATTGCAGAAAACCACACAAGCGACAACAGTAACAATACGTCCATACAGAGCAGCCACAACGAAGACAGTCAAATAAGAAATGACAGTGAAGACAACGACTCGCTCTTCGTAAAAAGCGACGGCCGTATCTTGAAAATAGCCATCCATGACATTATCTATGTAGAAGGCATGAGCGAATATCTCAAGATCCATCTCGCCACTCTCGATGCCAACGGACGACGTATAAAGCCTGTCGTTATCCTCTTCTCCATGAAGAAACTGGAAGAACGACTACCCAACTACTTCATGCGCATCCACCGCTCGTTCATCATCAACCTATTGAAAATACAAGAGGTAAACAAGAACCGCGTGATCATCGACAACGACACATACCTGCCCATCGGTGATCTTTATCGCGAGACCTTTAATGCTTATCTAAATAAGAATTTCCTTGGAAAATAAAAAAGGTGCCCTTCATACACAAGGGCACCTTTTTCATTTGATGATTACTTCACAACCGGTTGTATCTGACGCATCCATTTCCCACGCGCAATGCGTATGAGGAAAATAATGCCACGGAAAGTCAATTCCGTCGCCATGGCGATCCACACACCTCGGAGGCCATACGAACGCGACAGCCATGCAGCCAACGTGAGACGTACACCCCACATAGAACACAGATTCATAAGAGCCGGACGCAACGTATCGCCGGCACCTACACAGACACTATAGCTGACAATGGCTGCTGCAAAGAAAGGCTCAGCAAAAGCCTCTATACGAAGTACGGCGGCTCCCAGCTCCCGGATCTCATCGACGGGTGACAACACACCGATCATCTCTGGTGCAAAGATCCACATGACAACACCCATAAAAGCCATTACCGACATACCCAGACCTATCGTCAGATGTGCGAAACTACGACACAGTTCCGGACGACCGGCACCTGTCGACTGACCTACTAAGGTTGTTGCCGAGTCACCAATACCATAACCCGGCATATAACAAAGACTCTCTGCCGTCACAGCAAAGGAATTGGCAGCAATAGCCACATTGCCCAGAGGTGCCACTATCATCGTACTGACAATCTGAGCACCGCTCATCAATACGGATTGAAAGGCTATAGGGGAAGAGATCCTTAATGCCCGCCTCACATAATCGTTATTCCAAACAAACTTCTCCACATCATTGCGAAGAGCCAATATCTTGTTACGAAAATAAAGTATATAATTCTGGCCTACACTACCAAAAAGAATTGCCAACGCCGTACCTATGGCCGCGCCAACAACGCCGAGATGAAGGATATAAATAAAAAGATAGTTGAACACTACATCGAGCACACAGATCATCACACTCATCATACTCGGTGTTCGCATGTCTCCCGATGACTTCAACATATTGCCGGCCAGATTATTCATTTGGAAAAGAGGCATTACAAACATAAAAATACGGAAATACCAAGAAGCATCTCCCGCAATATCAGCACCGCCTCCCAACCAATAAGGCAGACGGCCGCTTACAATAAGTCCCAGACTGGCAATAACCAAACTGAAGATCAACGTACATACCGTACCGTGACGGAGCACGCAACGTGCCTGCTGAAAATCATTCGCACCTATGAAATGAGCCACTTGCACACTAAAGCCCATGGAGGCTGCGCTCGTAAGCGACCCGAAAAGCCATGTGGTCGACTCTACCAAACCGATGGATGCCGATGCCTGCGCTCCCAGATGCCCTACCATCGAGGCGTCGATAAAAAACATGAGCACAGATGTGATCTGTGCCAAGATCGACGGTATGCTCAAGCCAACAATAAGATGGAATTTTTCCCGCTGTGTCAGCGTCTGCCCATTTCGGATCTTCGCCAGCAAGACATCATTGCGTTTATTGCTTAACATAGTACTGCAAAATTATAGAATCATCCTCACGTCAAAGACCCGACGGAAGAACGGAGCGGGAAACCCTCCGATAAATAAAAGGGAAAGGATGGAGAAAAAAAATCCCTGCAGTTCCGAAGAACCACA
>HF988478.1 GCA_000431975.1 Prevotella sp. CAG:924 | reverse complement strand
CGGCAGGCTGTCCGGCCCATGCCCTGCAAGGCCGGCAGTCCTGTCCGCACCAACCCAACCAAACAAAGACAATGAACATCGAAGATATACGTGGCAAGCGCATCGCCGTCCTCCTCTCTGGCGGTGTCGACAGTGCCGTCGTCGTGTACGAGTTTGCCCGCCTGGGCCTCCACCCCGACTGCTTCTACATCATGATCGGTCCCGAGGAGAAGGAGGAGTGGGACTGCACCTCCGAGGAAGACCTCGAGATGGCCACCGCCGTGGCCAGGAAGTACGGCTGCTCCATCGAGGTCATCGACTGCCACAAGGAATACTGGAGCCAGGTGACGCGCTACACCATGGAGAAGGTGAAGGCCGGCTTCACGCCCAATCCCGACGTGATGTGCAACCGCCTCATCAAGTTCGGCGCCTTCTACGAGAAGAAAGGCCATGAGTACGACCTCATCGCCACCGGCCACTATGCCCAGACCGAATACGATGACGAGGGCCGCAAGTGGCTCACCACCTCTCCCGATCCCGTGAAGGACCAGACCGACTTCCTTGCCCAGATCTACGACTGGCAGCTCGCCAAGGCCCTCTTCCCCATCGGCCATTATGTGAAGAACGAGGTGCGCGAGATCGCCGAGCGCGAGCATCTCGTCAATGCCCGCCGCAAGGACTCGCAGGGCATCTGCTTCCTCGGCAACATCAACTACGACGACTACGTGCGCCGCTTCGTCGGCGAGCGCATTGGCGATGTCATCGAGCTGGAGACCGGCCGTAAGATCGGAGAGCACAAGGGCCACTGGTTCCACACCATCGGACAGCGCAAAGGCCTCGGCCTCGGCGGCGGCCCGTGGTTCGTCGTCAGGAAGGACATCGACCGCAACATCCTCTACGTCAGCCACGGCTACGATCCGCAGACGGCCTACCGGCAGGACATCCCCATGCACGATCTCCACTGGCTCACCTGCCCTCCCGCCGACGATGCCCATACGCCGGCAGTTGGCGACAGCAGCCATCTGCGCGTCACCTTCAAGATCCGGCACACACCCGGCTACCTGCCCGGCACCCTCGAGCTGCTCGATGGCAACACCGCCGTCCTCCATGCCGACAAGCCCGTGCACGGCGTAGCGCCCGGACAGTTCTGCGTCGTCTACGACCAGAACCACCACCGCTGCTACGGATCGGCAGAGATCACGCTCTGAGAAGCTAAATTTTTCTCAAATAAAAGCCCCAAATCTTTCAAGTATCGATTATTACTCGTAACTTTGCGTGTACTAATTAGTTATTTCATCCGTATATAAATCAAAACATCTGAATGACAACAGCAAAAGACTTAGTGAATATCATTACCAGAGGTATCCAGGAAAAGAAAGGTGAAAACATCGTAGTGGCCGATTTGCAGAAGACCGACGGCGCCATTGCCAGCTATTTCGTCATCTGCCAAGGCAACTCCCCCTCGCAGATCGAGGCCATCGCCGAGTCGGTGGGCGATTTCTGCCGTAAGGAGGCACACGAGAAGCCCATCAATGTCGTAGGACTGGGCTCCGACCAGTGGGTGGCCCTCGACTATTGCGACGTTCTCGTACATATCTTCCAGCCCGAGGCCCGTGCCTTCTACGACCTGGAGAATCTCTGGGAAGACGCATGTTTAACAAAAATTCCGAATCTCGATTGATCCATGGCACACCCTTTGATGGGTGTAAACCAAATCATTCAATGGATAAACAATAACAACAATGGACAACAACCCCAACAAACAGGACAACCAGCCAAAGATGCCCCGGTTCAACATGAACTGGATCTACATCATCGTGGGCATCGTTCTGGCTATTCTGTTCTTCACCGGTGGCGGCAACTCCATAGCCAAGAGTGCGATGGGCAGCGGCCACGATGCCACCTACACGCAATTCCAGACCTATGTGGAGAAAGGCTATGCCGACCGCGTAATCATCAACAAGTCCGAGTCGACGCTCCGCATGTATGTCAAGCCGCAACATATCCGCACCGTCTTCCAGCTCACCGCCAAGGAGGTGGGCACCGATCCCTACGTCAATGTGGAGTTCGGTTCGGTCGACGAGCTGGAGAAGTTCCTCAGCACGGCTCAGAAGCAGAAGAAGCTCGAGAGCTTCAGCTATGAGAATGCCAAGGGCAGCGACCTGCTCACCATCCTCATCAACCTCTCCCCGATCATCATCTTCTTCCTCTTCATCTGGTGGATGGGACGCCGCATGGGCGGTGTCGGAGGCAACGGAGGCGGAGGCGTCTTCTCCGTCGGCAAGAGCAAGGCCAAGCTCTATGAGAAAGCCGGCGACGTAGGCGTCACGTTCAAGGACGTGGCCGGCCAGGAAGGTGCCAAGCAGGAAGTGGAAGAGATCGTCGAGTTCCTCAAGAGCCCGAAGAAATATACCGAGCTGGGTGGTAAGATCCCCAAGGGAGCCCTCCTCATCGGTCCTCCGGGAACAGGTAAGACCCTGTTGGCCAAGGCCGTTGCCGGTGAGGCCGGCGTGCCCTTCTTCTCGATGTCGGGTTCCGACTTCGTAGAGATGTTCGTCGGTGTGGGTGCTTCCCGCGTACGCGACGTCTTCGCACAGGCCAAGCAGAAAGCTCCCTGCATCATCTTCATCGACGAGATCGATGCCGTCGGACGTGCCCGCTCCAAGAATCCCGCCATGGGCGGCAACGATGAGCGCGAGAACACGCTCAACGCCCTGCTCACCGAGATGGACGGCTTCGGCAGCAACTCGGGTGTCATCGTCCTCGCGGCCACCAACCGTGCCGACATGCTCGACAAGGCCCTGCTGCGTGCCGGACGTTTCGACCGTCAGATCCATGTCGACCTCCCCGACCTGGCCGAGCGCAAGGCCATCTTCAAGGTCCACCTGCGTCCCATCAAGACCGACGACAGCCTCGACCTCGACATCCTCGCCCGTCAGACGCCGGGCTTCTCCGGTGCCGACATCGCCAACGTCTGCAACGAGGCAGCCCTCATCGCTGCCCGTCACAATAAGAAGACCGTCACGAAGCAGGACTTCCTCGACGCTGTCGACCGTATCATCGGTGGTCTGGAGAAGAAGACCAAGGTGATGACCGCCGACGAGAAGCGGGCCATCGCCATCCACGAGGCCGGCCATGCCACGATCAGCTGGTTCTGCCAGCACGCCAACCCGCTGGTGAAGGTCACCATCGTTCCACGCGGTCAGGCGCTCGGTGCCGCCTGGTACCTCCCCGAGGAGCGTGTCATCACCACGAAGGAAGAAATGTTCGACGAGATGTGTGCCCTCCTGGGCGGCCGCGCCGCTGAGGAGCTCTTCATCGGACAGGTATCCACCGGAGCCATGAACGACCTGGAGCGCGCCACGAAGAGCGCCTACGGCATGGTGGCTTATGCCGGCATGAGCGACAAGCTCCCCAACATCTGCTACTACAACAACCAGGAGTACCAGTTCCAGCGTCCCTACAGCGAGACGACGGCCAAGGTGATGGACGATGAGGTGCTGCGCATGATCAACGAGCAGTACACACGTGCCAAGCAGATTCTCGAGGAGCACAAGGACGGCCACCGTCAGCTGGCCGATCTCCTCTTCCAGAAAGAGGTGATCTATGCCGACGACGTGGAGAAGATCTTCGGCAAGCGTCCCTGGGTGAGCCGCACACAGGAGCTCATCGAGGAGAACGACCGCATCGAGGCCGAGAAGAAGGCCCGCGAGGAGGCCGACGCTCCCAAGCTCGAGGACATGCCCGATGCCGTGAAGCAGGCACAGGCCGAGCACGAGGCCGCCGAGGCTGCCCGCAAGCAGCAGGACGGCGACAACGACGCCGACGTTCCCGCCACGACCGACACCACGAAATAAAGCATCATCATAGGGGAAGCCTTGCCCGCATAGGACAAGGCTTCCTTCTTCTACCTAAAATGAAAACGATATGACTGACAAGCAGAAAAATTTGATCGTACGCTCCATCACCGGCGTGCTCTTTGTCGCTATCATGGTAGCCGGCTTCCTTAGCCCGCGTGCCATGGTATTTCTTTTTGCCCTCATCACAGGACTCACCCTCTGGGAGTACACCGGACTGGTCAACGGTCTCGACAACGTACAGGTCAACCGCTTCATCTCCACTGTTGCCGGCGTGTATTTCTTCCTCGCCGTGGCAGGCTGGCGCACCGGCATCGTCAACAACTTTGTCGTCATGGTGCCCTATCTGCTCACCATTGTCTATCTGTTCATCAGTGAGCTCTATACCAAGAACAAGAACGCCATCAACGACTGGGCCTACACCATGCTCGGACAGATGTACATCGCCCTGCCCTTCTCCATGATCAATATCCTCGCCTTCGAGATGGCTCCCGACCAGAGCGGCGTCAGCTACGACACGATGCTGCCGCTGAGCGTCTTCATCTTCCTCTGGGTCAACGACTCGGGCGCCTACCTCACCGGCTCGCTGCTCGGCCGTCATAAGCTCTTCCCGCGCATCTCCCCGGGCAAGACGTGGGAAGGATCCATCGGCGGCGGCATCCTCGTCATCGCCGTGGCGGCCCTCCTGGGCTATCTCGTCAACCGGGGTGTCGACGTGCCCCGTCTCTCCATCCCCGGCTGGATGGGCCTCGGACTCGTCATCGCCGTCGTAGGCACCTGGGGCGACCTCGTCGAGAGCCTCTTCAAGCGCACCCTCGGCATCAAGGACAGTGGCAACATCCTCCCCGGACACGGAGGCATGATGGACCGGTTCGACTCCTCCCTCATGGCCATCCCCGCCGCCGTCCTCTATCTCTACACACTGACCATCTTCTAATCTTACGATATGGAATCACTTAAAAACGACCAGCTCACTATCGAGATCAGCGAGCACGGAGCAGAGCTCCACAGCATCCGCGACAGCAAGGGACATGAGTATCTGTGGCAGGGCGACGCCCAATACTGGGGACGCCGCTCACCCGTCCTCTTCCCTTGGGTGTGCAGCGTATGGCACGATACCTTCCGCGTCAACGGCAAGGAATACCACAACAAGAAGCACGGCTTCGCCCGCGACTCCGACTTCCGCGTCATCGCCCGCGGCGACAATCAGGTGGTCTTCGCCATGCACGACACAAAGGAGACCTATGAGAAATATCCCTTCCACTTCAACCTCGGCATCAGCTATAAGCTCGACGGCAACCGCATCCGCATCGTCTGGCATGTCGAGAACACCGACGACAAGCCCATCTACTTCCAGATCGGCGGTCATCCCGCCTTCAACGTGCCCGGAGCGGTAGCCGGACAGCCGCTCGAGGCCGACCTGCAGCTCGACGCCGACGATCCCGTCCGCGTGTTCTGCACCATCGACGGCTGCATCGACCGCGGACGTCACGAGGCCATCCACACCGAGAAAGGCCTCTGGCATGTCACCGAAGACACGTTCAAGGAAGACTCCGTACAGTTCGACCACTCACAGGTCCACCACATCACGCTGCTCGACAAGGAGCACAAGCCCTATGTGTCGGTCGACTTCAAGACACCGGCCGTGGCCGTATGGACGCCCTGGGGCAAGCACGCGCCCTTCCTCTGCATCGAGCCGTGGTACGGCATCGCCGACTTCGCCCACTATGAGGGCGAGTTCAAGGACCGCTACCTCATGAACAAGCTCCTGCCGGGCTCCAGCTTCATGAGCGAATACACGATCACCATCGGCGAGTGATGCCCTGCCGGCAGTATTTGCGTTATCAGGCAAATCCACAATAAGAATCATCAACAGCGAGCGTCCCTTCCTCCCGGTCTACCCCGGAAGAAAGGGACGCTCTTATTATAGTAAGGTATATGTAAGGTAAGTCCGATTCCCTATCGGGCCTGACGCGACAACCATACGGACAATGCCACCGGCTCCGGATGGAGTGCGTCCCTATATGCTACCCTGCGCATATACCGTCATTTCCCAACCTTATTATATATATACCACAGTGAAGGGCGGGCGCACCGTGGTGCGTCCGCCCTCCTCTTGTCAAGGCTGTCTCTACATTTTGTTTGTAACACAGCCTTTATGTTTGTCTTCATTTGTCGTCAGTCGTCTGCCTTCGCGACAGTCATGCCCCGTCAATAGGCAGGCCGGTATTTCCCCTCGTCCTTATCCTGGAGCATGGAAAGATAGCTCTGATATCGCGATGCGGCGATGTAGTGGTCCTCCACCGCCTTGATCACCGCGCAGCCCGGCTCATGCGTATGCGTGCAGTTGGAGAAGCGGCAGTCCTTGGAGAAGTGGAAGATCTCGCGGAAATAGCTTGTGATCTCCTCCGGCTCCATGTCGAACGTACCGAAGCCCTTGATGCCCGGCGTGTCGATGAGATAGCCGCCGCCGGGCAGCGCCAGCATCTCCGAGAAGGTCGTCGTGTGCATGCCTGTGTCGTGCGCGTCGCTGATCGATGCCACGCGCTGGTGGGCACCGGGCACCACGCGGTTGATGAGCGTCGACTTCCCCACTCCCGAGTTGCCGCTCAGCAGCGTCACCTGTCCCACGCCGTTGTTCTCCTCCGTTCCGCCTTTCAGCAGTTCGGTCAGCCGGTCGAGTCCCTCGCCCGTCTTGGCCGAGATCTCCACACACCGGTAGCCCACCGTCTCGTAGAGGTTCACCATCATCGCCTGATAGTGGCGTTCCTCCTCGGTGAGCAGGTCGGTCTTGTTAAACACCAGCACGACGGGCACGCTGTATGCCTCTGCCGAGGCCAGGAAGCGGTCGATGAAGGTCGTCGATGTCTGCGGATGACACACGGTCACCACGAGCATGGCCAGATCGACGTTTGCCGCGATGATATGGCTCTGCTTCGACAGGTTCTGCGACTTACGGATGATGTAGTTCTTCCGGTCGTCGATGGCCGTGATGAAGGCCGTTCCTTCCTGGTTGGGCTCTATCGTCACCCAGTCGCCCACAGCGACGGGGTTGGTCGACCGTATGCCGCGGATGCGGAAGTTGCCCTTGATCTTGCTCTCGACGGTAGCACCCTCCTCGGTCCTCACCGTGTACCAGCTGCCTGTATTTTTGATGACGAGTCCGCGCATCAGACGGTCATGATTTCTTTCTGCTTGGCAGCGAGCAGGGCGTCAATGTCCTTGATATACTTGTCGTGGAGCTTCTGCAGGTCGCCCTCGGCGTCCTTCTCCAGGTCCTCCGACAGGCCGTCCTTGATGGCCTTCTTCAGCTTGTCCTTATAGTCCGAGCGGGTGTTGCGCACCTCCACCTTCGTCTTCTCACCGATCTTGTTGCACTGCTTCACGAGCTCCTTACGGCGCTCCTCGGTAGGCTGTGGCAGACGCAGGATCACCATCTCGCCGTTGTTCTCGGGCGTGATGCCTACATCGCTGTCCATGATTCCCTTCTCGATATCCTTCAGCTGCTTACGGTCCCAGGGACGGATGGTGATCGTGCGGGCATCCTGCACGGCTACGTTGGCTACCTGGTTGAGCGGCATCTGCTGGCCGTAGGCACTCACGCGCACACCGTCAAGGATGGCAACGTTGGCACGGCCGGCGCGTACACGTGCCAGCTCATCCTCCAGAAACTTGGTCGCCTTCTTCATCTTTGTCTCGGCGTCCGATAAGGTCTTCTTTACGTCTAACATGAATTAATGGGTTTTAATTGTTTTGTATTTATCGCAAATTTAAAACTAAAAATCGAATAAAGCAATATCAGAGGGAGGAAAAATGAGTTTTTTTGTTTACTTTTGCCCGTCGCAATGCAAATACCGGCCCGCACAGGCGGCCGGCCCTCCATTGCCATCATAAAATCATCCTATGACACTACAGCAATTCCTCTCCGAGTGGAACAGTCCGTCGGCTACCGTCACCGTCCACACGAGCGGCTCTACGGGCACTCCCAAGCCGATGGAGGTAGAGAAGCGGCGCATGCTCGCCTCCGCCCGCATCACGTGCGACTTCCTCGGCCTCCGTCCCGGCGACACGGCCCTGCTCTGCATGCCTCTCGACTATATCGCCGGCAAGATGGTGGTCGTGCGCAGCCTCGAGCGCCGTCTGCAGCTCGTCAGCGTGCAGCCCGGCGGCCATCCCCTCAGCGACGCCTCGCTGGGCCGATATGCCCGGCAGCTCCATGCCTCCCCCGACGGCGGCCTCACCTTCGCGGCCATGGTGCCCCTGCAGGTCTACAACTCCCTCCGCGTGCCCGAGGAGGCGCGGCGGCTGAAGGCCGTCCGGCAGCTCATCATCGGCGGAGGTGCCATCGACGACGAGCTGGCACGCCAGCTGAGGACCTTTCCCCACGCCGTCTGGAGCACCTACGGCATGACGGAGACGCTCTCCCACATCGCCCTCCGACGCCTCAGCGGTCCCGGTGCCTCCGAGTGGTACACGCCCTTCGACACCGTGGCCGTCAGCCTCAACGCCGACGGCTGCCTCGTCATCGACGCGCCCCTGGTACATGAGGGCACGCTCGTCACCCACGACCGTGCCGTCATCAACGCGCAGGGACAGTTCCGCATCCTCGGCCGTCTCGACAATGTCATCGACACCGGCGGCATCAAGGTGCAGGCCGAGGAGGTGGAGGCTGCCCTGAAGCCCGTCCTCCGGGCACCCTTCATGATCACGCGCGCCAAGGATCCGAAGTTCGGCGAGGCCATTGTCCTGCTCACCGAGCATCCCGACCCCGACAGCCTGAAAGACATATGCCGACAGGTGCTCCCCCACTACTGGCTTCCCCGCCATTATCTCCACATCGACCACCTGCCCCTCACAGGCACCGGCAAACCGGCACGCGCACAGGCCGAGCAGTGGGTGGCACGGCATCGGGATGCAGACAAATAGCCATGATTATGCCCAGTTATGAACGCGAAATGTTCACAACCGGGCATACACAGCGAACTATTTATTCTTACCATCGGACAGGCTGTCTGGATTTACAGATATTATATCCAAATAACCTGACAAACTCATCCCTTCAAGATGTAAGTCCCGGACAGCAGCCTTGACATGATGAAATCCCACCATTTATAACATCTATAAGGGATGAACAATATCATCACAACATCTGACACCCATCAGAATTATGATATTTATTGATTAGTGATACTTATGTTGCTATGAACATTAATATCATTATGCACGTATCCTCTTTGTGCCAATAAATTCAGACATTCAGAATAGACGAGTCCTTGATGCTTAGGATCTGTTATCGTTACTATTACTACAACATCTTGCGACAATATTTCCCCGTCTCTCAATAAAGTTTGTTCCGCGGCATCTCGATATAGGCCTTTGATTTTTAAAGCCCATTTCCTATTGCTGCCCAATGCTTTTTTCCTGTTCGACTTTGTCATTTTCGACAGATCTACAGAATATTTCTTAATAGGTTGGTACTTGTCTCCCTGTTCTATGAGCATACGTTCTTCCGCAAATTCTTTGTTAAATGCTTTTGTACTGTAAAAGGCAGCATTCAGAACATTCATGGCATCGCTTGACGTTCGGGCCTCGTTACGCATCATTGCACTTTCGCCTAACTGGACATATTCAACATGATCAAAGGTTTCCAAAAGCACGTCAGCCTGACTTTGACAGTATTCACTTCCCTGGCTGGCATCGACAACAGGATTGACAGCCAGCGTCACCTTTATATTGCCAATAAACTCGCCGTTTTCTACAAGGCACTGGGGATATGGGAAATCCAGTGAAGCGACATCCTCACCTTTCCGCAAAGTGTGAGCAAATACCATGGTGCATTCATCAGCATCGTTTTTAAGCATGTCTGTTACTGCAGCCGGTAATCCGAAGCCCATTTCCTTACGGAGCTCTCCCGCCGTTTTTGACAAGCCTTTTGGATAATCAGCATTGTGAATGATCAATGCTTTTAACAGCAAAGGATTGCATTCTCCTCCTATTTCCTGACTTAGGTTGGCAGCCAAAGAAGTTACCCGTGGGGTTGAAAAGCTTGTACCACTAAATTTCATGAATTGTTTTCCCCATTCAGAAAACAGAGATAAATGCGTATCGCAATTGCCTCCATAATGAACGAGGTCTGGTTTTACTACATTTTCCACACCGGGCCCGATACGGGAGAAAGGACTTCTGTCATTCTCTTCCGCATCGTTTTCGGTTGTCTTCTTATGAGCTATCGATCCCACGACTAGACTGAGCAAGGAGTCTGCTCCATCCGTGATTCGAAGGTCATCCGCACGAGGGTCGACGTTGCTGGCCGACTTGCATATAAGAATATTATTGCTTTTCTGCAAGCTGTCTAATGCAATGCCAAAATCAGAATATCTGTCATCACTGATTATTTTATCTGTACCTTGTGACAGATTCCATATCTTTATTTCAGGATGCGCAGTGACAGCCCTTTGGATATTGCCGACCAATTCGTGTTCAAATATTGTCGCCCTGTCTTTAGACGTGTTTACTATGCAACTTTGTATTATACAAGGTCCACATTTCGTCAGGTCTCTATTTTCAAGGAGATCTCCATAATTGATAACACCCGCAACGGCGGTTCCATGTCTTCTGTTAATATCCGCTTCCTCCAAACCTGCGACATTATCTTCAAGTCCTGTCATCCATGGACGTAAATAGTCAATATCTCCGACACCGGTATCCAGCAGTCCCACCATAGGATAGCTTTCGCCTTCCCGTGGCAGCATCACTTCAATACTGGAATTTTCCGTGTCGGGGGCTGCCTCAAATTCTATTGTAGGCATTTTCCTGACAGACAGCACGCAGTCCATGGATGCGATTGCTCTCAAAGCTTCGTTTGACACATTGGACAATGCATATAACCGCAAGCCACTGGCATAATTAAGTTCTTCTACGCCTACATCATATCTGCCACATTCTACTTTCAAGGCTACGCGGGAACGATGGTTGTACTCACGGTTTAAATAATCGACCATCTGCAGCTTCACACGATCGTCAGTACTGATATCTTCATCAACAATAGCTTTATACTGAGATATGCTTTCTATTGCCGACAGACCTATCTTTTTCCCTTTAGGCAAAGCAGCCGGGTTGATAGAACTAAATGCCTGCGCTATTTTGTTCAAGTCGTTGGATGAGTCTATTTTCACCAGAAGTTTCCCGACGGATGTAACTCCTATCACATTTCTTTTTGAGTCGATATCCAATATGCCACGTACAGCATGACGATACGACTTGGCTGTAGCTTTCCTGTTCAATGTTACTTCCGTAATCACAGGCATCGTTCTTTTCCCATCAGAAAATAATTCTGAAATAAGCCTTAACTGCCCACGTACTCGTCCTGCGTTTGCAATAATCGTTGCCTCATCGACCCACTTCGGCAGATCTTTTGAACCTCCTCCTTCCGTCAGGAAACGATCTCTTTCTCCCCTGAACGAAACATTCTGTATATAAAATTGTTTTGCCATTGCCCGTTATTTTTTTGATAATATGTTTCTGACCGATCTTGTGCTGATATTAAGCAAATGAGAAATATTAGCTTGATTAACACCGTTGTTATTAAGAAATTTCACCAGTACCTCTTGCGGCTCGTCTTTCCCGTCATATTCGAAGATTGCGATCAGAACATGTTCATAATCTATTGCTTTAGTACCATTGATTATCCCTTTAACCTTTAACTTTTGGAATATAGTTGAGATATCCGACGGAGACAATGTCCTCATCAGATTATTTAATATCTTCATTTTCTGAGCATCCTCAACAAATGGACACTTAAATCCAGCAGTAAGATCAAGAATGATTTTTCGTCTTGCCTCATCATCTGGCATCCCCACTTCCACCTTAGTGACGAACCGCCTCCAGACTGCCTTATCCAACAATTCCGGATGATTTGTTGCTGCAATCAGCACACTTGATGCCGGCATGCTGTCTATGTTTTGGAGCAGACTGTTTATAACACGTTTTAATTCCCCCAACTCATGGTTGTCATCACGTGCCTTGGCTATTGCATCAAATTCATCTAAAAAAAGGATGCACGGAATACTACATGCATAATTAAATATCTTGCGCAGATTCTTGGCCGTACTTCCCAACAACGACGACACAATGCCATCCAAACGGGCAACCACCAGAGGCAAACCCGTTTTTTCACTTACATAATGGGCAATGGAGGTCTTACCGCAACCCGGAGCGCCATAGAGGAGCATCGATTTAGGCATATTCACACCTGCCTGCTCCAGCTCTTCACTGTGTCTTATCAGCTCTATGAAATCACAAATCTGTCTCCCCACATTGTCTGAAAGGACAATGTTTGTACGTGTCGCATCCTCTGGTATCACTTCAACTATCTGTAACTTGCTGTCCGAGTCCAAAGGTATCATACGCATGGCATCTGCAGTTGCTGCACTTTTTACGGTAGAGTTCTGAATCTGCTCTTTAATACAACGGGCAAGTTGGACATCACCCTCCGCTTCTAAACGGGTGGCCAAACGATTGGAGTAACTTATTATCTTTCTCTTATCGTTATTCAATCCTCCTTCGATAATTCTTAATATATCTGATGTCATGTCTTATATCATTAGTCCTGTTACAAAACTAAACAAATATATCATACGTCAGACAGCGCATTATCTATATTAACTCTATTTTAACATAAAACGTACATAAATCATCAGAAAACGTACAAATTACTTGTACAAACGTCATATTTATCCAGGAATCCGAAATTTATCAACTCCATAAAAACACATTTCCCATATATCTTCTCAGGCCGATGGATATATAATCCTCCGACATAGACGAAAATCTGCATAAATACAAGGGGTAGCACCATCTCCAGAGATTAGGACGCACCATAATGCCAAAAGCCCGTTGCTTGGGGGCTGACCGAGCCCGACCTGCCTATTATAGCGACATAAGCGGTCGGAGGCTTTCCGATTATGTCAAAAATCACTCACTTCCTTTTTAATCCCTGTCCATCACTATTTGCAGAGACCAGATAAATCTGATGCTATTGCCGGGCAGTAGATTTGCCTGCCCCTATCGAAGACATGGCAGGCTACGACGGAACAAGAACCACCTGAAAAAGTCCGTCGCTCTTCTTCCTTCTCTTTAGGACATTTTCAATAAGCCTCCACCCTAATCCCATCACGATAAGAATACGGACCAGGAAGCGGTCGCTATGGACTATAATATAAGGTAGGCTGTCATTCCCAGATATATGGTGACAGAAGAGCTGCCTTTAAAATAAAAATATCCCTCAACCTATCATAAAATAAAGAATAATTGCTATATTTGCATATTATATGATAGGTTAAGCTATGACAAAAACAACAATGGGTACCAAGTTGCCAAGAAAGCTGGAGCAGAAGATGCAGATTGTTGGTGAGCAAATCAGACTGGCACGATTGCGCAGGAATCTTAGCATCGCCCAGATTGCTGAACGTGCCACCTGCTCACAGCTGACCGTTGCACGCATAGAGAAAGGCACGCCGACAGTGGCAATAGGCATTTATCTCAGGGTGCTTTATGCGCTTCAGCTGGATGATGACATTCTCCTGCTTGCAAAGGAAGATGCCATGGGAAAGGCATTGCAGGATTTAAGTCTCAAAAGACGCGAAAGGGCATCCAAAAAAGAATAAGTTATGAAAAAACTCTATGTGTTTGCCGATTTTGATTGGCTTAAAAAACCAAGGCTGATAGGAGAACTTAGCTATGAATCACTTCGTGGCTCTGATAGTTATGGATTTTGCTATAGTGACGAATGGTTAAAAGACTATGGCGATCTGTTTCTTAGCGATGACTTGAACAACTATCCCGGCCAGCAATACACAGCCCCTGGCAAGGATATTTTCGGATGTTTTTCCGATGCCCTTCCAGATAGGTGGGGTCGTACATTGATAAACCGCAGGGAGCAGATTCTTGCAAAGAAAGAAAAGCGCCCGGTGCGTAGGCTTTCTTCATTCGACTATCTTATAGGGATTGAGGATTTTTCTCGCATGGGAGGTTTTCGCTTCAAGGAATCTATAGATGGAAAGTATATCAATACAAGTGAAATATTGCGCATACCTCCGTTGACAGACATCCGTGAGTTGATTGCGGCCAGTTCCGAAATAGAGAAAAGCGAAGAAGAGAACCAACTGCCTGAAATGCGCTGGATTGCGCAGCTGGTACAACTAGGCTCTTCTCTTGGTGGAGCACGTCCAAAGGCAAGTGTAATTGATGAAAACAAGATTTTGTATATAGCAAAATTTCCGTCCCGCAAAGATGATTATGATGCAGGTCTATGGGAACATTTCTCACACCTATTGGCAACGAAGGCCGGTATTAATGCTGCAACGACAAGAGTTATCTCTACGAGTGACAAATATCATACCTTGCTCTCCCGCCGATTCGACAGGAGAGAAGACGGTAAGCGCATACACTTTGCTTCAGCCATGACCCTTTTAGGCTTAAATGATGGTGATAATGCCAGTACCGGCAATGGTTATCTGGATATAGTAGATTTTATACTTCAAAACTGTACTAACGTGGAGGATAACCTGAAAGAACTGTATCGTAGGGTGGCATTCAATATTTGCATCGGCAATACAGATGACCATTTCCGCAATCATGGCTTTCTTCTGACTGCCAAGGGATGGACTTTGTCTCCTGCTTATGATATGAACCCTACTCTAAATGAGTATCAAAGCCTTCTAATTAACAAATATACCAATAAATCAAATTTAAATGAATTGCTGAATTCTTGTGAGGAGTATATGCTCCCGAAAGAGATCGCTCAACAGATCATTAATGATGTTATAGATGCAGTTAAAGAATGGCATTTATTAGCCACACAATTGGGTATTACGAAAAGCGAGCAGGAACATTTTGCTGCTATTTTTAAGAGGCATATAATGTCGTACGACGGACGATAAGAAAAATAAATTAACCAAAAATTAAATGGTCATAAATTAAAAGTGATTACATGGGATATGGAAAAATGGCCTCGAAGTGCACGCTGCCCCCAATGCTTTTTGCGTATTATTATATGAGGTATAAGTTCTTCGTCCTTAAAAGAATATGTTTTTATCCGATTGCGTTTAACCCTGTTCAAGTATTTTCTTGTCTGTCAAGAAATCCAAGAGTCCGACAGTCAACACTCCAAGTTCGTCCTCCTTGCGGTGGATATCATCACCTACAATGACAATCTTACGGAAGTGGTCATTGATTGACAATAAAGGACGTCGCTCTTGCTGTTCCTTTTCTGGCGTAGGCATGTGAAAAGCCGACTGGATATACACCCTGTATGGAGGACGGTTTACCACAAAGTCTACCTCCAACTGTTTTCTGACAAACTTACCGTTCTCATCCTTACCACCCAGTTCAACCAATCCTACATCAACATTATATCCACGACTGCGAAGCTCATTATAGATAATGTTTTCCATAATGTGCGTTTCTTCTTGCTGTCGATAGTTGAGAATGGCTGCACGAATGCCGATGTCTGCGAAGTAGTATTTCGTCTCGGTACCAATATATTTTCTGCCTTTCACATCATAGCGTAAGGCTTCTTCTATCAAGAAAGAGTCTTTCAGATAGTCAATGTATTGTTTTATAGTGTCTCTTTTTATGGTTACTCCTTGTGCAGATTGAAAGGTATTAGCTATTCTCGTTGGATTGGTTGACGAACCAATGCCCGAAGCTATTACACGCACCAATTCCTTCATTCCTTCTAGATTACGCAGATGGTTGCGCTCAATTACGTCACGCAGATAGGTAGTTTCATACAGACCACGCAAATAGTCTGTTTTCTTTTCTTCCGTTTCAAGCAAAGCCACCTGTGGCAGTCCTCCAAAAGTATAGTAATCCAACCAAGCTTTGCGTATATCGCCACCAATACCACTAAAGTATTCGTCAAAGGTGAGAGGCCATATGCGTATCTCGTCCCCTCTACCTCGGAACTCAGTCACAACATCACTTGACAGGAAGCGAGAGTTTGAGCCCGACACATACACATCTACATTCCTCATGTGTGTCAAGCTAAGAATAACCTCCACAAATTCTTCTACCAACTGTACCTCGTCCAAGACTATATAATAAGGTTTGCCATCATCCACAACCTTTGAATCTATATAGTCGAGCAAGGTATCAGGCTTCCTCAACCGCCTGTTTCGGAAATCATCAAGTTGTATCTCAATGATGTGACTATCAGCCACCCCATGTTCCAACAACCAGTTATGCCAGATGTCAAACAGCAGGAATGACTTCCCACATCGTCTGACACCTGTTATAATCTTCACAAGACCTTCACAAGACCGTTTCCACGTCCTGCGATAAGTTCATCCAAGTATTTCTTACGTTCAAATATCATATTAGAGTACTATTTTTGATATTAGTATCACATTTTACACCGCAAAGATAACTTTTTATTGAAAAATTCGATATTAAAATAGGAATGGATTAGAAATAAGCTATTTATGAGCTTTTCTCAAATGGTGAGGTAATGACTTGGCAACGGTCGCAAATTCTGCGATTTGCGGTGTATTTCCGTCAAACAACTCTTATTCGATGCAAATGTACACAAATAAAGCGGACGAAAAGAAGGATATGGCATTTTTCTTTCGTCCGCCTTACATTTAATCTATGATTTCAAAACGTACCAGCATGGAGTAGTTCTTCTTGATGGTACGGAAGTTGTCGAATGAGGCAGCATCGGATGACAAGACATTGCTTTGCGCAAACGGGAAAGCATTACTATTCCCTTCCTCCACAATGCGTATCACATCACCCAATTTTTTGCCCAGTGCTTCTACCAGATAAGTCGCTTTCCTTTGGGCGGCCTTCAATGCCTCAATCTTTCCCTTTTGGTGATAGGCAAGCATGTCCTTGTTCTCCAATTCACCGATACGCATGGTGTGGATACCTTTTGTGTCGATACGCTTGAGGATTTCGTTTATCTGATTGAAGTCGGTCAGCGTAATGTCGAATTTCTTGGAGACCAAGAAGTCCTGCCCTTGCTGCCGCCAATAGTCACCTATTTCCTGTGTCCGGATGGCATTTTGCGGAATGCCAGCTTTCGCAAGGGCTTCTCTCAATCCTTGTTCTATCTCTGACAAAGGCACTTTGGTGCGATATTCTTCAGGCTTCGATTTCCCGTCAAACTCTTCTTCAAAGTATTCACGGATTTCAATCAGATAATGGATTTTGTCAGGTACGATTTCTATTTCCGATGTACCCGTCACTTCAATGTACCGTTCATTGGTTTGCGCTTGCAGAGAAAGAATAGCCAGCAAGCAAATAACTAACAATAAGACTTTCTGTTTCATAGTTCTATCATTTTACTTCAAATTCCGTATCCATATAAATTTCCAATTGCAGGCCTATTTTATATTTTCCCGGCAATAATCTTCCAGCCATGAATTGCTTTTTATAGTTCTTGTCTATTATTTTGTTTACATCCCATGAAACTGGAATGGTGAATAACATCGCTTCTCCGCCTTTCAAGCAGGCACAACTTCGCATATAGTCTGCTTCTCCAGTCCAACCGGAACGGGCAAACGGATGCGCCATATACAATTCATCTGTACCTACACTTGGCAAGAAAACGGGTTGAACATCCAGATTCGAATGGTTCTCAAACAGAATGCGAATAGAGTCATTAGCTGATGGCAAAACCTTGAAAATAAAAGCCCCATCCATTTCTGTCTCCTTTACAGGCATGATGTTTCCGTTTGTCAGCTCACAATAAGTGTATATGTTGGCTAACACATAAAAATTCACTTGATACTTATTCGGCTTTAATGGATATTTGAATTCAGACACGTGAATATATTCGGGTAACGTGTCACCTTTGGATAAATTCCTGCCTACGCCAGCAAAGCCGAAATTGTCTATAAAGGGGAAACTGACCCATTGTCCGTTTTTCCATTGTTTCAGATGATGGTATGCCAGTTCTGCCGTTGGTCCGTTCACATTGATTACATCAACCACAATTCGTTTTGTCTGCGGTGAATAAACGGGTTGCTGTGTTTTAATTCGATAAGCATCAGCATGGGTGATATTAACATCGGGAAGTCGTTGTATACGAACGCGGCTTTCATACTTCTCTATTTCCGATTGCGATAAGGGGAAATCAATGTCTTGGGACTGTAATGGGAGGAAAGCCAGTAAACTAATAAATGATAGTAATACTTTTATTTTCATTTTTTTCTTGTTTTTGATGTTACTTCATTATAATGATTGACAGCCAATCACGGTTTATCTTGTCTACTGAAACATCTTTGTGCAATGTTACCAAACCCTTGCCTTTGATATATTGCTTTTCCGTGAATAAAGGCGGTTGTTTAGATGTTTTGAAAGTCTGGGTCAATGCGGCTGTCTCAATAAAATGACCTTCAATAAACTCAAAACGTTTGTAGCTGTAAGATGCGGCCGAGATACGCGATGAAGAAAACACACATCTCTTGTCGTTGTTTATTTGTGGATTTTCTATCTGCCTAAAACTTTCATCTTTACAATATTGCCCCCTTTGTTTCATTCCACACAAGGCAATCATAATATTGTATCATTTGATTGCCATACTGACCAAGATTGACAAGTATATCGTCTTTACCATCAAAACTAACGTCTTGTAAGTTAACCCAAACATCGAGATTGTTGGCAAATTCAATGTCAGGAGGATATGAGTAGGATATTTCTTGGGAAATTTTTCTTTGCTTACCAAATATAGTGATTTGCAACCCTTTCAAACTCCTACCACTTCTGATGGCCGCATATTTTATCATTTTATCGCCTTTGTGATCAATAAGTTGCCATTCATCTGATTTCCAAAAAGAATGTTCTCCATCATTAATTGCGTCCCCGCTTGTTGTGGCTTGTGCTTTTCCGTTTTCAAATGATGTGGCAAATTTGAATTGAGGCTTAATAACCACATTGCCCAATGAATCGGCAAACCCTATCAGTCCGTTCTCATCCATTATGCGGAAAAGTCCTTCACTGATATAATCGGGACCGTTGTCACATTTGAACACATAGAACAATCCTTTGCCTTGATTGTCTATACAGACTATCCGTGCGTTCTGTTTGTTCTCATACACAAAACCTATGTTTCGTATGGTATCCGTTTGGCAGAACTTGTATCTGCCGTATGGTACAATGGTATCGCCTCGTTCATCCAGATAGCATACAGGAACGCCGACCTCAAGATGTTTATCCATAGTAAATGCAACCAACATTTTTTGTGCTGGGAGCAAATAGAAATTCATGAGTAAAAGCAATATACACAGAAACTTTTTCATAATCTATCATCTTAATGACACTCAAAGATAATGAAAAGGAATAACCTAATCAATTATTAGACTATTCCTTTCCCGTTAGGTTTAAGCAAATTAACTCTTATTGTCGAAGTCCTTTTCTGCTTCGAGGTGACATAACATTTTTTCGTATGGACGAAAACAGTTTGTCGAACTGCTCCTTGAACCATTCCCCAATCAGTTGCCCGTTGATGGCAAGTGCAAGCTTAGACTTGTCTTTCGGGTCTTTTACCACTTGGAAGCCTGCTTCCTCGGTTTTGAATTTCCGTTTGTGTTCTTCCGAGTAGAGTTCGCCTTCGTAGAACAGCGGCTTGCCGCTGATAAGCGTGGCGGTCTGCCTTTCGGTGAAGCCGACTTTGAGGCAGAACTTCTCCATGTACACAAGCTCTTGGAACAGCGGAAACCATTTCTTGGCTTTTTGGATGATGGATTTCAGGAATGACACTTCCCTTTGGTGTTCCGCTTCCTTGTCCGACATTTCCCTGCGGTGCTGGGCTTGCAGTTCCATCAGTTGGCGGCTGTGTTCATCCTGCTGCCGCTGCATCTGTTGTTGCAACAACTCGATACTCTCGTCACGGGCTGCAACCTCATTTTGCAGGGTGCGGTTGTCGGCTTCAAGTTCTTTCAACTTGCCGCTGCCCAAAAGAGAACCGACCTTTGCCACAAGTGCCGCTTTCGCCTCGGTCTTGGCGGCTTCCAGCTTCTCCGACTTGATTTCCTTCCTGACTTCGGCAAGCAGCCGTTCCGCTTGTTTCTGTTCGGTCTGCAACTGCCTTACGTTGGTTTCAAGCTCTCCCGTCTGCCGTTTCAAGTCACGGTAGTATTGGGCTGTGGTGGTATGCCGTGCCTCTGAGCCACGAATGCCACGCTGCAAGCCGTACTTCGCCATCGCCTTGGCATAACTGTCGTGATAGGAAACAAGCCTTTCACGGCTCATGAGGTCATCTGCGCACAGGCGGACGGCGTTGGCTTTCTTGCGGTAGGTGCGTTTACCCTCCGCTTGCTTCTTCCTCGCTTTCCTGCGTTCTCCCGTCACTATCGGCACGACCGTGGCATGGATGTGCGGCGTGTGCTCGTCCATGTGAAGCACCGCCGAAACAGTGTTCTCCCTGCCGAATGTGCGGTGCAGCCATTGCAGGTTGTCATCGCACCATTCGGATAGTCTACCCTCGTCTTGTACTTTCACCATATCCTCATGCGTACCTGAAAGCACGATGCGGATTGCCCTCACTTGGTCGGACGTTATCTTACGCCTGATGCCAGCCGTGCGGATGCGGTGGCTTATCGCTTCGGTACGGTCTGCCACGCCATCGGGGAATTGCACCAGTTCACGGTTGAGATGGGTGCGTGTGGGGTCTGTGTTCTTGGGCGTGGTCTTGCGTTCTATGTGGTCGGATGCGCCCGTGTCAGCCGACCCTTTCGCCTTGTTGATTTGAATGCTTATGTATCCCATGTTCGTTTCTTGTTTTTGAGGTTCTACAAACTTGTTTGTCAATGTTCGTCCGCCTGCGGTCATGCCGCACAGGACAAACGGGGGTGTCCAGAGGGGTGCAACCCCATTGGCTCATTAGGGTGTTTTTAGCATGAGCGAAGCGGTGCGTGAAGAAAACGCCCTAATGAGCTATGGCTTTTTGTTTCCCAAAAGCCTGCGGTGGTGTCAGCGGTGATGTTGGCGGACATTGGTTGCTTTTTCTTTTCGCCAGCGACATCGGCTTTCCCTTGTCGGTCGGCAGGACGGAAGTCCGTCCGACCAGCCTACGGATGGCGATATTCACCTTTGTTGCTTTCCCGGCGGACTTGATGAGGGGTGAAAATCCGATGAATTGATGATTGGATAGTCTAATATACTGACAACTAATGCAATAACCTTTCATCAGCGTTTCATCAAACCGCTCGCCAAAAGAAAAGTGATGTGTGAGGCTGCATCCGCTTTCTCTTTTCATCAGCCAAATCCTTTTGTTGAGTGTTTGATGAGGATGTAAGTTGCTGTTATTCTTTATGTTTATATATGATTTCATCATTTCATCAAAATATCAAAGCATTTCCAACTGCGATTTGCTTACCGTGTAGTAGCGTCCAATTCTCCTGACGGGTGAATAGCGGCATTCGCGGTTGTAGTCGTATTGGTAGGTGGTGTAGGAAAGCGAATTGGATGCAGGAGCCAGCTTCCAGCACTCCTGCACCACTTTCCGAACCTGCGACTTCTCCACCTTGACTTGCGAGCATACGAGCAACGGGATGATGTCATTGAGGCAAAAAGAAACAGAACTGACACCCACGCTTGCCATGATGTCGAGCAGCAGTTCCGCCATCTCTATCTCCAAACGGTTACGGTTGCTTCGGATTATCTTCCGCAGGGCATCCGTTTCCAGCCGTTTCGGGTCGAACCACATACGGCTCTCCTTCTCGGTGGAGAGTGCACGGTTGCATAGGAAGTGCAGGAAAGCGGGGATTTCCGCTTTCAGCTTTTGCAGGAAGTCGGTATCGTCATTCTGTAGCGGCACAATCTTCCGCACCCAATAGCGTGTCTCGCCAATGTCAATGATGACGGGCAGATGCTCGTTGTTGGAACACAACACGAACTTTGCGAAGAAGCCTATCTCGTCACGGTCTTTTCCTTTCGCCTCTACCTTGTAGGAAAGCGTGGTACTGAGATTCTTCAAACGCTCGCTGTCCTCACGGCGGTTGAGCAATACCTCGTCCACCATGATGAGCAGCTTGCCAGCCCAGTCGGAATTGAACTGGCTGCGGAAGTCCTCGTTGGTATTGAACGTCACGTTGTTTTGGAATACGGCTTTCAGGAAGTTCAGGAACGTACTTTTGCCCGTATTCCGTTCTTCGGACACGAGCAGGAGGATGGGGAGTTTCTGAACGGGATAGAGGTAGAGCAGCTGCAAGTAGTCCATGCCCAACTCGTACTGTTCGCCGAAGATGTGTTCCACCAACGAGCGGATGCAGGGAAAGTCGCCCTCCTGCGGCTGGTGGTTTATCGGCTCGTAGAGGTTGAGGAACTTGCCGACAACGGGCTGGTAGCCCACATGGTCGGGTACGGTGCAGAAGCCGTCATACTTCGGGATGCCCGCCATGTAGTCCTTGCCGTAGTCCTGCCGCAAGGTCTCGGAGTTCCATGCGATGCGTTTCCTCACATAGCCGCCGTCAATGCGTGGCTGGTTCACAATCTTGTAGAGCGTTGTGCCTACTCTAATGAATTCTTCTTTCTTTTCCATATCTCAAATACAGGTTTTAGTGCCGCCGACATCTTGTCGGCAGGCGGGTTGAACATGGGTGCAAAGCTACGGCAGGACGGCTAAAACCTTGATAAGTAAAACGATGCAGAACGGCGCAAAAGAAACTGACAGATAAGAAAATGCGGCGGAACGGGCAATATCAGCCTTCCAAAGACGAAAAGAAAAAGCCCGGAGAAGCGGATATACTCACTTCTTCGGGCAGACTTGGGTTGTGTGACCGCAAAGGCGTATTGACACGCAACCGCACTCTCTAACACTTACACGATGTACTGTTGCCTAACGAAAGCCACAGCATTTGTCTTTCTTTTCGCAAGCACAGCCTTTCCAACAGGGCATTACGTACCCTTGCGGCATTGGGTGTGTTGATACGGAAAGCGAGTGCCACGACCATTGACATGGCATACGCTTCCGTATAATAGCCGTTGTGCAGCCTGATGCTCCTTTCCACCTCGCAAGGTTGCAGCGCTCCGCTTTTGTACACGGCTCGGATGGCGGCACGGAGTGTCGGGGCGATGACATCGAACAGCTTTATCAACTCCATTTCGCTCATCCACACGTTGGCGGCATCGGACGGCACGGCAACTCTGCCGCACCCGTCCATCGTGATTGTTGTCCGTTCCATAGGTTGTGCGTTATAGGACGAAACGTCCGCTTACCTTGCTCTCAAAGGCGGATATGTCGTTTTCAAGTTTAGCGTTGGTCACCTTCGCATAAATCTGCGTGGTGGTTATGTTCGTATGCCCTAAAATCTTGCTCACGCTCTCTATCGGCATACCGTAATTGAGAGCCAAAACTGCGAATGAATGGCGACTTAAATGGAATGAAATCGGCTTATCTATCCCGCATTTCTTCGCCACAGCCTTGATGCGTTTGTTCACCGTGTCAAGTGAGCCGATATTGAAAAGCCGCTTGTCAGTTCTGAACGGTTCGTAACGCCTGATTATCTGCATGGGAATGTCCATCAGCTTGATTTGGAATGGCACGCCCGTCTTTTGGCGTTTCGATACAATCCACGGTGTACCGTTCATTTCCACGATGTTGTCGGTGGTCAGGTTCTTGATGTCCGTGAACGAGATTCCCGTCCAACAACCGAACAGGAACAGGTCTCTTGCCAATGCAAAGTTGGGATTGTCCAGCTTGATTGCACTCAACGCCTGAATTTCATCCTCCGTGAGAAAGCCACGCTCCTTGTGGTCAGGGTCAAGATGGTACATCGCAAACGGGTTTCTCGGAATCTTGCCGTTGTAGTGCGCCGTGGTTACGATGTGCTTCAACGGTATGGAGTATATCCACACGGACGATTGCGCCAACCCCACTTCATTTCGCAGGTACAGACAATAGTCACGGATGAAGTCCTCCGTCAGTTCGTTCATCGCCATGTCCGTCCGCTTGTACTGCCGCTTGATGAACTCCGCCACGTATTTGCGGACGGTAAGGTACTTTTGGTACGTGCGCTTGGAGCGGTCTTTGCCCACCCGTTTGGCAAACGCCTCGTTCTCCTTGTCAAAGGCTCGCAACAAAGTTTCATACTCCGTTCCGACGCCTTGATAGGCGTTGCGCACCATTTCAGCCGTGACAAACGCCTCACGGTCGGAAAGCCGCTGGTAATGCTTCGTTATCTGTGCCTTGATGTTGTCAAGGGCATAGTTTACCGCCACCGCCTCGCGGCTCTTGCCTTTCGCCCTGTTGCCTTTGGCATCCCACAAATCCTTGGAGATGCGTTGCTTGCAACTGAACTGCGCGATAGTCCCGTTGATTGTAACCCGTCCCATGATGGGGACAATTCCGTTTTTCTCCTTGCTTCCGTTTACATAGAAGACTGTCTTGAAAGTACTCCTCATAATCCTACTTTTTGTTTGATGCAAAATTAGTTTACGGGAGTTGTAAAGGCAGAATGTAAACCTACGCAGAACGTAGAAATAGAGACCGTTAGTGTTAAATGTGCATCCGGTGTCGGGTAATGGTTTGGAAGTGCATCTATTGCTGCAATTCGCCTAAATCCGTTTTTACGCCCTTGCGCCATTCTGTGCCACTCGAAGCCAAACTCTCTGACCGTCAGTGAGAATGCTCAAATTCGCTTTATTCTGCGTTTCATCCTATTATTTTATTTCAAAATACAGCATAACCAATGGAAAAACTGCGTTTAAGAAGTATAAAAATGTGATAAAACAGTATGATAGGCTACATTTCTATTGGTTCTTATAGAATAAAAAGGAATGATTGGCAATCACATTCTTTAAGGGAGTCATTTCAAGCGTACCCCTTCATAAATTTCGTCCTATAACTTCCATTCACCACATTATGAGGTCGGTTAAAAGCGCCCCTCACAACCCTTATTTCATGATTCCTGATGTGATTGAAAGTTAAATACGTTAAATCTTCACCTTTTCGTATCTAATCAGAATCCATACGGTCACTTTTCTACCGTTTAGATCGTATAACATTGATAATCAACTAATAATAGATACGCCCATTGAAATTATCAATCAAACTCATACGGTATGACAATATTTGAAATGATTTTGGCAGGAATGTAGCAGAAATTCCCTGGGGCGGATACTGCCACACTTACCCGTATAGCTACGAAAAAGGCTGAGGGTGTAACGGACGAAACGAAGGTAACCTCCATCGTTGAGGGCATTTCATTTCAGGATGTGATGCAAAATTATGGTGATTTCCGTGCAGGACAGGCACAGACTTCCGCTGTTTCTAACTACGAGAAGAAGCATGGACGGAAAGACGGAAAACCGATCGAGGATCCGGAAGAAAACAAAGACGGAAAAAAGGATGAAGTCCCTGAATGGGCTCAGGCTTTGATTGATTCCAACAAGACTCTTTCTGAAAAGCTGTCTGTTTACGAAGCAGAGAAAGCGCAGGCGCAACGCAATTCTCAGATTTCAGCAGTGGCGAAGAAGTACGGTATTCCCGATTTTATGTTGAAAGACCGCACCATTCCTGAGAACACGGACTTGGATACTTATTTCAAGGACATGAAACAGGATATGTCTAACAGCGGTTTCAAATTCGCTCAAGTTCCTGAAACTGCAGAGCAGAAGCAGGAGAAAGAAGCGAGCGAGTTCGCCAAAATGATTGAGGCGGACACAAAATCTATTGTCGAACAACAAAACAAGTACTTTATGGCAGCAGGATTTAAAGCCTGAACCATCCATCGAGGAACGCTATGATGTTTCTACCGGAGTAAGACGCAGAGGGCCTTACAAGCTGGATACGACCAACCTGGTTGCAGGTTCGTTCCTTCCCTCCTTCACACCTATTGCCGCCGACCTGATGCAGAAAACCGCCCAGGTGGCCATCCGCGTGGAAGTCTATGAAAAGTTTACGACTAGTACCAACACCACGTTGAAAATCAAGAAGAACTTTTTGGCTTATGTGGGTATGCACTTGGGCGACGGTTCGCAGGATGTGACCTGTCTGAAGTGAACGATTTCTTGAAATTTATCCTATTTTTCTTTACAGTCAAA
>HF988477.1 GCA_000431975.1 Prevotella sp. CAG:924 | reverse complement strand
GACAGCTCTTCCGACGCAACAACAAGACGCTGATGCTGATGGTAGGCTGCGGTGCGGCTGCCGCCATTGCCGGCATCTTCAAGGCGCCCATCGCCGGACTGGTATTCACGCTTGAAGTGCTGATGATCGACCTGACCATGGCGTCGCTCGTCCCCATCCTCACGGCAAGCATCACCGCCGACGTGTTCTCCTATATCTTTACAGGCGACTCAACCCTTTTCACCTTCCATCTCGACGGAGCATGGAGTGTCGAGCGTATTCCCGCCACTATCCTGCTGGGCGTGTTCTGCGGACTTATCAGCCTTTATTTCATCCGTATGATGACGACCTGTGAGGGATTTTTTGCCAGGATGAAAGAACGGCCCTACATTAAGCTGATCATTGGAGGACTGACGCTGAGCATCATCATCTTCCTCTTTCCTTCCCTTTATGGAGAAGGATACAGCTCCCTGAACATCCTGCTCAACGGACGCACTGAGGCCGACTGGAATCAGGTGATGAACGGCTCGCTGTTCGCCGGATCAGACAATGCCGTCGTCCTCGTCGTGTATATCGGACTTGTCATGCTGACAAAGATTGTCGCTACCTCTTCGACCAACGGTGCCGGAGGTTGCGGCGGTACTTTCGCGCCCTCCCTGTTTGTCGGCGGCTTTGCCGGTTTCTTCTTCGCACGTCTCTGGAACATGAACGACATAGGCGTTTACGTATCCGAAAAGAATTTCACTCTCATGGGCATGGCCGGCGCCATGGCCGGCGTGATGCATGCACCGCTTACAGGTATCTTCCTCATTGCAGAGATCACCGGCGGCTACCAGCTGTTTATGCCACTGATTATCGTTTCCGTCGTCAGCGTAATGGTGATCAGCATCTTCGAGCCCCACAGCATCTATGCCATGCGTCTGGCCCGTGAAGGCAAGCTCCTCACCCACCATACCGACAAGAGTGTCCTCACCCTGATGAGCATGGACTCCATCATTGAGAAAGACTTCACCAGCGTACCGCCGGAGATGCCGCTCAGCCGTCTCGTCCATGTCATCAGCAACAGCGAGACAAGCTATCTGCCGGTGGTGGACAATGCCAATCAGCTGCTCGGTGAGATCGACATCATGAAGATCCGCAACATCATGTTCCGTACGGAGCTCTACCAGCGGTTCACCGTCAACCAGATCATGACCCCCGTACCCACGATCCTCTATGGCAATGAGCCCATGACGGACGTCATGAAGAAATTCGAGCAGACCGGAGCCAATTTCCTGCCGGTGATCAACATCAACAATCAGCTTCAGGGATACATCAGCCGGACACGCCTGTACAGCATGTACCGAAAGCTCGTGGCAGACTTCTCGGCGGAATAAATCACAATTCTCTTTGTGGTTAGGCTAAAATAGAGTACCTTTGCAAATTGTTATGCCATTTCATATAGATTTACTCATGATGATCCTTAAAGGATTTCTCATTGGCATCATCGCTTCGGCGCCGATGGGTCCTGTGGGTGTGCTCTGCATCCAGCGCACACTGCGTAAGGGTCGTTGGTATGGCTTTGTGACAGGAGTAGGTGCGTCGTTGAGCGATATCATCTACGCCATGATCACGGGACTCGGCATGAGTTTCGTGATGGACCTTATCACCAATCCCACCAACAAATTCTGGTTGCAGATAGTAGGCAGCGTCGTTCTGCTTCTCTTCGGCGTTTATTGCTGGCAGAGCGACCCTACCCGCAAGATCCATATCAGCGGAAACAAACGGGGTACGCTCATGCACAATTTCATCACGGCCTTTCTGCTCACATTCAGCAACCCGACGATCATCTTCCTTTTCATGGGTACGTATGCACAGTTTGCTTTCGTCGTCCCTAACCACCCCATAGAAATGACCCTCGGCTACATGAGTGTCATCTGTGGTGCACTGTGCTGGTGGTATGGGCTCACATGGCTGATTGACAAGATCCGTGGCAAATTTGACGATAACGGCATTCGCATCATCAACAAGGCCATCGGTTCCATCGTCATCATCTTCTCACTCATCGTACTCATCGGTACGGTATTCAATCTGTACACTTTCCACTATTAACGACACGCATTTATGTTTATAGCCCAAGAGATCCGCAAGAAATCAATAGCGGAGTATATCTTATATATGTGGCAGATCGAAGACACCATACGCGCCTATGGGTGTTCCCTGTCACGCATCCGCCACGAATATATCGACAAGTTCCAATATTCCGACGAGCAGAAAGAGGAAGAAACCGACTGGTTCGGCAATCTCATCCGGATGATGAATGAGGAAGGCTGCCGGGAAAAAGGTCATCTGAACATCAACAAGATATTGATACAAGACATGCTCGACCTGCACAACCAGCTGCTCCAGTCCACGAAATTTCCTTTTTATAACGCTGAGTACTATAAAGTGCTGCCTTTCATCGTGGAGCTCCGCAACAAAGGTGACCGCGACGTGTCGGAGATAGAGACCTGTCTGGACGCGCTCTACGGCGTGATGATGTTGCGCCTGCAAAAGAAGCAACTCTCTCCAGAGACGGAGCATGCCGTGAAAGAGATTTCGACATTTATCGGCATGCTCAGCGACTATTACATCAAAGACCGCACAGAAGGACTGAAATTTGAATAATACAATGAACATATTAGTTACCGGTGCCAATGGCCAGTTGGGCAACGAGATGCAGCTTGTCGCCAAGACCTCGAAGCATCATTTCATATTTACTGACGTATGCGACGGCTACCGTCCGTTAGACATCACTGACCAAGAGGCCATCCGCACCATCGTAGCAGAGGAGAAGATCGGATGTATCATCAACTGTGCTGCCTGGACCAATGTAGACAAAGCCGAGACCGCCGGTGACATCGTGGAGACACTCAATGCCAAGGCTCCCGGACTGCTGGCGCAGGCCATGAAAGAAGTAGGCGGACTACTGGTACACATCTCCACCGACTATGTGTTCGGTGGCGACCCTTATAACACGCCTTGCCGCGAGGACCAGAAAGGCACGCCGACGGGTGTCTACGGACTGACAAAGCTCCATGGCGAGCAGAACATCATGGCAACGGGATGCGACTACATCATCCTCCGCACCGCCTGGCTCTATTCAGAGTTTGGCCACAACTTCGTCAAGACAATGCTTCAACTCACCTCGACGAAGCCTCAGCTCAAAGTAGTATTCGACCAGACCGGCACGCCGACCTATGCCCTCGACCTGGCCCGTGCCATCATGCAGATCGTAGAAGACGGAGCCTACAAAGGCCACTCCGGCATCTACCATTTCAGCAATGAGGGCGTCACCTCATGGTTTGACTTCACGAAGAAGATCGCTGAGCTATCCGGCCATGACCACTGCGACATCCTGCCCTGCCATAGCGATGAATATCCCTCGCCTGTAAAACGGCCGGCCTACTCCGTACTCGACAAGACAAAAATCAAAGAGACGTTCGGGATACACGTGCCCTATTGGGAAGACTCTCTCAAAGTCTGCATGGCCAACATGAAATAAAGGCCCGGACAGTAATATCACTTATCATTTTATCTCCATTTTTCAATGAACGAAATACAACGCAGGCGCACATTCGCCATCATCTCCCACCCTGATGCCGGTAAGACCACCCTGACCGAGAAATTCCTTCTCTTTGGAGGACAGATCCAGGTGGCCGGTGCCGTGAAGAACAACAAGATCCGCAAGACAGCAACTTCCGACTGGATGGACATTGAGAAGCAACGTGGTATCTCCGTGTCTACCTCTGTGATGGAGTTCGACTATCTGCCCGAGGACAAGACGGGTGAGCCATACAAGATCAACATCCTCGACACGCCAGGTCACCAGGACTTCGCAGAAGATACCTACCGCACGCTGACAGCCGTCGACTCTGCTATCATCGTCGTCGATTCCGCCAAAGGTGTGGAGGCTCAGACACGCAAGCTGATGGAGGTCTGCCGCATGCGCAATACGCCTGTGATCATCTTCGTCAATAAGATGGACCGTGAGGGACGCGACCCCTTCGACCTGCTCGACGAGCTGGAACAAGAGCTGCAGATCCACGTCCGCCCGCTGTCATGGCCGATCGGTCAGGGCATCAAGTTCAAAGGCGTCTACAATATCTATGAGCACAAGCTCAATCTCTTCACCCCCAACAAACAACGTGTGACAGAGAAGGTGGAGGTAGATATCCAAAGCCCAGAACTTGCACAGCATGTCGGCGAGGACGAGGCAGAACGTCTGCGCGAGGAGTTGGAGCTGGTAGATGGCGTCTATCCCGACTTCGATGTGGAAGATTACCGCGCTGCCAAGACCGCACCTGTATTCTTCGGTTCGGCTCTGAACAACTTCGGTGTCCAGGAGCTTCTTGACTGCTTCGTAGAAATAGCCCCCTCACCTAAGCCCACCAAGGCCGAAGAGCGCGAGGTTCTGCCTACGGAGCCTAAGTTCACCGGCTTCATCTTCAAGATCACCGCCAACATCGATCCGAATCACCGCTCATGTATCGCCTTCTGCAAGATCTGCTCAGGAAAGTTCGTGCGCAATACCCCCTACTACCATGTCCGTCTGGGCAAGACCTTACGGTTCTCCTCGCCCACACAATTCATGGCCCAGCGCAAGAGCACTGTTGACGAGGCCTACCCCGGCGACATCGTAGGACTGCCCGACAATGAGACATTCAAAATCGGCGATACGCTCACAGAAGGCGAAGAGCTCCATTTCCGCGGACTGCCATCCTTCTCACCGGAGCTTTTCAAATATATTGAGAATGATGACCCGATGAAGTCAAAGCAGTTCTACAAAGGTCTGGAACAGCTGATGAACGAAGGCGTCGCCCAGCTCTTTGTCAACCAGTTCAACAACCGGCGCATCGTCGGAACTGTCGGTCAGCTGCAGTTTGAGGTGATCCAATACCGACTCGAGCATGAATACAACGCCAAGTGTCGTTGGGAGCCTGTCCACCTCTACAAGGCTTGCTGGATAGAGAGTGATGACCAGGAAGAGCTCGATAACTTCAAACGCCGTAAATACCAGTATATGGCCAAGGACCGTGAGGGACGTGACGTCTTTCTGGCCGATTCGGGCTATGTCCTTTCGATGGCCCAACAAGATTTCGAACACATCAAATTCCACTTTACCTCGGAATTCTAATCATACGTGCCGGACCAAGCCACTGCTTGTCCGGCACGCACTTATTTTCAGACCAACAACATAAATCTACCATCTATGAAAAAAATCTGCTCCACACTGCTATTGCTTTTTATTGTCCTGACAAGGATAAACGCTGCGGAGGTGACTTATACTTTTAACACCGAAGAGGGTCTGGCAGCCATCGGGCTCTCCTCCGACGAAGAATTTGAAGACGGCCAAGCCTACAACTGGGGCGGTCTGACCTTCACTTTCACTACAGGCACAGCGAAGGCAAGAATCCTCAACGGTACACTCCGCATCTACAAGAATGGTGGAACCATGACGGTCTCGGCACCCGGCAACATCACCGCCATCACCATTAACGGCAGCGGAACCATGACCGCCTCCAACGGCAATTACACCTCTGCCAACGGCACCTCAACCTGGTCAGGATCCGCCAGCACCATCGTGTTCACCGTCAAGACGAACCAACAGATCAAGACAATGACCGTCACTTATGAGGGTGACACTACGCCTTCCACCTCCGTGACGTCTCTCGCTGAGATCCAGCATTTAGATGACGGTACCCGCGTGAATCTCTATCTCAGCGACGGACAGATGGCCAGAGTGGTCAATACCGACGATGACGTATGTCTGAAAGATATATCGGGAACGGTCTATTTCCGCGGGTTTACCACAAATCCTGAAATGACCGTCAACCGACATGTCGCCGGCTACATCACAGCCATCAAGAGCTCGGCCGGCAATAAGACTCTTCTGGAGCCTGCTACCGACACATCGTCCTACCGCCTGATCATTGCCGATCCGGTGACAGAAGGCGATGTGACAGCCATTTGTCCGGTCACTTCCCACAAAACCGGCAATGACACCCATACCTATAATATAAGCGGCCAGCGTGTCAGCGACAACACCCCTGGCATCTTGATCAAGAACAACAAAAAAATACTTAAGAAATAGTCCGTCATGAAACGAAACATACTCCTCACGGTCATCTGTGCCCTCACCTTTACCGGTATCCAGGCACAAACCCAGCGGCTTCCCAAAGATATCACCTTAAAGAATGGGCAAACCGTCAGATTCATCCAAGACGAGATTGACTCGGCACGCATCGTCCTTACTCCCGACAACGACACGCTGGGTATCAAGGTGTACTGCAAAGGCAAAGAAAGCCGCGACTTCCTGCGCTCGCAAATCACATCGTGGACATGGTATCAGAACGACTCCTCCTATCCTACCACTCCTACCTACCCGGATATACCGATCACACAAAACGACAATAGGAACGGCAGCACCCAGCTGGCACAAAACAACGAAGGATGGCGTCTGGAGTTCCCGCATTTCTATACGGGAACAGACAAGACCTATGAAGTAACTCACAGCACCAAGGACTATGGCATCACCTATTCACTCGAATGGGACGCTACAAAGAAAGCCAACCGGTGGAGCTGCTATGAGTTCTATGCCGGCAACATGAAAAACAACGTCAGCCGTACAGACGACTTCCAACCCGATCCGGACATCCCTGAAGAGGATCAGACCACCCTGAGCGACTATTCCAACACAGGATTCAGCCGTGGACATCTATGTCCCTCCGGCGACAGGCTCTGTTCTACGGAACAAAACAGACAGACATTCTACCTCTCCAACATGCAGCCCCAATGGCAGAACCATAATGGAGTGCTTTGGAATAATCTGGAGACCTATGTCCGCAATTTCGCCTCCAACTGCGATACACTCTATGTCGTGAAAGGTGCTACGATCGATAATCCCGATCAAATCTATACGGCTGACGAAATAGCCAAGATCAACGGTTCCCACACCTCAAAGACATACCCCTATAGTGTGCCCAAATATTTCTATATGGCACTACTGGCCTATGACAAGTCGACAGACACCTATCACTCATTGGCCTTTTGGACAGAACATATCAACAAATCGGACAACAACCGCAACTATATCGACTATGCCATCCCTGTCAGCGTTTTGGAGCAACGCACGGGCATCGATTTCTTTTGCAATCTTCCCGACAAAATAGAACAAGGCATAGAGCCAGTCCTTGATCCTGACTATTGGGGGCTTTAAAATATTTACCAATATAAGCTCCTGCAAACATCCCGATTCATACCCATATATCAGGGATGTCCATCAACAAATAAAGCCTTCTCCGAGAAAGGACATTCCGTATGCATCAAACGGGAAACAGCATGAATTCAGTGCTGTTTCCCGAACTATTACGCATCTGCCAATCCCACATAGAAGAACCATCCAACCGACAAAACAGGGACGCCACAACCCTAAGGATTAGCAGGGACTTAAAAAATGCCTTAACAGAAGAAAATAATGCACATTTTATTTGCAGATGCGCATCTTTCATTGTAACTTTACACAAAAATTCGAAAATTGTGCAATGAACAATATACCTTCATTCAATGCCTTGCTGCAGAAGACGATTGCTGACAACTGGGATCTCGACGCTCTAACAGACTATAAAGGCGCTACTCTTCAGTATCATGACGTAGCACGCAAGATTGAAAAAATACATATTCTCTTCGAAAATTCAGGAGTAACAGTGGGAGACAAGATCGCGCTATGCGGACGTAACAGTTCGATGTGGGCTTGTGCATTCCTTGCCACATTGACCTATGGCGCCATCGCTGTTCCCATCCAGCACGAGTTCACACCTGACCAGGTGTATAACATCGTGAATCACTCGGAGTCCAAATTGCTCTTCGTCGGTGATGTAGTGGCTACATCGCTCGACTACGAGAAGATGCCGCAATTGGAAGGCGTCATCTACCTGCCCGACCTGTCACTCCAGGTAGCCCGCACCGAGAAGCTGACTTATGCGCGTGAGCATCTCAATGAAATCTACGGCATGCGCTACCCTATGTATTTCCGTAAAGAGCACCTGCACTACTATGCCGACAAGCCCGAGGAGCTCTGCATGATCAACTATACCAGCGGCACGACGGGCTTCTCTAAAGGCGTGATGCTCCCTTACCGCAGTATATGGAGCAACATCGACTTCCTCACAGAGGCTCTCGGCAAGAAATATGAACATCCCTCCAATGTGCTCGCCATCCTGCCGATGGCCCACATGTACGGACTGAGTTGTGAGTTTCTCATGAATATCTGCATGGGCAATCACATCTACTTCCTTACCCGTCTGCCGAGCCCGACCGTGATCCAACAGGCCTTTGCCGATATCCATCCCAGCGTGGTCATTGCCGTACCGATGGTGATCGAGAAGATCGTCCGTAAGAAGATCTTCCCGATGTTCAACAATCAGAAGGTGCGTCTGCTGATGATGATGCCGGGCATTGGCAAGAAAGTGAAAGCACATATCCATCAGCAGGTGATGGAGGTATTCGGCGGACACCCTTATGAGATCCTCGTAGGCGGTGCACCATTGAATAAAGAGATCGAACAGTTCCTGCGCAGTGTCGACGTACCTATCACGATGGTGTACGGAACGACGGAGACCGGTCCTGTCATTACCTACAGCGACTGGAAAGATTTCCGGCCCGGGTCCTGTGGTACGGGTGTCACCCACATGGAAGTGAAGATCGACAGCCCTGATCCGCAGAACGTATCAGGTGAGCTACTCACCCGCGGACTGAACGTGATGGTGGGCTACTATAAGAATGAGCAGGCCACCAAGGCAGTGCTCGATGCCGACGGCTGGTTCCATACCGGCGACCTCGGTACGATGGACGCAGACGGATATATATTCCTACGCGGACGTTCGAAGAACATGTTGCTTGGCTCGAACGGTCAGAATGTTTATCCGGAAGAGATTGAGGACAAGCTCAACTCCATGACGATGGTCAATGAGAGTCTGGTCATACAGCAAGGCGAGAAACTCATCGGCCTTGTCCATCCCGACTATGATGAGGCCAACAACCTTGGATTCTCCAACGAAGACCTGGCCAATATCATGGAGGAGAACCGCAAGAAGCTCAACACCCTGCTTCCTCCTTTCTGCAAACTGAGCGAGATCAAATTGCAGGTTGACGAATTCCAGAAGACACCGAAGAAGTCGATCAAGCGGTATCTCTATCAGAATGTCTAACATATAACATACATTTTCGCCCACTGTGCGAGGACAGCCTTGCAGGCTGTCCCCACTGCTTGAAATCCTTTTCAAGACACAGTGGCGAAATCATCAGAATACTATCTACTTACCTATAAACTATGGAGAAATGCTTATGGAAAAGATACCTAGTTTTAATGAGTTAATCGAACAGAGTATCATTCGTAATTGGGACAGGGACGCACTGACCGACTTTAAAGGCGCCACGCTGCAATACCATGATGTCGCGCGTAAGATAGAGAAGCTCCATATCATGTTTGAAAGTTCTGGCGTCCAGCGCGGTGACAAGATTGCTCTCTGCGGACGCAACTGTGCGGCATGGGCGAGCGCCTTTCTTGCCGTGCTCACCTACGGAGCCATCGCTGTGCCAATCCTTCATGAGTTCACGGCAGAACAGATCCATAACATTGTAAACCACTCTGATGCCAAGATCCTTTTTGCCGGCGATGTGGTGTCTACCATTATTGACCCGGAGAAGATGCCTAAGCTGGAAGGCATTATCTACATCCCCGACTATTCACTGCTACTCTCCCGCACCGACAAGCTGACGTATGCCCGTGAGCACCTTAATGAGATGTTCGGACACCGTTATCCTAAATACTTCCGTAAGGAGCATATCCACTACACAAAAGACGAGCATCCTGACGATCTGGCACTGATCAACTATACCAGCGGAACGACAGGATTCTCCAAGGGTGTGATGATTCCCTACCGTGCCCTGTGGAGCAACTACGACTTTGCCTGCTCTGTATTGGGCAATACATTGCACGAAGGCGACAACGTGATCAGTATCCTGCCGATGGCCCACATGTATGGCATGGCCTTTGAGTTCCTGTTCGAGTTTCTCATCGGTTGCCATATATGGTATCTCACACGTACGCCGTCTCCTGCCATCATCGCAGAGGCCTTCACAAAGGTGAAACCGCGTATCATCATCTCCGTTCCCCTGGTGATCGAGAAGATCATACGCCGGAAAGTATTCCCCAAGCTGCAAGACCCGAAACTGCGGTTGCTGCTGAAGATGCCGGGACTGAACAACCGCATCTTCGAAAAGGTATGTGCCAGTGTAGACCATGCCTTCGGTGACAATTTCTATGAAGTGATCGTGGGCGGAGCCGCCTTCAATGAGGAGATCGAGCGCTTCCTTCACCGCATCGGATTTAAGTACACTGTGGGATACGGAGCAACAGAATGTGCGCCGATCATCTGCTACGAAGATTACAAGCACTTCGTGCCCCGCTCATGCGGTAAGGCCGTACGCCACATGGAAGTGAAGATCAACAGCGACGATCCCGAGCACATCCCCGGAGAGATTCTTGCCAGAGGCCTAAACGTGATGCTCGGCTATTATAAGAACGAAGAGGCGACAAAAGCGACCATCGATCAAGACGGATGGTATCACACCGGTGACCTGGGCACGATGGATGCCAACGGCAATGTATTCATCAAAGGCCGCATCAAGAACATGCTCCTCGGTTCGGCCGGACAGAACATCTATCCCGAGGAGATCGAGGACAAGCTCAACTCATTAGAACTCGTCATCGAAAGTGTCGTCGTTCAAGAGGGAGAAAAACTTGTCGGTCTGGTATATCCCGACTTTGAGGGCGCCAAGCAACTTGGCCTTAACCGCGATGACCTGCAGAGCGTCATGGAAGAAAACCGGAAACTTCTCAATCAGCAGATTCCCCACTACTGTCAACTCTCACGCATCGAGATCCACGACGAGGAATTTGCCAAGACTCCGAAACATTCCATTAAAAGATATCTATATACAAGATAAACAAAAACCGGGTGACAATGTCATCCGGTTTTTTATTATTGAACATCCTTATTTACGTCCTCATTGATAAGTTCCGCCAGCTTTCGATCCAGCACTTCTATTCCTTTTATCGTGCATAGTCCACGGATATAAAGCATTGTGACATTTCGGTGCAGATGGAAGAGGCTGTAACGTTTGTAAAGCTGGTGCGCCATTACATAATCCATGGATGCGCCACCGACTTTCGAGATCAGCTCATAGTCTACATCAGAACGGAAATAGCCTTGCTCCACCCCCTTCTGAAAGAACTCCAGACTACGGGCGCGATTTTCCGCATTCTTCTGTCTGATCCAGGCAATGACAGGTGGAAACTTATGGATGTCCGCAAAATAGGTAGGCGCCAGCCCTGACAAACGGTGCATCTGATACTTGTAAAACTCCAAGATAAGATCCATCACATTGTGATGCTCATCCTCATAAAAAACACGCATATGTTCATCGAAGGCACGGCTCTCCTCCTTCACCGATTCCAGAAGCAGCTCCTCCTTATTGGTAAAGATCTCATATAAGGTACGCTTTGAAATCGATAAAATATTGGCAATATCATCCATCTTCACAGCATTGGCGCCACGAACTCTAAACTCCTGCTCGGCAGTCTTGATGATTCGTGCACGGAGTTGCTGACGATATTCTGTAGGACTGGCAGCTTTCTGCATAGCGATGTTGTAAATTGATTATATGCGTCGGCGATCTCTTTTATTCTGAATGCAAAGATATAAAAAAATTGATAAAACCAATGATTCTTTGAGAGTTTTTTCTTAACTTTGCTCGATAGATTGAGTATATACATTAATACTGTTAGTATGGTCAAGATAACAAAAGAAGCTGCCCTCGAATATCATGAGGGCAAACGGCCCGGCAAAATAGAAGTAAAGCCGACCAAACCTTACAGAACGCAGACCGACCTTAGCCTGGCCTATTCCCCGGGTGTGGCCTATCCTTGTCTCGAGATACAAGAGTCGCCCAACGACGTCTTTAAGTACACTGATAAAGGCAATCTCGTTGCCGTCATTTCCAATGGCACCGCCGTGCTGGGACTCGGCGATATCGGTGCAATGAGCGGAAAGCCCGTCATGGAAGGCAAGGGACTGCTCTTCAAGATCTACGGCGGCATCGATGTGTTCGATATCGAAGTGGCAGAAAAAGATCCTGTCAAGTTCTGCGAGACCGTAGAGCGCATCGCACCGACTTTCGGCGGCATCAACCTGGAGGATATCAAGGCGCCTGAATGTTTCTATATCGAGGAGCGTCTGAAGAAAAATCTCGATATCCCCGTGATGCACGACGACCAGCACGGCACAGCCATTATCTCTGCCGCCGGACTGATCAATGCCCTTGAAGTAGCCGGCAAGAAGATCGGTGACGTGAAGATCGTTGTCAACGGAGCCGGTGCCGCCGCCATCAGCTGCACCAAATTATATGTGGCTCTCGGTGCCAAAAAGGAGAACATCGTGATGATCGATTCCAAGGGCGTCATCACCAGCGACCGCGCCAACCTCACCGAACAGAAGAAACTGTTTGCAACCGACCGCCGCGATGTCCATACACTCGAGGAGGCCATTGTAGGTGCAGATGTCTTCGTCGGACTATCAAAAGGCAATGTCCTTTCTCAGGACATGGTGCGCTCCATGGCTAAGAACCCCATCGTATTCGCACTTGCCAACCCCGTACCTGAGATCAGCTATGAGGACGCCATGGCAAGCCGTCCCGATGTCCTCATCTCAACCGGCCGCAGTGACTATCCCAACCAGATCAACAACGTAATCGGATTCCCCTATATCTTCCGTGGAGCCCTTGACGTACATGCGCGGGCCATCAACGAAGAGATGAAGCTGGCTGCAGTAAAGGCCATTGCCGACCTCGCCAAACAGGAAGTGCCGGAGATTGTCAATCAGGTATATCACGTGACCGACCTCTCTTTCGGTCCTAAATACTTCATCCCCAAGCCTGTCGATCCCCGACTCATTACCGAGGTATCAGCAGCCGTAGCCAAAGCTGCCATTGACAGCGGCGTCGCCCGTACCACCATCACCGACTGGGACGCCTATAAGGATCACCTGCGCCAGATGCTTGGACAAGAGTCGAAGCTCACACGCACCCTCCATGCCACGGCAGCCATGCATCCTCAGCGCGTCGTGTTTGCCGAAGGTGGTCATCCTACCATGATGAAGGCCGCCGTACAGGCCCATCAGGAAGGCATCTGTCAACCTATCCTCCTGGGTAATCCCGATCGTCTGCACCGTCTGGCCAACCGTCTGAAGCTCGACCTGACCGGCGTGGAGATCGTCGACATGCGAGCCGATCAGGAGCAGGGACGACGCGCCACATACGCCAAACACCTTGCCGAGAAGCGCGCCCGTCAAGGCTATACCTTCGAAGAGGCCTATGACAAGATGTACGAACGCAACTACTTCGGAATGTCCATGGTGGAACAGGGCGATGCCGACGCGTTCATCACCGGCCTCTATACGAAGTATTCCAATACGATCAAGGTCGCCAAGGAGGTGGTCGGCATCCGTCCGGAATACAAGCACTTCGCTACCATGCACATCCTCAACACAAAGAGGGGCGTATTCTATATTGCCGACACGCTGATCAACCGCCATCCCGACGAGGGCGTACTCTACGATGTAGCCCGTCTGGCCGACCATTCTGTCCGCTTCTTCAACGAAGAGCCGCGTATCGCAATGATCAGCTATTCCAACTTCGGTACGGACCAGATCGGATCACCTCAGAAGGTGCACACCGCCGTGGAGATGCTACAAAGAGACTACCCCGACATGATCATTGACGGTGAGATGCAGGTCAACTTCGCACTCAACACCAAACTGCGTGACGAGAAATATCCCTTCACCCGGCTGAAAGGAAAAGACGTGAACACACTTGTCTATCCGAACATGAGCTCGGCCAACAGCAGCTACAAACTCCTGCAGGCCGTTGAGCCTGATGTGGAAGTCATCGGCCCCATCCAGATGGGGCTGAACAAGCCTATCCATTTCACAGACTTTGAGAGCTCGGTATCCGATGTCGTCAATATCACGGCCGTAGCCGTCATCGACGCCTACGTGGAGAAAATCAAGAGCGACAAGCAGGTGGCCAGCCTTACCAACG
>HF988476.1 GCA_000431975.1 Prevotella sp. CAG:924 | reverse complement strand
GGCAAAGTTACGTAATAATTGCCACATTGCCAAACATGCAAGGTCTATTAGTCTCTTATGTGCTGTTGCTCTATCTTGTTGATAATCAGAAATATCAGTTTATGAAACAAAATTGCAGGTCTATTTCTGTATATGTTGACGGGAGAAACGGCCTTTCCATGGCGGAAAATACGCAGTCTGCCCGTCCGTTTGTTCAGACGCAGTCCGCTACGTCTTCCATGAAGGCGCCATGGCTTGTCACTCTTCGTATTTCAGTTATAAAGGTATAATGTTTTCCGTTCATCGCCGGTTGGTCGGGGTATGTACATGCCGTCTCGCCCTGCCGGCCTGACGAAGGCGTGCGCCTTACTTCTCCATCCGGTTGTCAAGGCCTTTCCGGCCAGCCCTTCCGGGCCGGCCGGGGGTGTGGTCGTTGCGTGGTCTCAGTCCCGGCAGGCGGGCTCTGTGTCGGCAATGTCAGTCCATGTCCTTCACGGCACGGAGGATCAGGTCGACGGCACCGTCTACGCCGGTCCGCCCCGCATTGATGACGAGGTCGTAGCCGGAGATGTCCGTCCAGCGTGTGCCGGTGTAGTGCCAGCAATGGTTGGCCCTGCCGGTGTCCACACGGTCCTTTTTCTTGGCTGCCTCATCCAGGCCGATGCCGAACTTCTCGGCGATGCGCTTGGAGGCGGTATCCTTGTCGATGGTGATGAAGACGCGCAGCACGCGCGGATTGTCTCTTAGGATCCAGTTGCCGAGTCGGCCGACGATCACGCACGGGCTCTCCTGAGCCAGCTCCCTGATCGTGCGGCTCTGGCCCACATATATCGCGTCGGCCTTCGACGGATTCATGGACGCCGGTATGCCGGTATCAGTGAAGATCATCTCCCACAGCTTTCCTGTTGATATGTTCTGCTCCTTCTCGGCCACGAGCTCCGAGGTGAATCCCATCTTCTCCGCCGTCTTGTCGATGATCTGCCTGCTGTAGCACGGACAGCCGAGCATGGCGGCCACCTTGTTGCCGATTTCCGTACCGCCGCTGCCGTAGGTACGGGCGATGGTGACGACAAGGTTCTCGTTGCCGGCTGTCTGCTCGTGGTGAGCCTTGGCCATCGCCTCACGCTCGGCCTGGGGAATGAAGATGATGTCGAGCCACTTTACGTGCGGCGCGAACACCCTGACCATCGCTCCCACATAGAACATCGACACGAGCGTGCCGATGCCCACCATGTGCCAGTTCCATTTGCCGAAGAAGATGAACATGAACACCGTGCCGATGATGACGAGCGACGTGTCCGAGCAGATCTTCACCTTGCCGAAGTCACGGTTGAGGAACTTGGATATGGCCAGCGGAAGGCCCTCGCCCGCAAGCATGAGCGAGTCGCACCGCACCTCGCAGGCTATGCCGAACGCAAGCACCGCACCGCCAATGAGCAGCAGCACGAACTGCAGGGGATAGCCGATGAGCGGATTGAGGTCGGCGGGAATCTGGAGAAAGCTCGTTATCCACATCGTCAAGTCGGTATAGAATCCAAAGAGGAACGACACAAGCATCTGCGCAAACTGCCTGCGCTCAAAGTTCCTTCTCAGCAGCAACAGCTGGATGGCGATGAAAAACACGTGCATGCATATGGTCAGCTGTCCCATGGTCATGCCCATGCCCGGGACCAGCGAAAGGATATAGGGAGGGCACGATATGGGCGAGGAGCCGAGATTGGCCCTTATGGACAACGACGTGCCGAAGGCGATTACGAAAAGAATTACAACAAAACTAAGATAACGGCGGGTCCATTCCGCCTTACTTCTTTTCCTTGTCATCATCAAATATATTTTAGGTTGTTGCGAAATTAATCAAAAAATGGCAAAATAATATGAATATTAACAATATTAAATAGATTTGTATCCATTATCTTCCATTGAGCTTACATTAGCTTTCTTCTTTTAAAAAGGCATTGACGGAAAGGAAAATTCACGATTCCTTAAGATTTTGATGGCGGGACAGGACCCCAAGTCAGATTCTGTCTCGAGTCTCAAGCGGAAACGATGGGGGGTAATATGCGGTCATTCGCCTGATGGAGGGTTCTCAGTCGTGGTCAGCAAGGGGGAAACAGTACGACTATTGTCTGGCAGTCTATTTTTTTAGGAAGGCTTTCCGCAAGGGTGTCCATGGTTTCAGATTATGAATAGGGGGACTGTCCGGTTAAGTGGAAAAGGGCACCGGCTGGCTGAATGAGGGGAAAAGGGTAGGTTTAAGTGGGAAAGGGTTCCGGTTGGCAAGGTCAGGAATGGGTACGATGGGAGGTCCGTGCGATGCCTGTTCCTTATTTGTTTGAAGGCAGTCGTGGTTTCAAGGGGCGTTAAGGTTGGGACGGTCGATGGGACGGCACGATAGGGCAAGGGAACGAGGCTGCCGTATGGGTCGCAGAAGGAAAGGGGGCTGCCAGGAAACTCATCCTGTGCCTCACGTGCGGATGGGATGCTTGCCGCCGGTGTCGGGACAAGACTCTATCGCATGGGCGTCCCTTGTACGCGGATGGCAGGATGACCGTGAAAAATATGACGAAGGATCTTGACATCGTAAGAAGGGCCTTCGCCCTTTCATACCCGGTCCACCTATGGAGCAGGAACGGTCGTCCCTCCAGAGGGGCAGGAGGGACGTGCCATACCACAACATTCCTCCCAAACTGGTGCTGACTCCTGTATTTATGCGGTTTTACCCCTGTTTTAAGGGAGCATATGGCTCATGGGCCCATGAGCCATATGCTCGTTTGCCCATGAGCCATATGCTCAAGGGGCAATGAGCCATATATTACTTTTTGAGGGAATATAGGAGCCTGACTCCTCCTGAATGATCTCGTACGATTTTGATCGTAGGAGGAAGGCGACTGACACCTGTGAAGGAGCGTATCCCCTAAGCGGAATATTCAATAAAGTGTACAATTTTTCTTTACATACAAGACTACTGCCTGCCGGCATCATGTCTGTTGTCCGTTAGGCCGACGCTTTCCGACGGGGATCCCGGCTGTCGTAGGGGCAACGGCATCCGGCTCGTGTCGTCAGTCTGGGCGTGTTGAGCCTTCATGCTGCCTGATGTGAATCCTCAATCGGCCTTATGAACAGTCGGAGATTAAAACGAACGACTGTAATTATAAGGTCTGCTCTGAAAGAGTCAAGTAGAGTAGGTTGGACATGGTTACTCTTGGACACTTTCTTCACTAAGATATTGAGTAGTGAAAAGATTAATAACAGTTCTGAGAGATGGAGATAAGGGCGGGGCTTTATGGTCTGCTCACACCCTGGCGGGTCTGCTTGACCGTTCGCATGGTGCCGTCATCGTTATAGTGCAGTTCGTCGACACATACGCTGCGGCGGCCTATGGCTCCGCGATGACCGTCCAATGTGAGAACGGCATTGTGATAGAACAGATACCATTTGCCTTTAAACTCGATGATGCCCGGATGGATGGTGAAGCTGTTCTCTGCCGGTCCGGTGAGCTCGCCGCGGTAGGTCCACGGTCCTGCCACGGCCGGGGCGGTAGCGTAGGAGATCGTTTCGGTGCCATTGCCGAGGGAGGCGTAGGTGAGATAGTAGAGGTCACCCCGTTTGTGAAGCCAGGGACCTTCCACATATTTAGGCAGGTCGACCACTTGTATGTCTCCGTCCAGTTCGGTCATGTTCGCTTTCAGTTTTGCGAGGAAGCAGGTGCCGTTGCCCCAGCAGAGCCAGGCTTGTCCGCAGTCGTCGATGAGCACCGTCGGGTCGATGTCGTTCCACCAGCCACGCGGCCCGTTGTCGGTCATCGTGTCGCATATCAGTGGCTTGCCGATGGCATCGTGGAAGGGTCCTGTGGGCGAGTCGCCCACGGCCACGCCTACGGCCTTTCCCGTGTAGGGCTCACCGGCCTGCACTGTGGTGAAATAATAGAATTTACCGTTTCTCTCGATCACCTGTGAGGCCCATGCCTCACCCACAGCCCAGCTGAAGTCGGCCGGACTGAGCACTGCTCCATGGTCGGTCCATGTCTGCATGTCGTCGGTCGAGTAGCAGAGCCATTCGGTTATATTGAATTCCTTTCCACCGGAAGCGTTGTCCTGTCCGTCGTAATATTCGTCATGACCGACATAAAGGTAGAGGCGTCCGTCATAAACCATTGGCGCGGGATCGGCTGTGAATTTGTCCTTCACCAGTGGGTTACCCGTATTTCTGAATGTGCGCGGTCCCTGTTTCGTGCCGGATACCGTTGAGGGCAGGGTGGCGGTTGGGGTGTCGTCTGCCGCCAGAAGCGGTGATACGCCGGTGGTGCCCATCAGTCCGGCAGCCATCAGTGCGAGAAATGTTTTCTTCATAGTTTGTTTCATTTTTAGTTATATGCGTTGGCCAGCAACCGTCGTTCCGCATTTTGCATAAGATGATCGGGAACGGGATTGCATCGCAGATGTAAATATAGGTACTTTGTAGGGATTGTGCAACTCCCTGACTTTAAAATACAGGCGGATGGGAAGTACAGACACGGATTTGAAACATAGGTGAAAATGCGACGGCTATGCCGCCCTCCGTTAGTGACCCTCATCGCTCGGAAGATGTCGAACCCTTGTCGGGCGTCTGTCAGCCTCCGCATCATTTTTGCACGGGACAAGAAAACTGCGGCAAGGGCTGCTCCGTGGTGGACGGGCTTCCCTTGCCGCAGCGTTTCTATGGATCGTAATCTGCCGGATGACCGGAGCGGATTAGCGGTAAGACTTCTTGTAGATGGCGAGGATCTCGTCATCGGTCAGCATCCGTGGATCGAGCTGGAACAGTCCACCCATCGTAGCCTTGGCGTTCTGCACCATCTCGGGCAGGTCTTCTTCCTTCAGTCCCCAGTCGCTCAGTTTCAGCTGGTCCATACCGCATGCCTTCTGCATCTTCACGAGGGCGTCGACGAAGTCTCCGGCCTGATGTGCCGGTTCGGAGGTCATGACCTCGGCCATCTTCATGTAGCGGTCCTTGCTGTCGTCGACGAATGTCTCGAAGTAAGCCTTTGACAGGCAGATGAGTCCTGCTCCGTGGGGCAGTGCGGGATAGAGGGCGCTCATGGCATGCTCCATCGAGTGCTCGGAAGTGCAGCTGGATGTCGACTCCACCATGCCGGCCAGCGTGCTGGCCCATGCCACGTTGGTCCTTGCCTCCAGGTCGTGTCCGTCGGCCACGGCAGCGGGCAGGTATTTGTAGAGGAGCCGGATGGCCTCGAGGGCATACAGGTCGCTGATGGGCGTGGCACAGTTGGCGATGTAGCCCTCAGCGGCATGGAAGAAGGCGTCGAAGCCCTGGTAGGCCGTGAAGCGGGGCGGGATGCTGACCATCAGCTCCGGATCGACGATGGAGATGGTGGGAAAGGTGAGGGGGCAGCCAAAGCCGATCTTCTCGTGGGCCGTCTCGTGGGTGATCACGGTCCAGGGGTCGGCCTCCGTACCCGTGCCGGCTGTGGTGGGGATGGCAACGATGGGCAGTGCCTTCTCTACAGGCTTGCCCTTGCCCGTGCCGCCTACGACGTAGTCCCAGTAGTCGCCGGTGTTGCATGCCATGACGGCGATGCTCTTGGCCGAGTCGATGGAGCTTCCGCCACCCAGGCCCACGACGAAGTCGCACTGCTCGTCACGGCAGATGGCGGCAGCCTCCATGACGTGCTGCTTGATAGGGTTGGCCAGGATCTTGTCGAAGACGACGCTA
>HF988475.1 GCA_000431975.1 Prevotella sp. CAG:924 | reverse complement strand
CTTTTATGATTAGCATTTACCTCCTACCCGATTTGTCGGTCATATATTAAACTCCTAATCGTTAGCCCGCAATGTCTTTGACAATGGTGGCAGGGGAACGGCTCGGAATGGTAGAAGATCCTTTGTACCTTTTATTTCACGATGGGTCTCCGGTCTTCCTTCCAGGCCAGGATGCCTCCGAGAAGGTTGATGACGTTGTAGCCTTGTTTTGCCAGTAAGGAGGCAGCAAGAGCCGATCGCTTGCCGCTGCGGCAGTAGACGGCTACAGTTTTTCCTTTCTCGAGTGAGGCTGTAGCATGCTGAAGGAAAGTGCTGTCATTCACGTCGATATTGACTGCTCGCTCAAGGTGTCCTTCCGCATATTCCTCGGGGGTGCGGACATCAACGAGCTGTATCTTTGATGTGTCGCTGATGATGGTTGCAAATTCGTCGGTGTGTACGTCTTTGACGGTCACACCGCTTTGTGCGTTACTATTGATAGTCATTGTCATAGCTGCTAAGAGTGTAGTTATCCATTTTTTCATATTATGCAGATAATAAGGTAACTGTCGTTTCCTGCCTTTCCTGTCTGTCTCTTGGGCGAGGGTGGGAAAGGAAGGCGTACGGACGTTTGCTTTGTTTTATCTATTCTTTTCTTTCTGCAAAAATACCTAATTCCTGGCTGGCAACCAAAAGATTTTCTTAAAAATGGCAGTGTTTTCGTGGAAAATGAGTAATTTTGCTACCCAATGAATACAGCTGAACTGCAGAAAATCAAGCAACGTTACAATGTCGTCGGCAATAGCGACGGATTGAACCATGCTCTGGACGTGGCCTTACAGGTGGCGCCCACAGACCTCAGCGTGCTCATCCAAGGTGAGAATGGTGTAGGTAAGGAGATCATTCCCCGAATCATTCACGATAATTCTCCCCGTCGCCGTGGTCCGTATTTTGCCATCAACTGCTCGGCCATTCCCTCGGGGACGATCAGCAGCGAACTTTTCGGTCATGAGAAAGGCTCTTATACGGGAGCAGTGGGAGAGAGCGATGGCTATTTCGGTGTAGCCGACAAGGGAACTCTTTTCCTTGACGAGGTGGGCGATCTGCCTTTGGAGACGCAGGCTCTCTTGCTCCGCGTACTTGAGACGGGTGAATATATCCGTGTCGGTGGTACGGAAGTGCGCAAGACCGATGTGCGTATCGTGGCTGCCACGAATGTGAACCTGCGCAAGGCTATCAGCGAGGGACGGTTTCGTGAGGACCTGTTCTATCGTCTTAATACGATTCCTATCCAGATGCCGCCTTTGCGCGACCGTGGTGAGGACATCTTGTTGCTTTTCCGCCTCTTTGCCATGCAGACGGCAGAGAAATATCATCTGCCGAAGATCACTTTGGCTGAAGAGGCTAAGCCGCTGATGCTTCATTATAAGTGGCCTGGAAATATCCGTCAGCTGAAAAATATCACGGAGCAAATGTCGGTGCTCTCGGAAGACCGTGTCATTACACTGAAGACGTTGGAGCGGTTTATCCCGCAGGATTCCGACTCCATGGCTTTGGCACCGATCGACAACAACCGGCAGGGACAGCACTCGTATGAGAGCGAGCGTGAGATGCTCTATAAGATCCTCTATGAGTTGCGGGGCAATGTGAATGAGTTGCGTCGTGAGATGACGAGCATGCGTAAGCAGATCGACGAGCGGGCTCAGCTCAATGAGCAGGCTGCCGTACGCCGGCAGATCATCAGCAGCGGTGAGGACATACCCCCTGTCACCGCAGTAGCGCGCCGTGATGATTTCTGGCACGATGAGGTGCCGGAGTCCCAGGTATCCCACCGACAGCCTTCCGCTGTGGAAGCTGAGGCCGAGGAGATCGGAGGCGATTCGGAAAGTCTTAACCTTGACGATCTCGGAAGACAGATGGTGGAGAAGGCTCTCGACCGTAATGACGGCAACCGTAAGAAAGCGGCTCAGGAGCTTGGAATCTCCGACCGTACACTCTATAGACGCATCAAACGATATGGACTCGATAAAAAGTAAGCTCGCTCTCTTGTCAGCTGTCTTTCTGATGACAGCCTGCTCTGTGTCGTATAAGTTCAACGGCTCGAGCATCGACTATACGAAGACGAAGACCATACAGATAGCAGATTTCCCCAACCGCTGCAGTTATGTGTGGGCCCCTATGGCTTCGCTGTTCAACAATCAGCTGAAAGATGAGTTTGCCAATCATACACGCCTGCAACAGGTGAAACGGGGAGGCGATCTCGTCATCAATGGAGAGATCGTGCAATATTCGCAACGCAACAAGAGCGTATCGTCGAACGGTACGTCTACCCAGACGGAGCTTTCAATGACGGTCAATGTTAAATTCACGAATAAGGCCAATCATAAGGAAGATTTTGAGCGCCAGTTCACGGCTACACAGACGTATGAGTCGACTCAAAGCCTGACAAGCGTGCAGGAGGATCTTGTCACACAGATGTGTGAGGATCTTACCGATCAGATCTTTAATGCTACGGTGGCCAACTGGTAAGCGCAAATACTAAAAAAGTCAAATACGTATATGGATATAGCCTATCTTATCAAGCATCCCGAGAACTTGGATCGTGATACGCTCTATGATCTGAGAAGCCTTCTTGCGCTCTATCCATACTATCAGTCGGCACGTCTGTTGCTCTTACAGTGCCTGTTCCTCCTTCACGATCCTTCGTTCGATGAAGAGTTGCGACGGGCGGCACTTTACATCACCGACCGCAAGGTGCTTTTCAATCTTGTGGAGGCAATGCACTATCAGTTGCGCCGGCAACCTTCGGAAGAGAAGGCGGAGCAGAAAGGGGGTAAGACCGTCAAGCCGTCGGCCGACCGTACCATCTCTCTCATCGACAACTTCCTCGAACAGATACCTGAGGATAAGAAAGAGGAGGAGACGAAAAAGCCGAAGCGCAAGCCTACGCCTGCCGATGCGGCTGGCGCGTATCAACCCCACGCCTGCCGATGCGGCTGTCGATTATGTGTCCTATTTGCTGTCGACAGAAGAGTTTGACGATGCCGGGCAGCAGAAGGAAACTCCACAGCTCAAGGGACATGATTTGATAGATAATTTCATCAATAATGAAGGTGGAAAAATCAAATTGAAGGAGGAACCGGAGTATGCTCCTGTTCTTGATGTGCCTAATGAAGAAAGTCCCGAAACAGGCGATGAAGGCTATTTTACAGAGACGTTGGCGAAGATTTATATCAAACAAGGGCGATATGAGAAGGCTTTGGAAATTATTCGCCGGATAAATTTGAATAATCCGAAAAAAAATGCTTACTTTGCAGATCAAAGTCGTTTTTTGGAAAAATTGATATTAAATAATAAAAAACAATAGTAAAATATTATGTACACATTTTTTGTAGTTCTCATCGTGCTGGTGTCACTACTGATGATCGGAATCGTGTTGATTCAGGAATCAAAAGGAGGCGGTCTGTCCAGCAACTTCTCTGCGTCAAACTCTATCATGGGTGTACGCAAGACTACTGACTTCATTGAGAAGGCCACTTGGACATTGGCTGCCGTTATGGTAGTGTTCAGCATTGTCTGCGCTTATACCGCTCCTAAGGCCGTTACTTCAGAGAGCGTCCTTGAGCGTACGGCTACAGAGACACAGACAACCAATCCGACGACGACTCCAGGATTCGGTGCCGGCCAGCAGGCTCCCGCACAGAATGCTAAGGGTGCTGCCGCTCCTGCTGCTAAGGGTGCTGCTCAGGCACCTGCCGCTCCTGCCCAGACTCCCAGCACACCTGCAAAATAAAAAGAAAAAAGTTCGGGATTTGTTTGGCGGTTTCAAATAAATCCCGTACCTTTGCAACCGCTTAAGAAAACCACGGAGTTTCTTACTCATGATCGGAATAAGTAACCAATACGGTGGATGTAGTTCAGTTGGTTAGAGCGTCAGATTGTGGTTCTGAATGTCGTGGGTTCGAGTCCCACCCTCCACCCCTCTCATGATGAAGGTCCCGTAAGTTGATCACTTACGGGATTTTTTTTATCCCAATCGGTCATTGGCTGTTGATGGATCTTCTGTTATTATCAGATGATTCGTCAGCCATCTTTGTTGAAGACATAACGGGTCGGAAGGGATGACGGCAAGAGCATCGGAGAAATCGGACAGGTCAGTAACGTAATATTAGATAATGGTTGCGGGCTTGTGGACGCTAGAGGTAATTCTCATTTTCCCTCTCAGGGATATGTCGGAGTGGGCAAGAAGTATTTTAGTTGTAAGCTTACCATATTATTGTTTGGTGGTTTCGAATAAATTTTGTACCTTTGCAATCACTTAAGAAAACCGACAGTATCTATTGCTCAAGGTTGGATTAAGTAACCAATACGGTGGATGTAGTTCAGTTGGTTAGAGCGTCAGATTGTGGTTCTGAATGTCGTGGGTTCGAGTCCCACCCTCCACCCCTAAGGACAAGTAGATGATTATCATTTGCTTGTCCTTTTTCTATATATTACTGTTTCTTTACTGCGGCCTATGCCAGGACTCATCCGATGAATATAAGGGGAAGAAATCTTATAAATTGCATAAGAGCGATAGCATTTTCTCCATGAGTTCATCAAGGACCATTGCTTGGGTTGATACTGGGCTCACCCAATGAATATAGGGGATTGTTTAGCTTGGGTCCGAA
>HF988474.1 GCA_000431975.1 Prevotella sp. CAG:924 | reverse complement strand
AGGACACTTCGGAGGAAGGAGATAACATAAAATAGACTATACCGTTTTTTAATATCATATTTTTAAATTTAGACTATCATGCCCCAACTCATTTACAATGGCTTTATTGATGAAATCATTAATGGTCATTCCCGTACTAGCTGCAAACGCAGCTACACGGGAATGAAGCTCAGAGGGCATACGCAAATTAAGTTTCCCGCTGAAAGGTTTTACCGGTTCGATTCCATCTGCTTTGCAACCTTCGAGATAGCTGTCTATCCCTTCTTCAAAATCCTTTCGGAGTTCGTCGATGGTAGTTCCTTCATAAAGAATCAAGGCTTTGTTGCCCATACCTTGTACCTTACCGCAAAGGCAATTGTCCTCTTTGCTGTATTCCACAGAACCTTTGTAACCTTTGTATTCCAAGTAATCCATAATTCTTTATATTAAGCCGTTCTTCTTCAAATGTTGGTAAATTGCTTTTATCATCCACGCTTTCATTATACTACCTGGGTGTGGACGATGTATATCTATGTACTGTCCCGTTTCTTCATTTTTGAAACGGATATGGGAACCTAAAGTAGCCCCTTTATTGAGCTTGGTGTAACCGAGTAAACGAAGGGATTCGTCAAAGATAAAATCCTTTGGCTGTTTCTTGAATCGTTCTACTAATTTCTCTTTTGCCCCCATTTATTTTTGTTTTATGTAAAAGTACTAAATTTAGTACTAAGAAAAAAGCTTTTTGCACAAAAAATGGCGATACCTCAAAAGAATCGATACGATCGATACGATCCCTAAAAGTGTCTGGATACTGTTTCAAAAGGTGTGTCTGATGCCGATACTTGCGTGTCAGCCCGGAAGTTTGTAATTTGGCATTCCCCATAACTGTTACGGCAACTTCCCTCTCCCGGATTCTTGCGATTCTCCGTGATCTGGAAGAAGAATGCTACCGAGAGGCGGGCTCCATTTTTTATCACAAGATGACAACCGGACAAGTGGGATATAAAAAATCGTGTTTCATAGAATGTGTTTGTACCGATTTCTTACAAATCCGACACACCTTGTGAAATACTACCAAGATATGAATATGATATTAGTATTTACAAGATATGAAATTACTTTAAAACAAGGATCTTGTAGAGAGTCTATATCTTTTTCTTCCGAAAGGATTCATAGATCGAATTTTAAAAATAATTAATGTCTCTCATCTCTGCAAACCGACTATCATTATTTCCTTTTGACGAAGAAGAGAAAAATTGACTTCCACCTTTCTCTAAACCAAAGAAAATTAATATCTTTGTGTCTGTCTAACTGATAATAATCATCGAAAAAATAATAAATCGGGACAAATAACGGTAAGGTAAAGACAAGAATTGGTTGATAAAATCACCCACGAAGGCTTCGTATAATTTTTCTAATAGTACCATTAACTGGTAAATTCCTATTGAAACATATTTATCAAGCCGTTTCTCTTGATTAGTCCTTAACTGTTTAATCCAGAAAAAATAGAACAGCTGATATCTATGATTACGCGTTTTCATGCCAAATATTACGCATTATTGTTAAGCCAGCAAACGACAGGTGATGACATTCATTCTTTGTCTCAATCATTGCTCAGTTCTACGGTCGATATTAATCCACATCAGATTGATGCAGCTCTTTTCGCATTTAATTCTCCGTTATCCAAAGGTGTTGTATTGGCCGATGAAGTAGGTTTAGGAAAGACAATAGAAGCAGGTCTTGTCATTTGTCAATATTGGGCAGTTGGCAAACGTAAGTTATTAGTAGTATGTCCAGCTTCTCTTCGCAAGCAATGGGAATCCGAATTGATGGATAAATTTGGTCTCCCAAGTGAGATTCTTGACACGAAAAATTATAAGGCTTACATCAAAGAAGGGAAAGATCCTTTTTATGCAAAACGCATTATCATTTGCAGCTATAATTTTGTTGCAAGATATAAATCAGAGATTCTAATGAATGGATTTGATCTTGCAGTATTAGATGAAGCACATAAGCTGCGCAATGTTTATCGTTCATCTGCCCGTACAGCCAATGCTGTAAAGGACGCATTGCATGGAGTAAAGAAACTGCTTCTTACGGCAACTCCTTTCCAAAATTCATTGATGGAGCTTTATGGCCTCACATCTATCATTGATGACCATCTGTTTGGTAGTGAGAAATCATTTCGTAATCAATATGGTAAAGGAAATAATCTGAGCGATTTACGGGAACGTATAAAATCCATTTATACCCGTACATTACGTAAAGATGTGAAGGAGTATATAAATTATACTCGACGATTGGCCCTTACACAAAAGTTCAATGCTACAGACGAAGAGCAAGATTTGTATATGGCCATATCTGATTTTTTACGCAGAGATGACATCTACAGTGTTCCATCAGCCCAGAAAAAACTTACGACTATGATTATTCGTAAGATTCTGGCTTCATCGACGTATGCTCTTATTTTCACTCTCACCCATATTAAAGAACGTTTAGTTCGTATGCTTGAAAGCAAGAAAAACGAAATCCTTGACTTAAGAGAGATGGTCGATGACATCGAGGATTGGTCAAGTATGGATGATGGTGAGATAGAGAATGCCGAGATATCGGAGCCTGACTCTGAAGAGATAAATCTTTCCCGCTTGAAAGAAGAAATCTCAACCATAGACGGCTTTATTGAAAAGGCACGAAACATCAAGACAGAGTCAAAGGCTACGGCATTGCTTACGGCCTTGTCTGAATCATTTACGAAGCTCAAAGAACAAGGAGCCTTACGCAAGGCATTAATATTTACAGAATCCACAAAGACACAGGCTTTCTTATATCAATATCTGGAAGCAAATGGATATGCAGGGAAGATCGTACTCTTTAATGGCAAGGCCAGTGAACCACAAACCAATGAGATTTATAAATCCTGGACTTTAAATCATCCAGATAAAGTAAGTGGCATCAAGGCAGCCGACAGGCGTGCGGCGATTGTTGACTATTTTGCCCATGAAGCCGATATAATGATAGCGACAGAAGCGGCTGCAGAAGGATTAAACTTGCAGTTCTGTTCCTTGGTGATTAATTATGATCTTCCATGGAATCCACAACGTATCGAACAGCGTATAGGACGCTGCCATCGTTATGGTCAAAAACACGATGTTGTCGTTGTGAACTTTATCAATATGCGCAATTTCGCCGATGTTCGCGTATTTGACTTGCTAAGCACGAAATTCAAACTTTTCGATGATGTGTTTGGAGCAAGCGACGAGATACTGGGACAAGCTGACTCTCTTGATATAGAAAGTCGTATCTGGGAGATATATCAGAAATGTCGCACAGAAGAGGAGATTAATCAGGCATTCGAGCAATTACAAGCAGACATGCAGGAAGAGATCAATCAAAAGATGTCCAAAGTGCGTGAAGAGGTACTTGATAATTTTGATATCGATGTTCAAGAGCATTTACGTTTGAGGCGAGACAACACTGGCGCATTTCTAAATAGATACCATCATATATTTTGGGAGCTGACGAAGTACGTCCTTAGCTCTCATGCCACCTTTAATGACAAGAACCATTCGTTTGTATTGCACACGCCTGTCGAAGACTGTAAGCCTGGACGCTATGTCTTGCTTTCTACCGAGGGTGAGGGCATTCCCTATCGCCTAAGTCATCCTTTGGCACAGTATGTCATTAATAAAGCCTTATCGACAAATCTAGATAAGACTGCCAAGATCGTGTTTGATGAGAATGCGCTTGCCATTAATGCCACTTTGCCCGACTATTTACAAGATGAAAGTGGATGGCTCTTGCTTCAGCACTTGGCTGTCTCATCTTTGGAGGATGAGCAATACACCCTGTTCTCAGCCTTTACAGATCATGGAAGGAACATCAGCCAAGAAGATTGCGAAAAATTATTCTTGAATGGTGGCGAGGAAATAGAAATAGATTCTCTACCCAATGATGTCGTAGGACATCTGCAAGCGGATGCCTTACAACATTCCAAGGCTAAACTACAAGACATAGACACGAAAAATCTAGATTTCGTAAAGCAGGAAGAAAATCGTATATACCACTGGGAACATGATATGCTGGACAATCTTGAAGATGAGATAAAGATCGTTAAGCGTACCATCCTCCAGACAGAACGCAATGCCCGTAGTGCGACTACGGTACAAGAAAAGCTTGATAGCGAAAAAAAACTTCTTGATCTAAACAAAAAGAAAAAAAGACTCCGTGATGAATTGGAAGACCGTGAAGAGGAACTCTGCAAGAAACGTCGCCAAATAATCAATGATCTTGAAAAACGTCTGATCCAATCCTCATCTAGCAACAATGTCTTTATCATACGCTGGAGCACCCAAAAATAAACAAACATAAAAATCAATCCAATGGCACAAAATTATTACGATAGTTTCGTTAAGGAACTCAGAGATATATTCATGATGGATCATGCAGAATTGGATTTCGGCATTTATCGCATTATGAATCAAAAGCGCAACGAGATAGATAAATTTCTCACTTCGGAGCTATTGCCTCAAGTGAAATCAATCCTTGCCTCATTCAGCTCTGAGGATCAAGAAAATATCAAAAAGCGTTTAAAAGTGATAGAAGATCAGGCTGCCAGCTTCGGGGTATCCGCAGATTCTAATCCCGAATATGTACAACTCAAAGAGAAATTGACATCTTCTACAGATACGGCAGCTATTGAGAATGAAATATTTTCTCATTTGACGACATTCTTCTCTCGCTATTATGATGAAGGAGACTTTATCAGTAAGCGTCGCTATAAGGATGACACTTATGCCATTCCTTACAATGGAGAAGAAGTAAAGCTCTATTGGGCAAATGCCGATCAGTATTACATCAAGACTTCTGAATATTTTCATAACTATACATGCCTGCTGCCAAACAGTAAGCGAAAGGTTCATTTTGTGCTGAAAGATGCTTCTACTGAGCAAAATAACAACAAGGCAGCAAATAATATGGAGCGCCGTTTCGCTTTATATAAAAATGAAGATGATGCACCATTTCTTGAAGTGGTAGACGATGAGCTGAATATCTATTTCACTTATGAATTAATGGAGAAAGGTACGAAACAAGATGCGCTAATGGAAGAGGCATTTGCAGCCATTTCTACTTGTTGTCCGGAAGACTTTCTCGAATTGCTTACTTATGACAAGAAAAAAGGCCGTACACTGCTTGAAAAGCATCTTACGGACTACACGGCGAAAAATTCTTTCGACTACTTTATACACAAAGATCTTGGTGGCTTCTTACGTCGTGAACTCGACTTCTATATCAAGAATGAGGTGATGCTTCTCGATGATCTTGACGCCAAACACATAGAGCACCAGCTGGGCATGATAAAAGCCATCAAACTTATTGGCGAAAAGATCATTCGGATGTTAGCTCAATTGGAGGACTTTCAAAAGCGTCTATGGTTAAAGAAGAAGTTCGTGGTGCAATGTGATTATTGCATCACGCTCGATCGCGTTCCTGAAAGTTTATACCCGGAAATCATTGCCAATGACCAACAGCGTAAGGAATGGGTTAAGCTTTTCGCTATCAATGAAATCAAAGGGGATGTCATGCACGAAGGCTATTCGGAACCGCTGACAGAGACATTCCTCCATCAAAATCCTTTCCTTGTGCTTGATACAGCTTTTTTCTCAACAGAATTTAAGCACAAGTTAATACGTAGTATAGAAAATATCGATGAGCAATGTAATGGATTATTGATAAATAGTGAGAATTTTCAAGCATTGAATTTATTGCAAAACAAATATACAGAAGAAGTGGATGGAATATATATAGACCCTCCATATAATACAAATGCGTCAGAAATTATCTATAAGAATGGTTACAAAAATAGTACGTGGGCAACTTTAATAAATGATCGTATACTAATTAGCAGGAAATTATTAAAGTCAGATTGTCTTATATGTGTGACAATAGATGATTTCCAGCTTCATGAATTGTTTTATATTCTTTCAAATATATATGGACGTGATAATCATATTGGAACTGTAAGTATTAAGAATAATCCACAAGGAAGATCAACTATTACAGGTTTTCAATTATCACATGAATATGGCCTTTTTTTTGGAAAAGCTAATGCTAAAGTGAATTCATTGGAAAGAAATAAAAATCAATTATCAAGATATGGAGAAAGAGACGAAAAAGGGCCATATGAATGGAGGAATCTAAGGGCACAGTATAGTCAAGAGTCTCAAAAGATGATATATCCTATTTTTATAAAAAAGGATTGTTCTGACTTTAGATTACCAAATATGGTTTGGAATGAAACAACGAAATCTTATCAATTAAATGAAAATATATCTGATAATGAAATTATGTCATTACCAATAGATGAAAGTGGTCGTATGCGAACCTGGAAATATTCAATAGAAACTCTTATAAAGATGAAAGATTCTAATGAATTAGGAGTTAGACTTGATCGTATTGGAAACCCTGCAGTTTATTATAAAGGACGTATGCGTAATGAAGGTATGCAACCTTTCACCATATGGGACAAACCAGAATATTCTGCATCTACTTTTGGAGCAAACATCTTAGCAGATATATTAGGTAGTAATCTCTTTAGTTATCCTAAATCTATATACGCAGTAGAAGATACATTAAAGATAGAATCTCACAATAACAAAGCATTGTTTTTAGATTTTTTTGCAGGATCTGGAACGACCGGACATGCTGTTATCAGTTTGAATCGGAAAGATCATGGTAAACGTAAATATATTCTCTGTGAAATGGGATTATATTTTGACAACGTTACTCGTACTCGTATTGAAAAAGTCATTTACTCATCAGATTGGAAAGATAAGAAACCCGTATCTCGGAACGGCATTAGCCAATGTTTCAAATATATCCGTTTGGAGCAGTATGAAGATACGTTAAATAACCTTCAATTGCAACAGTCAAAGGGATTGTTTAAAGATGGGTCTGAGTTTAAAGAAAGCTATATGCTTAGCTATATGCTCGATACAGAAACACGTGATTCCCTTTTGAACATTAAAATGTTCGAGAATCCGTTTACCTTCACCATCAAGACCACAAAGGACAATGAGCTGGTAGATACTCCCGTGGATATGGTGGAAACTTTTAACTATCTGATAGGATTGAATGTGGAGACAGAGAGCTGGTATGAAAATAGCAATGTATGTGTTGTGACCGGTCGTACACACAAACAAGGAGATAAGACTCTTGTGATCTGGCGTAATTGTAAGGAGATTGATAATGAGAAACTAAATCGTTTCTTTGAAAAGATGGATTTTCGGACAAAGGATTCTGAGTTTGATGTGATCTATGTAAATGGCGACAATACTCTTCCCAATCTTCGTCGAGACGAAGAAAGCTGGAAAGTGATCCTAATTGAAGAAGAATTTCAAAAACGCATGTTCGATCTAAACTAATGATTATGTCACTACAAGAACGAAATAATATAAAGAAGCCTGCAAAGCTACAAGAATCCCTCGTGCTATTTAAATTCTTTTTGAGTTTATTTGGCTGCAAGGATTTTGAAGCTTTCAGCAGAGATCTTAAGGACCCTGCTTTAGAAGGCGTGAATGATGAGGGTGTATCATATTTGCATATTGCCTTAAAGCAACATCTCTATACTGATCATGGCATTTCAGAGCAGCAAATGATGGAGTATGACCAGAATATAATTCATCATACACGCGAAATAAATGAACATCGCAATGACAAGATCCAATGGAAGTACTATCAATATTTGGCATTACTTTTTACAGAGATATATCTTGACAGATATTTCTCCGATAAAGAAAAATTACTTCGAGATATCAATGACTTCTTAGTCAACGATTTTAATCTGCGTCCAGAAGCATGGCATGGTATAACCCAATTCACAGAAGACGACCTGAACAAGCTCGCCTTTTGGTGTGCCACAGGCTCTGGAAAGACCCTAATGCTTCATATCAACATCAAGCAATACTTGTATTATGCTAAAAAATACAAGGCGAGAAAGTTGAATCGCATCATTATCCTCACACCCAATGAAGGACTGAGCAATCAGCATTATAAAGAGCTGGAAGAGTCGGGATTCCACGCAGAAATATTCATCAAGGATCACCGTTCACAATTGTTCAATGGAGAAAATGTAATTTACCTTATAGATGTCAATAAACTTGCCGTAAGTGATGGCGACAAGACGGTAGCAGTAGACAGCTTTGAAGGTAACAACCTTGTGTTGGTTGATGAAGGGCATCGTGGAAGTGGCGGAGATGTATGGAAACTTTATCGAAACAAACTGACACAGAAAGGATTTTCGTTTGAATATTCCGCTACCTTTGGTCAAGCGATTGCTGCTCAAAACGGTAACAAACGGGAAATGCTGCTCCAAGAATATGGAAAGGCAACCCTTTTCGACTATTCGTACCGCTATTTCTACAACGATGGTTATGGCAAGGACTATCGCATTATGAACATGGCATCATGGGACGATGAGGAACTTTTCAATATGTATCTTACAGCCTATTTACTGTGTCTGTATGAGCAGACATTAGTCTATCAGGCAACGCCATTGATAAGAACTCGCTTCTTGATAGCCAAGCCCCTTGGCATATTTGTCGGTGGCTCCGTAAAGGCTGTTCGCACGGACAATAAACGTAAGGTCAGTGACGTTGTGCAAATCTTGCTATTCCTGCAGAATTTCGTAGAAAACCCACGAGAATTTTGTGGCTATATAAAACGCTTGCTAAATCCTAATGACGGCATAAAGAATGTCCGAGGGTATTCCCTTTTTGCCAACAGCTTTCAGATGACCAAGCAGGGCTTGCATGCTGGTGAAGAAGATGCTTTTGCTGAGACCACTTATAAAAAAATGCTTGAAACGATTTTTCATAGTGGTATTGTCGGCGCGCATCTTCATATTGATAAGCAAAAGGGTGGAGATGAAGAGATCGGACTTCGTATAGGAAACTCTGATTATTTTGGCGTAATCAATGTAGGTGACAGTGCAAGTTTGTTGTCGTTGTGTGAAAAAAATGGATTATTATGTGAAACCAAGGAGTTTGGGAACATATCTCTTTTCAACGAAATTAACAATGAGGACTCTGGCATCAATATCCTTATAGGTTCTAAGAAATTCAATGAAGGCTGGAGCAGCTGGAGAGTGTCAGTTATGGGGCTAATGAATGTTGGAAAATCAGAAGGTTCTGAGATAATCCAGCTTTTCGGACGTGGCGTGCGCCTAAAAGGATTTCAATATTCCTTGAAACGAAGCACTAAATTGGATACCAGCTTTAGTCCCGGCAAGTTACCCAAGGGATTACGAGAGATTGAAACGCTTAATGTATTTGGCGTGCGGGCAGATTATATGGATGCCTTCCGGAAATATCTTGAAGATGATGGACTTCCTGCAAATGAAGAAGTTTATGAAACCATAAATATCCCGACCACCAATCTTTTGGGTACATCCAAGCTCAAGATTGTAAGATTGAAACAGGGATATGACTTCAAGAAACAGGTTGTCGTTCATCCTTTAGAAATGCTGGACCAAACTTATGTTAAGTTGGATTGGACTCCAAAAGTAGAGTCCATCTATAGTGTTGGTTCCAGAGTTGAGACGGCTGTCCTTACCCATACGGAAAAATTAAAAGAACAGCATCTCAAGCTTCTTAACTGGAACAGAATATTCTTTGCACTGCAGCAGATGAAGAATGAACGTAGCTGGTACAATATGGAATTGAGCATGGACATGCTTAAGGCATTGATGCTGAATCCTAAGTGGTATGAACTGTCAATACAGCAAGCGGACATGGAGTTTCACGACTTCGGACATGACGTAAATAGATGGGAAGAGATAACCATAGCCTTGCTGCGAGCATATATTGACAAGGCCTATAAATTGCTTAAAGGTAAATGGGAGGCAAAATATATGGAGTCTGTTTATATTGACGCCAATGACCCCAACTTCTTTGAACAGTATGCAGTAGAGGTCCGTAAAGATCAGGAAGAATGGATTGAAAAACTCAAAGAGCTAAGGGAACAGATTTTATCTGGCAATTTCGACTCCGATTTCCAAATATATGGAAATTGGATTCAAGCTGTGCATTTTGACCGTCATCTATATCTTCCTCTGCTAAGTTTACGCGATACTGACTCGACAGGTAAGAAAATCCTACGTGATGAAAATACCAACGAACCTCTTATTAAGATTTCGCCCGTTGCCCTTAATGTTGGAGAAACTACGTTCGTAAAGGACGTTCGTGAATATTTCTTCAATCATAAATGTGATAAACTTTCAGGAAAGGAAATTTATCTATTGCGTAATGAGAGCCGCAAAGGAATCGGCTTCTTTGAAGCAAATAATTTCTATCCTGATTTTATCCTATGGGTCAATGATGGAAGGCTACAACACGTGACCTTCATTGATCCTAAGGGTATAAGGAATCTGAAAGGATTAAATGATCCCAAAATCCAGTTGTATAACTTGTTGAAGGATGAGATACAGCCTACCTTAAATGATGATAGTATTATCCTTGATAGTTATATTATCAGTAATACAGATTATGAGGATGTTAGCTTTTGGGGTACAAAACCTGAGTTTACAGATAGTCATGTAATATTCCAATCAGACAGTAATTATCTGGACGTTTTGTTTAAAAGCATTTTAGCCTGAGCTGCTGGTGGAGTTAGATGTACAACAATAAGAGGATCCGAATATAAGCCAATTGCTTATATTCGGATCTTTTTTTTACTAATAGTGCTCTGAGCATATTAGAAATATTCAAACCGAAACAATACCATTTCTCTTACTTTAAAAATGGCAATGCTTCGCACAGTAATCTGCTAAAGCTCATAAAAAACAACCAAAATCTTGATCGGACTGAGATGTTTGTAAATATCAACTAGTTTATCCCAAGGCACGTAGTTTTTTCTGTAAAAACCAAGTGATAATGCCACAATAGGAATAATATTTTTCTTTTACATCTTCTCCATCTTTCTCGGAGTGTTTTTCGCTGTATTTACTTAAATAACGCTCCAGCGTATTTTTATCCCAACTCTTTTCTCTCTTACAATCTACGTTGATTCGGGTGATTACTTCAATTAACATAGTTTTCCTGTTTTTCTTAAGTAATTCTGTATTTAAATTCAGAATCTCATTTATCTCCTTATCATATTGTTCATTGGTAGACAATATGGTTCCATCTGAACGGTATTTGATGGTTTTTATAAACTGTTGATCAAGTGGAGTAAATGAAATATCCTTTGCCCCCTTTAATCTATCACAGTGATCTTCCGTTCCAATATGACCGGGACAACAGACCACCATATTCGTATATTCTAACTTCAAATCATCATGCAGTTCCCTGCTTTTTATATGTTCCACCCGATGATCCTCATCCGTCAAGACATAATTATTGCCATCTTTCTTATACAATCTATCCCTTACAGGAATTCTGCGCATACAATAGGCACATATATATCCCTGCTCTTTCAAAAGCGATTGGACTAACTCCGGAATGGCCTGATAATCTACCCCGGGAGTGTTGCGATACTCAGTCCACTCTTTCGGTTCTTTATTTTTTGTAATCAGAATCATAAGGCTTGTTTATTCCATGAATGAAATTAATGCTTCAACTCTTGTTAATTCAGGATCTCCGCTAGCAATATTCTGCCCTAACTCTTTCAACAATTCCCTTGCCTTCTGGACATTCCCCTTATCTATTAAATCTAATATTTTCTTAATGCCTGCATTGACTTTCAAATCTCTAGAGGGTTGTCCCATATATGTTTCAATAATTGTTGAGGCATCCATCCCGTATAGATTAAGTTCTCTATGTGTATAATTACCATTAGCATACTCCAATTTATACACTACATTTATCTCATTTCCGTTTTCATCATTTCTTGGTTCTACTGACGACATTACCAGCGGAGCATGTGTACTGACAATAAACTGGATTTGGGGAAATGTATCCTGTAAAGCCTTTAAAACACGAACCTGTAAAGCAGGATGCAGATGTTCATCTATCTCATCAATAATTACAGTACCATGTGTACGTTTGTAGCATTGATCTCCAAACATTGCTTTATTAAGCAACGCACAACGGAATGCAATATCCATCACAATATTTACTAATCGGCGATAACCATCTGACAGTAATGTGGACTCTGATTCCCTGCCATCGACAAATTTGAAATATACCTTACCTTCATTATGGCGGATATCAATATCACTGATGATATTACAACCATCGGGACCTAATGCATCAATGATGGCATTTCTGACTGAATTTATCTCTTCTTCTCCCTTTTGCGCTCCTCTCAGAACAAGGAGTCGATTTATCCAACATTCAAACAAGCCTTTACAATCATAACACTCATAATAGCCGAATGAGGGCTTATGATTGTATTTCTTGAATCTTGTCTTATCGAACTTCCGTACAGTATGAATGTCCTCTGTTGTAAAACAAGCATAAACAGGCAGCGGATTAATCTGTCTTATACTTTTGTCTTCTTGTACGACATGTGAAAAGAGCATAAGGGCAGTTGCATAATCTTTTAATGGTTTTAGACCGGTGACAAGATTCCGGGAATTCTTCTTTGACTTTTTTTCTATTTTCAGCTCCACATTTGTATCCAAAGAATAAGAGTCTCCTATTTGTGTCTGAATAGTTGGAAAATCCCATTCGCCTGCGTGAAATACGAGTTCTATAGGTGATTCTGTGATTCCTGTTTCACGGAAATCTTTGTCATCTGCACTTTTCCAAACCGTGTTTTCATCACTATAACCAGAAAAAAATGCATTCATTACTAAATTACAAGCATGAAGCAATGATGTCTTACCAACTGAATTATCTCCAATTAGTAAATTAACTCCTCTGCGAAATTCTATGTTTTTTTCTTCGTAGCAACGGAAGTTTTTTATTGTAATATCACGCATAATATTTCTTTTAAGATTTCTGTAAAATCAAAGTCGTTCCATTTAATAGTCACTAAGACCCAACCTAACAAAAGCCATACCTTCTAGTCCTGCATGCACTTATATCTTATTGATATGCTTGCAGTTATGTATATCGCCTTAAAAAGTTCGGGACTTGTACCCATCATTCTCCCATTCCTCATACATCGCTATTTAAAGCTCCGTATTGTTTTTCTAAACTTTGTTCTTGCGTCTATAAGCAATTCTGTTCTCCATGAGAGATTGTTTTTATACACAAAAATAAGCATAATTATCGAAAAAGAGGAATAAAACAAGCAGAAATAAAGAACAACCGATCCACTACCTTAACTAACCAACAAATGCTATTGAGATCTTTCAGACGATCCCGCCCATAAATATTATTTGACTGACTATCAAGATCGTAAGGTATTGAGAAGTTCGCATCACGGAAGATCAAGAAACGATAATGATGTCCTACGAGTTGGAACCCGGAAAGCGCAAGGAAAAACAGTACGGCTTCTATCTAACCGTCTATTTTCTTAGGATAGCTTTCTGCAAGGTGTCTACTGTTTCAGTCTATAAAAAGGAGTTGCATCAAGACGGCATTTTCCCAAAGAGGCACGGCAGATCTCAGGAGTTATGACTGGAAACAGATGAAGGCGAGGACAAGACCAACCGGAACATCACACCCGGCCATACGTTCCTATATATAATAAGGTAGAGCATAAGCCCCTATATATAATAAGGTATAGGGATAGATGGCCGACATCAACGTGCCGACAGATGCCCCGACACTTCCCTATCACTATCGGCCATCAACCGACATCGGTTGCAAGACACGGGAACGGACGCATTAAAAAGAAAGAAACGGAAGTACCAAAGAAAGAAGGGAACGGGTGCACCAAAGAAAAGAGAAAGCAGAAGGAGGCTATAGTTTCCCGGACAAAAGGCATACGCCACGGCAGGGCCGGACAACGGTGATGACACCTGCAAGTCGGGATCGAGAGAGCGTAAAGAAAATTAGTATGACTTTCGCTTCTTTTTTCTCCCTTCAAGATGCCTTTCCGCAAGGCGTTTACAGCCTCCATTCAACCGGCAAACGAGGTGGGTCAAAATAGGAAGATAGGTGCGTCCGCGAAGGAATATACTTGCAAAGGCAAAGTAATATATATTAAAAGGCAAAGTAGTA
>HF988473.1 GCA_000431975.1 Prevotella sp. CAG:924 | reverse complement strand
TGATCCGTAGTCAAGTGCTCTATTCAGTTGAGCTACGGAGCCGTACTTTCTTTAAGCGAGTGCAAAGGTACACTTATTTTTGGTAACCACCAAATATTTCTGCATTTTTTTTAGAATTATCTTTCTCTGCTCATTCATACATAGAGAAATCCGCCCTTCAAACATGCCCTTAACAGACAACAGCCTATGAACAAGAAAGAGCCGCAGGCAGAAAACGTGCTCTATCCCGTTTCCGCCCGCGGCTCTTATAGGTCGACTTTCTCTAAGAGAATGTTGCTTATTTTGTTGCCTTCTTATCAGCAGTAGCAGTCTTCACCTTACTCTTATAAGCCTTATTCAGACCGGCAACCACCTCTGCCGTGATATCGTAAGCCTTGCTGGCATAGAGCACATTGTCACCCTGCTTTGCAAAGATCATACCATATTTCTTATCCTTATTATATACGGCCAGATAATGCTGCAGAGAATCGTGGAGCGCTTTGTTATACTGATTGGTCTCGTTCTGGAATTCTGTGCTCAGACGCTGATTGAGAGCCTGCAAATCATTGCTCTGCTTCTGCAGACCAGCCTGGATCTGCTCAGCCTGCTCACGGGTGTAAGCATTAGCCTGTACCTTCTGCTGGAAGTTGGCTGCTGCTGCCTGCAGGGCCTGCTGCTTGCTGGCAAGGGTCTTCTGAATGTTGTTGCCTTTCTGCTCCAGGATCTTCGTATATTCCTTGCAGAACTGATACTGCGTCATGATAGAGTCTACCTCAATATAAGCCAGGCGATTATCTGTGGACTGCTTCTCCGTATTGTCCGACTTCTGGTCAACCTGAGGCTGGCTCTTGTTGCAGGCGGTAAGGCTTGCTGCAATCATGGCAACGACTGCCAGATTACGAATTGCACTTTTTCTTGTCATTTCAATATTGTATTTTCGTTTTTGATTCCCTGTTACATGGCCCGTCCTGCGCTCCGTGCCTCCCTATCCTGATCGAGGGCGCAATGGATGCCCCGCTCCTGCATAGCCTTGCTGTCGTGGATATGCTGAGAAGTGAAGCTACCGCCCTTTTTCAAGAGCACTTTAATACTCAATAATGCTACCGCAATAGCAATTATTAACGCGCTTAAAAGGAGAGTCTGTATCATTTTTCGTAACTTTGCCCGTGCCTAGCACGGAATGGATGTTGAAAACAGCTATAACAGCCAGTTTAGAACGTTGCAAAGGTAGAACAAAAATATTGAAATAACAAACAAAATCAACATAAAAATAGTATGGCAGAATTAAAACCAGCTCGGGTTTTCGAGCAATTCGCAAAGATCAATCAGATCCCCCGTCCTTCCAAGCACGAGGAAAAGATGATCGATTATCTTAAAAAATTCGCAGAAGCAAAAGGTTTAGAATATAAGGTTGACGAGACCGGCAATGTGCTGATCAAGAAGCCTGCCACCAAAGGATTTGAGAATTATCCCACTGTTGCTCTTCAGAGCCACATGGACATGGTGTGCGACAAGCTCGTCGACGTGGACTTCGACTTCACGACAGACCCCATCCAGACCTATGTAGAGGGCGACTGGATGCACGCCAAAGGCACGACGCTTGGCGCTGACGACGGTATCGGCGTAGCCATGGAGCTTGCCGTACTCGACAGTGACGACATTGAGCACGGTCCCATCGAGTGCGTCTTCACCCGCGATGAGGAGACTGGCCTGACAGGCGCTTTCGGCATGAAGAGCGGCTTCATGACAGCCCAATATCTTATCAACCTTGACTCCGAGGATGAGGGCCAGATCTTCGTCAGCTGCGCCGGTGGCATCAACACGACCGCGACCTTCACCTTCCAACGCGAGCAGGCTCCCAAAGATTACTTCTTCATGGAGGTTTCCTTGAAAGGATTCAAGGGTGGCCACTCCGGTGATGACATTGAAAAGAAACGTGCCAACGGCATCAAGGTAATGGCCCGCTTCCTCTACAAAGAGCAGGAGAAGATGCCGCTCCGTCTGGCCCAATGGAACAGCGGCCGCATGCACAATGCCATCCCCCGCGACGGCAAGGCCATCTTCTGTGTGCCTGCCGACAAGAAAGAAGAGGTGAAAGCCGACTGGAACATTTTCACGAAACAGGTAGAAGACGAGTTCCATGTTAGCGATGTCAATATGCAGTGGAGCCTCGTTAGCGCCGAGGCACAGCCTGTCATGCCTGAGGCAACGAGCCGTAACCTGATCCGCGCCCTGCAGGCTGCCGACAATGGTGTCTTCGCCATGTGTCAGGACGAGGCCCTCGCATGGATGGTAGAGACTTCCAGCAACATGGCAAGCGTACAAAGCGAGGAGAACAAGGTAGTGATCGTATCCAGCCAGCGCTCTAATGTCATGAGCAACCTTGAGAACGAGAGCAGCACCATCAAGGCCGTGTTCCAGCTCGCCGGTGCCGATGTCGAGCAGACCGACGGCTATCCCGCATGGAAGATGAATCCGAACTCAAAGCTGGTTGATGTGGCCGTGAAGGCTTACCGCAACCTCTTCGGCAAAGATCCTGTCGTGAAAGGTATCCACGCCGGTCTGGAGTGCGGCCTGTTCTCCGAGAAATATCCTCATCTGGACATGGTGTCATTCGGTCCCACACTCCGTCACGTACACACGCCGGACGAGAGCCTGCTGATCCCCACCGTACAGATGGTTTGGGATCACTTGCTCGATATTCTCAAGAACTTAAGCGAATAAGCAATGAAACTTATCCCCTCCAACCTTCTGCGCTCTACCGGGCGCAGAAGGTTCTTACCCGTTTTTGCCGGCATCCTGACCGCCGCTGTATTGTCCTCCTGTGGCAACAGTAAAGCGAAGCAGACCGTCAAGACCTTCCTCGACCAGTCGCTCGCCCATACTGAATACGATATTCAATCATTCAGCGAGGTCGACTCCACAGAGCGTGTCACTCCGGCTACAGTCAAACAGATGCGCCAATTCACCGCAAGCCATTTTCAGCCGAAGGTCAACTATGTCGCTCCGACGACAAAGCTGCGCTACGTGCGCGTAGTCTACACCCAGGACAAGGATACAATTCGTCAAACATTTTATATGAACGATGCTATGACGGGTGTGGTCTGTGTGAAGAATGACAATAAATAGCTAACACATTGGAAGAGTAAGACAGTTTTATGAAGACGCAGAAGATGTACGAGCAGAGCGACAGGCTCATCAATATCATCCGCGATAACTATAACATTCTCCAAAGCCTGGGCAGTTTCGGTCTAAGCCTGGGATTTGGCGACAAGACCGTACAGGAAGTATGTGAGGAACAGCACGTCGACACCTATACTTTCCTTGCCGTGGTCAACTTTACGATCAACGGATATATTGAGAGAGACCATGTCGACCGTCTGTCTCTCCCCACCCTGCTCCATTATCTGAAAGCCAGTCATCAATATTATCTTGGCTTTCTGCTGCCTGCCATCCGCAACGGACTGACAGAAGCGCTCGACACCAGCGACCGGCTCGCACACCTTATCCTCAAATTCTTCGACGACTATGCCTACAGCATCAGCCGACATATGCGCTACGAGGAGAAAACCGTATTTCCATATGTCACTTCACTTCTTGAAGGAAATCCCATCGGCAGCTACAACTTTGACACCTTCTCCAAGCATCACCAGCAGATAGACACAAAATTACGGGAACTGAAAAACATCATTATCAAGTACTTACCGGCCGACAGCCACCGGTCCAACCAGTTGGGCGCCACCCTCTACAATATCTATAACTGCGAGACGTGGCTGGGACAACACGCCAAGGTGGAAGACCAGATCTTCGCACCCGCTGTCCGATACATCGAAGAAAAGACACGCAAGAACAACGTATCGCAGAAGATCTCCAGCATGATCAACAAGGCCGGAGAGCAGCAAGAAAAACTTTCCGACCGTGAAAAAGAGGTCATCGTCTCCCTCGTCCAAGGTATGACCAACAAAGAGATTGCCGACCACCTCTTCATCTCTGTCAACACGGTCATCACCCACCGTCGCAATATCGCCCACAAGCTCCAAATCCATTCACCAGCCGGTCTGACGATCTATGCCATCGTCAACAATCTGGTAGATATCTCGTCCGTAAAACTATAAAATGAAGCACCCGAAGATTGCCGTTATTGACCCTAACACCCTTGCCATGCTGGGCATGAAACAGCTATTGGCACAAGTGATGCCATTTGCCACTGTTGACGGATTTCTCTCTTTCGACGAACTGCAGGCTCACGAACCTGAACAATATTACCATTACTTCGTTGCATCGAGCATCGTCATCGCCCACCGCGATGACTTCTCGCCGTTCGTACACAAGACCATCGTACTGACCATGCAAAATGATCCGGCCCATCAGCTCTCCGGTTTTCGATCGCTGTGCATCAATGTACCGGAGCAGGAGCTCATCCGGCAAATCCTTGTTTTAGAACAGCATGGCCATGCCCATGGCAGAAACCTACCAGTAGAGATTCTTGAGCATCCTGCCAAAAAGCAGATTCTATCCAATCGTGAGATCGAGGTACTCGCCCTCCTGGCCCAAGGCAAGATCAACAAGGAAATTGCAGACCAACTGCATATCTCCCTCACCACCGTCATCTCACACCGTAAGAATATAGTACAAAAGCTGGGCATCAAGACGGTATCTGCCCTTACCATCTATGCCGTCACACATGGATACGTCGACATCAGTACCATCTGAGAAGAATAGACGCTCCTCTTTTGTAAAGACTAAAATAAAGACATCCGCATTAAAGTTCCCATCCTCTGATTCATAGGAAGATATTGGTCCCATCCATTCTTTGAAAAAATTTCAGTCTTAATCCTTGAACTTTCCGCTTTTTGTATTATCTTTGCACATATATTATTTTTGCATATAAGAAGTTTTTAATATAAGAAACACATGCGAATTCCCACCACTATCATATCCCTTCTCGCGTCCAGCAGTCTGGCTTTCTGTCAGGCTGTTCCCAAGGCGACTTTAAACCTGTCGCATTGGCAATTTTCACGCGACAGTATTAACTGGCAGGCCGTGCGCGTGCCACACGACTGGGCTATCAGTGGCCCCTTCGACAAGAAGTGGGACCTGCAACATGTGGCCGTAGTACAGGATGGTGAGACAGAAGCCTCGGAACATTCCGGACGTTCGGGCGCCCTGCCATGGATCGGAGAAGGCTGGTACACCACCACTGTCCATTTAAGCACTGTTCCTCAGCATGCCATGCTTTGCTTCGACGGAGCGATGTCGGAGCCCCGCGTCACCGTCAACGGACATCCTGCAGGTTACTGGGCATACGGCTATAATGCCTTCCGTCTTGACGTGACACCTTATCTAAAAGCTGGTGCAAACCGTATAGATGTCCACCTGCAGAATGTGGAAGAGAGTTCGCGATGGTATCCCGGAGCCGGCATTTACCGGCCTGTACAATTGGTCACTACAGCAGAAAGCTACATCGATCCTTGGCAAACGGCCATACGGACCATTGCTGCCGACTCCGCCAAAGCCGTTGTGACCATCGACGGGCAAGTATGTGGCCCTACCGATCAGCTTTACTGGCGAGCAATCATTTGCGGTCCCGATGGTACGGCAGACTCTACTCTCCTTTCCAAGGAATTTGCCCAACAACCCGGACGTATCCATGCCAAGTTTACGATCAGCAAGCCACTGCTCTGGTCACCGGAAACGCCCTCGCTCTATCGAGTGAAAGTCCAGCTCTACCGTCGTGGTCTCGACGGCCAACAACCATCCGAGACACTTGTCGATGAGTCAACGGTGAAGACCGGCATCCGTACTGTGAGCGTAGACTCCATCCACGGATTCAGGCTCAACGGCGTCAGCCGTAAGCTCAAGGGTGTCTGTCTGCACCATGACCTGGGGCCACTAGGTGCTGCCGTCAACCGCGCCGCTATCGAACGCCAGATCCGCATAATGAAAGAGATGGGCGCCGACGCCATCCGCACATCCCATAATATGCCGTCCCAACTGCAGATGGAAGTCTGCGACTCCATGGGTATGATGGTGATGGCCGAGAGTTTTGATATGTGGCGCTATCCTAAATGCAAGAACGGATATTCCCGCTTCTTCGACCAATGGGCCGACAAGGACATTCATAATCTCATCGTTGCCAACCGCAACCACCCTTCCATCGTCATGTGGTCGATCGGCAATGAGATACCCGAGCAGTGGAGCGAGGAAGGAAAGCGCATCTCCATGCATCTCCAGGATCTCTGCCACCAACTCGATCCCACACGTCCTGTCACACAAGGCATCGACAGAGCAGAAGACGCACTGAGGTCCGGCTTCGCTCAGGTGATGGACATTCCCGGCTTCAACTACCGTGTCTATAAATACGCCCGCAACGTGTCACAGCTGCCCCAGCGCTTCCTGCTCGGCAGCGAGACGGCATCTACCGTCAGCAGCCGCGGCATCTACCACTTCCCAATGACCTGGGGACCTGTTTCCACTTCCGATCAGGTCGACATGCCCGACACACGCAACGGCGTAGACCACCATAGCTCCGACACAAATCATAACGACGGGCAATGCACCAGCTACGACACGCATTGGTGTTCGTGGAGCAACCTGCCCGAGGAAGACTTTATGGCGATGGAAGATGAGAAATACACCATCGGCCAGTTTGTCTGGACAGGATTCGACTATCTCGGTGAACCAACGCCTTACAATGGCTACTGGCCGAGCCGCAGCAGCTACTTCGGCATTTGCGATCTTGCAGGTCTGCCTAAAGACCGTTACTACCTCTACCGCTCGGTATGGAACACGAAAGAGCACACCCTGCATATCCTGCCCCATTGGACATGGCCGGGACGTGAAGGACAGACCACTCCCGTCTTTGTCTATACCGACTATCCTGAAGCAGAGCTCTTCGTCAACGGCAAGTCGCAAGGCCGCATAAGGAAGACAAACGCTGAAGCCATCAACCCTACGACCACTGCCCATCCCGCCATGCCCGCCGAGGCTGAGGGGCGCGCCAAACGCTACCGTCTGATGTGGCCGGACGTGAAATATGAACCGGGCGTGATCCGAGTCGTTGCATACGATGCCAACGGCAAAAAAGCGATGGAAGCCAGCCAGCGCACAGCCGGCAAGGCCAAGAGCATACGCCTGGATGCCGACAAGACCGTACTCCGTGCTGACGGCCAGGATCTAAGCTACATCACTGTGAGCCTTGCCGATGCAAAAGGCACCCTGCTCCCTACTGCCACCGATAATATAAAGGTAGAGGTCAGCGGCTCCGGCACCTTCCGCGGTATCTGCAATGGTGACGCCACATCACTTGAGGTCTTTACCAAACCACAGATGCATCTCTTCAGCGGCAAGCTCGTTGTCACGGTACAGGCTGGAAAGCAGGCCGGAAAGATCTATGTGAAGGTCACCGATACGGACAATGGACTCTCCAAGGTCCTGACCATCAAGACACGCCAGTAATAAAGGCTCACCCATCAAGATAAATTTCTCTTTAGACAACAATTATATTTTTAACCATCTAAAATTATAACATTATGAAAAAGTACGTATGTGAAGTTTGTGGTTACATCTACGACCCTGAGGTAGGTGATCCCGATAACGGCATTGAGCCCGGAACCGCATTTGAGGATATTCCCGAAGATTGGACTTGCCCCCTCTGTGGAGTAGGCAAAGATGACTTCAAGCCCGTCGAGGAGTAATCACGAACAGCTCTAAACGAGCTCAGACAAATAATCCCCGGACAAGCAAGCTGTACCACAGCAATGCTTATCCGGGGATTTTTCATATCATACAGATCAGTCCTTATTCTATAAGAGCAGATTGACCAGTAGAAATCCGAAAGATCTCATACTGTTGTCAGGCCGTCTGGTTTTCATCTTTGTCGAGGGTGTTACAACTACGTCGAGACAAAATAACGGTCTGGCTACCGACAAAAGGACGACAGACATCAGACAAGCCTATATAATGCCTTGCGTTCTGATGACAGAGTAGGAATAACCCCATACTCGAATATACTAGTCGCGCGCTACGTGTATCTCTACACCAGCCCCCTCACAGTCAGCTCCCATAGGAGGATTCAGCTTCACCACCGTTACATCTACATCGTCTACATCGGGCCATTCATACAGCACCCGACGGGCGATTTCTCCAGCTACTGCCTCAACAAGATGACGAGGCTCGCGCATGATTTCAGCAACAATCTGATACACTTGTGCATAATTTACAGTCCGGTCAACAGTGTCATTCTCGACAGCATCCGTCACATTGACATGAATGCGCAGAGACACCTCATAGTCATTGCCTACCGTACGCTCCTGTTCCAGCACACCATGATAGGCATGAAACCGGAGACTTCTAAGAAGAATAAAGCTATTGGTAATCTTCATAACGGGAAAAAATTAAAGGAGGACTCACATGATGATGTCCTCCTTCTTTTTATGTTAGATTTTTTGTGGATGATCATCCGCAACGGCTGGCACCACAGTTAGTACAAATGAGGCAGCCCTCCTGATAAACGAGCGTCTCCTGACCACAAGCAGGACATTTCTGTCCTTGAGCCTTTGTTCCATCAGTGATATATTTCTTCAACGCACGCTCCACACCATTCTTCCAGGTGTTGATGCTCTCATCCTTCAGCTGAAGCGAGCCGACGAGTTTGATCACATGATCGATAGGCATTCGATAGCGGAGCACGCCGGAGATCAGTTTCGCGTAGTTCCAATATTCAGGATTGAACTTCTCCGACAGACCTTCCACCGTGGTCTTATAACCGCGTTTGTTCTCAAACTGGAAGTCATAACGGTGTGTTCCATCCTCATTGGTCTGCTTGATGATCTTACCCTTTGTAACCGTCTTCGGCAGAACGATACCTTCCTCGTCATCCTGCAGACCGGTGAAGATCTCATAAGGATAACCGTCGAGCAATCCTACAAAGGCCACCCATTTCTCCTTATTGTTCTGGAAACGGACGACATCGCACTCCAGCTCCTTCGGACGCACCTCCGTCACCTTCGGGCGATTGAGCAAACGCTCACGCTCCACCTGCGCCTTCAGATCGGCCTTATTGTCCTTCTTCTTGTCTTTCTTCGACACAGAGATCATCACGCCCGAACGGCTGCCGTCACGATAGATCGTACAACCCTTGCAGCCTGAACGCCAGGCCTCTACATAAAGCTTGTTCACAAGCGCCTCGTCGACACTGTTCGGCAGATTGACCGTCACGGAGATGCTATGGTCCACCCACTTCTGGATGGCTCCCTGCATACGCACCTTCATCAGCCAGTCCACATCGTTGGCCGTTGCCTTATAGTAAGGCGACTTCGCCACAAGCTGATCGATTTCTTCCTGCGTATATTTCTTATCTGTATCGATATGGTTGATCTTCATCCACTCGATGAATTTTTTGTGATAGACGATATACTCCTCAAAAGAGTCACCTACCTCATCAACGTAATCGACATGTACATCGGTATCATTGGGGTTCACCTTACGACGACGCTTATATACAGGCATGAACACCGGCTCAATGCCACTCGTCGTCTGTGTCATCAGCGAAGTCGTTCCTGTAGGAGCGATCGTAAGACAGGCAATGTTACGACGTCCGTACTTCACCATGTCCTCATAAAGGGCAGGATCAGCATCCTTAATACGAAGTATGAAAGGATTGTTCTTTTCCTTCTCCGCATCGTAAATCTCAAATGCTCCGCGCTCCTGAGCCATGGTCACCGATGAACGGTAAGCATTCAGACAAAGTGTCTTCTGCACCTCAACGGCAAAATCGGTAGCCTCTTGCGTGCCATAGCGCAGGCCCATGGCTGCCAGCATATCGCCTTCAGCCGTAATGCCAACACCTGTACGGCGGCCCAGTCCGCTCTTATATTTGATCTTCTCCCACAAATGACGCTCTGTAAACTTCACATCATCTGCCTGAGGATCACTCTGAACCTTTTCGAGAATAAGATCGATCTTCTCCATCTCCAGATCGACAATGTCGTCCATAATACGCTGTGCCAACTGCACATGCTTCTTGAAAAGATCGAAGTTAAACTTAGCCTCCGGTGTGAAGGGATTCTCTACATAGCTATAGAGATTGACCGACAACAGACGGCAACTGTCGTAAGGGCAGAGAGGAATCTCACCGCAAGGATTGGTAGACACCGTACGGAAACCCTTGTCTGCATAACAATCAGGAATACTCTCACGGAGGATGGTATCCCAGAACAGCACACCGGGCTCTGCGCTCTTCCATGCATTATGTACGATCTTCTCCCATAACTTCCGCGGTGACACCTCTTTTGTCACTTTCGGATCCTTGGCATCAACAGGGAACTGCTGGAGATAGGGCTTGTCTTCAACAACAGCCTGCATAAATGCATCATCTATCTTCACGCTAACATTGGCTCCTGTCACCTTCCCCTCTGTCATCTTCGCATCAATAAACGCTTCTGAATCGGGATGCTTAATGGAAATCGACAACATCAACGCACCACGGCGGCCATCCTGGGCCACTTCACGGGTAGAGTTGCTGTAACGCTCCATAAAAGGAACGACACCGGTAGAGGTCAATGCAGAATTGTTCACAGGACTGCCTTTCGGACGCAGCTGGCTGAGGTCATGCCCCACACCGCCACGGCGCTTCATCAGCTGCACCTGCTCCTCGTCCAGTTTCATGATAGCGCCATAAGAATCCGCATCGCCTTCCAGACCGATTACAAAACAGTTGCTCAACGACGCAACCTGATAGTGATTGCCGATGCCGGTCATCGGGCTGCCTGCCGGTATGATGTAACGGAAGTGATCGAGAAGATCGAACACTTGTTGCGCCGACAAGGGATTCTTATACTTCTGCTCAATGCGTGCGATTTCATTGGCAATGCGCCAGTGCATATCCGCCGGCGACTTCTCGAAGATGTTGCCGAAACTGTCTTTCAACGCATACTTATTTACCCATACGCGCGCAGCCAGCTCATCTCCTGCAAAATATTTCAAGGAAGCCTCAAAAGCCTCCTCGAAAGAATAGGTCTTTAAATCACCCATAAGAATTAAAATGTATGATTTATAAAATTATGTTTCTTCTAATTGCACTTCCTCCTTTGCGCGAGTGCAAAATTACGAAACAAATCATAAAAACAGAAAACTTTCGGGGACAAAAACTCTTAAAAAGTTTTCTTTCTAAGCATATTTTTCTATCTTTGCAAACACACAAAGTTTTCCAAAATGAACAACATCAGTACACGCAAAACTATCAGAAAGTATAAAAATCAAGACGTTAGTGACGCTTTGCTCAACCATCTGCTTAACCTTGCAGAGCGTACGCCAACAATGGGTAATCTACAACTCTACAGCGTTATTGTCACACGTAGCGAAGACATGAAACGCAAACTTGCACCTGCGCATTTCAACCAACCCATGGTGACAAATGCTCCCGTAGTACTCACCTTCTGCGCAGACTTCCGTCGCACGACCGTATGGGCAGAACAGCGGCAGGCCCAACCTGGATACGACAATTTCCTTTCATTCATCAACGCTGCCACCGATACCTTATTATATACGCAGACCTTCTGCAACCTTGCAGAAGAGGAAGGACTCGGTACCTGCTTCCTTGGCACGACGGTGTATCAGCCCGAACAGATTATCGATCTTCTCCAGCTGCCCCGCCTTGTCTTCCCTGTAGCAACGATCACTCTGGGCTGGCCCGATGAGGATCCGGCCCTCTCCGACCGTCTGCCCCTCCGCGGCATCATCCATAGCGAGACCTATCACGACTATGACGCCACAGCCATTGATGATATCTATGCAGAGAAAGAGGCACTGCCTGAAAACAAACACTTTGTGGAGATCAACCACAAACAGACACTTGCTCAAGTGTTCACCGACTTGCGATACACCGAAAAGGATAACCTCGCCATGAGCGAAGGCATGCTCCATGCACTACGCCGGCAAGGGTTCCTGAAATAAAGAGAAAGAGGACTAGTCGCCCACAGTCCACCGCATACCCAAATTCAGACTGAAATTGAGCGGCTTGTCCTTATAAATATTTCTAACAGAGCTACCGTTGTCGAAATAATAGCTCAAGCCTGGCTCGGCATAGATACTGAGTCCCTTAACGATCCTGATCTCGGCTCCGGCCATAGCCCCCACAGACCATTGTGGCCTATGATCGGACACACTGCTTTCAGGCGTGCTCTGCTCTGCTCCCTCTGTTGTAGAGCGACCATTATCATGCCACTTTATCTTGCCGTGCACCAGATATTGCATCTCGCCTCCGGCAGAGAGATAGACATTAAAAAGACGGGAATGCCAAAGGCTATAATTCATCATCACGGGCACTCCCATATAGTGAAGTTGCTGATCGCAACTCGACACTCCACTTACTGACACCACATCCATATCTGAGGAGAGATAACTGTAGTCTATTCCGACTGTTGCACTCCACCGTTCCGTCAGCGGTACACGAAGTGACAGTCCGGCTTTGATGGGTTGACGATGATGGGCATGCACCTCTTGTGAAGTCGACATCAACATCACATAATTCACATAATCTGTCACACCTGCCATCGGGCCATTGCATTTCACATCGGAACTCATCATTGAGACGGCATAGCCGTTGGATGCTGCAGAAGCTGACCCTACACTGGAAAAATAAGCTGAGAAAGCAAGGGGTGCATGTTCACGATTCACCCTCTCATAGCCATACTCGGAAGGTTTTAAAGAATAGGCTTCCGTAGCACGCGGCTTTTCTCTTCCATGCTCGTTCACCGGCCTTTCTTCTGTCTGACGTTCCCTTAATCCTGATTCCGCAACCAACGTGTCAGACAATGTCATACTTGCTTCAGAGGTAGCCTCTAATCGACTGCCAGCCCCTTCTGCCATCCGGTGCCCTTCCAAGGAAGTCGGCATAGCTGCTGATGTGCCGATCGCTATGAGTGATCCACTACCGGCATCACGCTCCTGTACGAACGAAGAATGGTCGGAAGCCAACTGACCGGAAGCTGCCTCCCTGTTCTCACGGGCAATCTCTTTTATGTCTCCCTTGAAAGGTCTTGTCACATACAAGCCTGCCCCTACAACAGCAACGACCGCAACAGCTGCCGCCACTCGACGCCAGGCCATCATGGGCACAAGACGTGCTGTACCAGACTCACCCTGACCGGGCTTCAGACCACGACGTGCCATTTCCTGCCTGACATCATCAAGCAAGCCGACAGGAGCTGTCGTCTCATGACGACTGAGCCGGTCTTTTATGTCTCTTGTCCAATCCTTTTCCACAGTCATTGTTTTTTCCGAATAAGTTGATAGATATTTGCTGCCAGCAACCGCTTGGCACGATGAAGCTGCGAAGCCGATGTATCGGGCTTGATATGTAGCAGACGGCTAATCTCCTGATGACTCTTCCCCTCTACGACATAAAGGTTGAATACTGCCCGATAACCGGGTGGAAGAGCCTGTACGGCACTGAGCAACTCATCCTCTGACAGTGCTGTCGTGTCGGGCGGATCATCAGCCACGTCGTCCGGGACATCAGCTACCGTCTGCACGAAACAGTCGCGCTGCCGCTGTCGAAGCCACAACAAGCTCTCGTTCACGACGATACGTGTCATCCAGGCCATGAGAGAGCCATGACCCCGATAGTCAAAACTACCTATGCGGGTAAATATCTTAATAAAGCTCTCCTGAAGTATGTCCTTGCGGTCGGCCTCTGCCGAAATATAACGGGCACAGACACCCGCCAACTTATCCGCTGCGAGTGCATACAAATCGTCCATGGCTGAGGCATCGCCTCTTCCCAACCGTTGTATGATCTGTCGTTCCTTATCTTCACCGAAGGAAATCCTCACTGTTATTGTCCCAAACGTATCTATACAGTAAATGCCCGCCAATGCTTTTTCTTGCATCAACGGGCATACAAAATTTTACTCCATCCTCATCTGTCTGAGCAGATCTTTCTGATGCTCAGTCAAATTGGTGGGTAGTTTCACATTGTAAGTGATGATCAGATCACCGAATGTACCGTCGCCCCGATCATAACCCTTACCACGCAAACGCACCTTCGTACCGTTCTGCGTCTCCGGCTTGATCTTTAACTTGATACGTTCACCACTCTTCAACTGAATCATCACCTCGCCACCGAGCAATGCCGTATAGAGATCGATGCTTACCTTTGCCTCCATCTGACCCGAACTCTGACGGCCGCCAAAACCGCCGAAGCCTTCAAAGCCAGAACCTGCCGACTGACGGCTACGTCCTCCACCTCGGCCAAAAAGATCCTGGAAGAAGCTGGAGAAACCGCCACCACCAGAGAAGCTGCTGAAATCAAAGCCGTCAAAAGGCGACCCGCTGCCGCCATTCCAGTGGTACTGCTGTCCGCCGCCTCCGGCACCGCCGAAAGCATCAGCCTCTTTCCAATGCTCACCAAACTGATCGTACTTCTTACGCTTCTCCGGATCGCTTATCACCTCATAAGCCTCATTCAAGGCTTGAAATTTGGCTTTAGCTTTCGGATCATCGGGATGAAGATCAGGATGGAATTGTTTTGCACGCTTGCGGTAAGCCGCACGAACATCCTTTTGGGGAATGTCACGCGGAACACCAAGAATCTTATAATAATCAATAAATGCCATAATCCACGTCCTCCTATCTTTTTTATTTTCCGATATTTTTACAGCAAATTGTATGCCAAAGAACTGGTTGTCAAATACGAATCTATACCTTAAGGATCGAATCACCCGCCACAGACAAGAGCCTTACTTCCTCTCCCTTCTGCACCACAAACATTCAGATCATATACAAACATACCCTTTACTCATATCCGACGACCTCTGTTCTCTTCATACATATATAGGACTGTCCTTATCCACCTGCTAATTTCATCATAAATAAGGATTGTGAAGAAAAGCAAAAAGCCGTAACTTTGCAAATCCTTAGAGGTCGACAGCCTCTTTAACCGCGTCCGCCCGTGACAGCGCAGCCTCTCCATGACTCGTCAGCTGCATCAGGACATCACTCTGTACTATGCGGACCCAACAATGACATTTTATATGCACCACAAGATCCTGTTTACCCTCCTCGCCACTGCTGCCGCTCTGCCGGCCGGTGCATGGGAGCCGAATCTCTCTGACACGTCGAGAGTGTACGATCTGGACGAAATACAGATCGTACGTCAGTCGAAAGAACAATATCGCCTGCGCCAGCAGCCTATAAGTTCTTCCATGTATTCTTCAATTGATCTTCAGAATTTAGGCACACGCGATCTGCGTGAGCTGTCCTCCTACGTACCCAACTTTGTCATGCCCGACTACGGCAGCCGTTACACCTCTTCTATCTATGTACGAGGCCTTGGCTCGCGTGTCAACGCCCCTGCCGTAGGCATATATGTCGACGGCATGCCACTGATGAGCAAAAGCGCATACAACTTCCATCTCTACGACCTGTCGCGTGCTGATATTCTACGCGGTCCTCAAGGCACGCTCTATGGACTGAATACCGAAGGCGGAGTGGTACGTCTTTATACCAAGAATCCAATGATCTATCAAGGCACTGACGTAAGTCTGGGAGGAGGCTCGCATGGCTACCAGAATTACAGCGTATCCCATTATAATAAAGTAAGCGACCAGTTTGCCTTCTCTCTCGGCGGTTTCTTCTCCGCACGCAACGGTTTCTTCCGCAACCAATACGATGGAAGCCGTGCAGACAAATATAAGGAAGCCGGCGGACGCATAAAGCTCGTCTACCAGCCCACCTGGAACTGGGATATCAGCCTGCTGGCCAATTACCAGTACACCGACCAGAACGGATTTCCCTACGGTATGATGCACGATGACGGTACTACCGACGAACCGAATACGAACTACCGCAACTATTACAAGCGCCATATGGCCGATGCCGCCCTCAACATCAATTACCAGGGCAACCGTTTCGAGTTCAACTCTACGACGAGCTACCAGTATATCAACGATGACCTGCAGATGGACATTGACTATCTTCCCGAAAGCTGGATGTACATGCAACAACGGGAGGTGGAGAATGCCCTCACACAGGAATTCACATTCAAGAGCACCCGACCCGTCGGTGGTTTCTGGCGTTGGACAATCGGTGCTTTCGGTACCTTACAATGGATACGCAACGACACACCCGTTCATTTCGAGCAAGACATGGATGCATTCCTTGGCAACACTATCCAGAATGCCATGTACAATGCCATGGTCAATTCCATGGCCGAAAAATTCCTGCAGGCAGCCGGCGGCAATATGGAAGCAGCCAGGCAGATGGCTGCGGCAATGATTGACCGTGCGGGAGGTGTAAGCATGGATGTCGATCTCAATACGGTACCGGGCCTCTTCCACACACCCGCCACTAACCTCGGTATCTATCATGAATCTAATTTTGACATCACTCCCCAGCTTGTCGCTACCATCGGCCTGCGTTACGACTATCAGCATGTGAGCTTAGACTATAAGACCTCCGCTGCCATGACCTCTATAGCCAATGTCATGGGCGCACAGGCCACGGTCAATCTATCCTCCCACCTGGCTAACAAAGCACATGATGACTTCAATCAGCTGTTGCCTAAGATAGGACTTAGCTATCGCTTCGGAAGACAGAACAGCAACGTCTACGCTGTCCTCAGCAAAGGCTATCGCGCCGGTGGATATAACATCCAAATGTTTTCTGACATTCTCCAGACAGAGCTACAGAACAATTCATCAGCCCGTGGCGACATGGAGATCACCCATACAGCCGAAGACTATAAGAACATAGAAAATACCATCTCTTACCGGCCGGAAACGAGCTGGAACTACGAAATCGGTTCACATCTGAATCTTTTCGACAATAGAATGCACATCGATGTTGCCGCCTTTTTTATGCAGGTAAAGAATCAGCAGCTCAGCGTCATGGCCGGCAACTATGGTTTTGGACGTATGATGGTCAACGCCGGCGAGAGCGAGAGCTGTGGCATCGAACTGGGCATCAACGGAAAAGGACTTAACAATCATCTGAGCTACAATCTGAGTTACGGTTTCACACACGCCGTATTCACAGACTATACCGACAGTATCAGTACCAACGGTGCAAAAAAGGCTGTGAGCTACAAAGACAACTACATTCCGTTCGTACCCATGCACACGCTCAGCGGCAGCCTCGACTATACTCTCGGCCTCAGCAAGACCTGCTCCGAATTTACACTGACCATCGGTGTCAATGCCTCTGCGCAAGGCAAGACCTACTGGGACGAAGCCAACACCTTGTCACAGAAGATGTATGCGCTGCTCGGTGCCCATGCCCGCATCGACTACAAATGGCTCTCCGTCAATCTTTGGGGACGTAACCTCACCAATACGAAGTACAATACCTTCGCTGTAGAAAGCGCTGCGACCGGTACCGATTATTGGTTCGGCCAGCAAGGCAATCCATTCCATTGTGGAGTAGACGTGAAACTGCATTTTTAACCCCGACCAGCCATTAAAGGTCCGAAGATTACTCTATATTGGCGGGCAACCCTATGAGATGAATATCTGCGGTCTAATGGTCTGTTTAGGTTAAGAACTATCGATTGATATCTAAACCATACAGCGCGAAGTCGCCCCGGGAAGGGTCGTCCGGGAAGACTTCGCGCATCTTTTTTGTCAATATTTCCACCGTGCGCCAAGAGCTGCGGACCTGATCGAGAAGTCCCAAGCGGACAGCCGACTGCACTACATGAGTATCCAGGGGAATGAGAAGGGACGCTCTGTCGACGACATCACTCCAAAGACCGAGATCGACGGGTGAGTCGCAGCGCACCATCCATCGTAACAGCATGCAAGGTCGCTTACAACACGAAGTATAAGGACGAGGGACAATCCCCGTCAACCCATGGGAATAAAAATATGCACTCAGACCTTCAAGCACATCAATTGCTTGCCGGCTCCTTATCGCCCGGACAAAGCCCTTCAAACTGCCTTGTTTCTGAAGGATCTCCTGCAAGGCCTCAAAAGACACAGCCATTGTATGATAATTGTACAGGCGATAAAAACTATTCTTATCGTTTTCCTTGAATAGACTTCTATAGGCTCCCTCCCTTACCCAGTGAAACACATCACCGTCAGCCGCATCAATAATACTTTGTATCTTCGGCAAGAACTGCTTGCGCGAGCCGTAACTTAAGCAGGAGGCGACAAAGGCTGTCGTCTCCCGGTTATTGTCGCCGCTTACTTGATGCATGAACTGTGATGGATCGTCTTTGAGAAAAGCCGATGTCTCATAACGGGCCGCATAAGTGCGAAGAGTATGGATCAGTGCGGGACTCATTTTTTCTTTTTCTTCTTCTCTATTGAAAATAAATCCCGCAGACTGGTGAAGTCTTTCTTCAAGATAAGACCTAATCCCTGCGTGGTAAGAGAGTTGCGTGTGAAATAGCGGTCATTGGTCTGATTGTAGACTCTCACAGAGAAGTTACCACTGGGGAATATGAGATACCGGATATCGAAATCGCCGATGAAAGAGGTATTGGCAGATGTCGCCTTGTCACGATAACCGAACTGGCCATTGATGAGCAGACGGTTATTGAGCAGACGGGCACTGAGCAGTCCCTCATACTCCGCATTGTTCCAGCCCTCGTCACCTGTAGAGATATTGGCACCGAAATTCCAGTTATTGTCATGAATCACCGTAGAAAGGATGTTGTTCACCTGCTGGGAGAGCTGGCCGGAGAGCAAGCTCTGCATGGCCAAGGAGGTCTGCGACTGCGATCCGTTCTCTGCAGACACATAGTTATTAGTCGACTGGTAAAAACGGCCCACTGCCAACAAATAGATCACCTGTTGGTTCATTTCCTCTTCTGAGTTGAGCAAGCTCATGATCATCTGCTTGGCATCTGCTCCTACGGTGGGCATGTCCAGAGAAAAGTCTATACGGGGAGTCTGCGGCGTGCCGGTGATATTCATAAGACAGTCGACACGGATATTATTGTTGGCAAAGCTCTGTCCGAGCCGTAGATCGGAGAGCGATACGGAATTGACGGTGTAGAGTGCCTTCAGATTGAGTGCGGCATTCATCGGATTGCCTCCGAATGCGATGGTTCCGCCTTGCTGGAACTCAAACACACGACGGATGATGTTCTGTACCGTGAGCTTATAGACGCCATGATCAATAAGGTAATTGCCATAGAGCTCTACTCCACCTTTGTTGTAATAAGACGCGCGAAGTACACCCGAACCATTCAAGTCAATGTAGTCGCCCGTGCTCTGGTCCATCACCACACGGAGCGTAGCATCGGGCTGTGCGTCAATCATCAGGTTCAGACGGATATCAGACGACAAATCGCGTAAAGACTCAGCTTCATCCTCATCCGGATGAGGATGGGCGGAAGAGGTGGAGACGGACGGATAACGTACTTTCAGACTATCACGGTCATGCCACGTGATAAAATCCTGTTGCGAAAGCGACTCCGGTGAAGATGCGTTATAGACTATGCGGGAGCCTGCCTCCGGACGGGCCTTCACATCAATATTCACTTGTCCGTCACCTCCCTGTAGATGTATGTCACCTGTAGCAAGGACATGACCGTAAAAGGCACTGCCATCAGAGCCGTCAAAGTCGTAAGCCAACAGATTATTGGCTTTCACATTCAGGTCAAACGAGATATCTGAGAGATGCTTATGATAAAGCGATCCCCATATCGTGGCCTCCGCTCCATTGACATCCGTCACACGACAACCGGGGAAAACAATCTGATTATAGCCAAAGTTGATCGTATCGTTTTGGAGGGTGTACACCGTATTGAGCGCCTTCACCCCCAGCGAACCGGTAGCCACCATCTGTCCCGTCAGATTGGGTCCCGGATGGGAAAGGGTGCCTGCAAGGCGCAGCTCGCCCGTCACGTTGGCATTGATCTTCTCCAGAAAGGCCGACGTGAATCCCTCAAGGAACTCTGCCCGGGTGTGATGGGCTGCAAACGTCAGGTCAATCGTATTATTGGGAGGCGACACCCATCCATTGATATCCAGCCGGCGCCCCTTCGGATCCGTTGCTGTGGAATCAACAGCCTGTGCCTGAATCTCTATGCGTCCGTCATGATCATTCCAGCCTGCATCAGCGAACAACGTACCGAGATATCCATCCTCAAAATGGAAGTCATCGACACGAAGTCGTGCACTCATTTGCGGTTTGGAGAATATCTGCTTGACGGTAGCCTGTCCTGAGGCAGCCCCGCCGAAGCTGACCGTATGGAAGTTGACAAGCTCTAGGATATAGGGTACATTGACATTATGCAAGCCGACGAGCAGAGAATCATTAGCAGAAGCGGATGCGATGCCGTTTACCGTAATACGCTGACCGCCACGTGACAAGACTAGATGATCAACGGCAAGACGGTTACGCTGATAGATCACGCGGGCCGGAGACACTTGCAGAACCGTATCACCGATCGAGATCTCCGATGGCCGGATATTAACCTCAGCCGTTGTCGGCTCTCCATCTTCGCGATACAGTCGTGTAACAGAACGGAGTGTTCCGTGAAGCCGTTGCTCCGGAGCATGATTGTCTAGTTGGACAACTGTAGAGAGTTCATCATTGCACGCAGCTGCCATGAGCCGGAAATCACTGGGACGTCCCTCCTCGTTAAGCCGCGCCAATGTCAAGTCGGCCTTTAAGGTGTCGGCTGCCGTAACAAGTTGCAGGCGGGTGCCCTCAAAATCATGACCGCCATAAGTAAACGACGGCGCCTGAATATCCGCATTGATAGAAGAACGGGCAGCACTCATATTGCCGGTGAGCGTCACTGGCTCATGCAACTCGATAGAAATGCCGAAAAAGATGCGCAACTCGATAGGAAAGCCGAAAAAGATGCGGGCCCAGTCACCACGGGTGATAGTACCGGAAAGATCAAACTCACTCCGAGACACCGCGCGGCGACGGACGGGCGTGAGTTGTTGGATACCGGGCAGACGGTCGATGACAAGATTCTCCACACTTTGAATGAATGTCGCATAATCAAAACGACCGTTCAGCCACAAGTGGGCAAAGTCACTCGCCACGGAGAGATGATGCCCCCTGTGATCACTTCGAGCTACGATCTGCAGACTATCTAAATGATAATCACCCTCTTCTGAGCTCATAGTGAAATTATTGAGAGCGACTTTTCCGGTGGCCTGATTGATCAAGATGGAGCTATTGAGCTTCGGCGCAGCCATCCGGGCCGTTAAAGTTCCGCTGAAAGAGCGGCCATGCCATTGTGCAGGTACCCGTAATAATGCAGAAGGCAGGATGTGATCGATGGCCAACGATAGGTCTGCCTTGGGATGTGCAAGATCGACACTGCCCGTAAAATCGGCCTTTACATTTGGGTCATTAATAGACAGATGGCCGTCAAATGCCTGATGTCCATAAGTGCCATTAAGGACTATATGGCGATAATCATATTGCTGATAGGTAAACTTGTCTATCGTTCCATTGGCAGTGAACATCTTCGTTGCCAGATTTCCCGTCAATGACAGATGAGCGGCGAGTTGTCCGAAATTAGGATCATCAAGTACACGCTGTAAGTCGAATCCTCCTGTCTCTACTTCGGCTGACAATTTACGCCCTTTCATATCCACCATCACATCGGCCGTCCCGACAGCTGTAGACAGGCGACCGCGGGTATAGAGAGAGCCCCCGGCCCCTCCGGCCCTGCCTCGATAGCGCAGTCGACCCAGACGGGCGATCATCTCAGGCACGTCTGACTTCACGACAGCCAAGGCCTCTTCATTCCATGACAGATCTTCAATATTCAGGAGCCATCTCGAGACAGACGGCCGCGTATAATTCGTGGCAAAACCGGAAACGAGGACATGGGCTATGGGAGTCGTAGTATGACCGCCTGCTACCACATTGGTTTCCAGGCGTTTGATTTTCAATTGGGTGGAGGTTCCTGAGAAAGAGGTAGACAAGGCTGCTGTCTGATCATAACGCTGCAAAGCCGGTAACAGGAAAGCAAGATCCTTGACATAAACATAGCTGTCGGTAAGCGAGCCGTCAAACTGCAATGTGGGCATAGACAACTTACCCTCCTCAAAACGATAAGTGGCAGTAATCTCATCGGTATGGAGCCGGCTATGGGGCAGCTCCAGTGAGAAATCGGTAAGTGATGCACGCGTCTTGTTGGCCACAAAACGTAAAGAAAGTTCACGCAAGTCAGCACCGGAGCGCTCCTTCATGGAAAGTGTCTTGAGAAAGACATTCAACGAATCGGGAGTGTAGCGATAAAGCACTAAATGCCCGCTGATGTCCGAGAGTGACAGATGGCGGGCGTCCAATTTTGCCAGGCGCGGGGCATCCAACTGATCGTAACGGATGGCACCATGACGGATGATAAGTGATCCGATGGAAAGGTCAAGGGTCGACTTACTGGAAGGATTCTTTGACTTCAGTGAGTCAAGCATGAACTGATAGTTGGGTACGGCAGTGGCCGTGGCTCTATACAGATTGGCCTGCAGACCGAAGAGCTGTGCGGACGAGACAGAGACACGGCCCTGTATCAGCTCCATATAATCGACTGACACAGACATACGGGAAGCCAAAATCATCTGATGGCCCTTCTGGTCTTGAATACGCACATCGTCCACGATGACACGGTTGAGCAATCCCAGGTCTACCCGTCCCACCAATACACAAGTGCCCAACTTCCGACTGAGCAGCTTTGCGACCTCCGATCCCAAAGCAGACTGTACGAAAGGCAGGTTCACCAAGATGGTGACAGCGAGATAAAGACCGGCCAGAGTCCATATCACGCCCGTGATAATATGCTTGATTGTTCTCAATACGTTGCAAAATTAGGGAAAATCTATTCACGGATGAAATAAATAACGAGAAAAAAGACATAGTTACCCAAAAAATTATTAAATTTGCATCGTGACGCCAAAGAAAGACTGTCCAAATCTTTCTTATCACGCCACTCTCAACGAAAAAACAAATAATCACAAATTTTATAGTTTAGGTTTTATGGCAATTGTAATTAAGTTACGAAAGGGCTTGGACATTAACCTGAAAGGTAAAGCCGCTATAAAGAAGGTCAAGGGAGCGACAGCTACAGAATATGCGCTGGAGCCCGACGCCTTCCCCGGGCTGACACCTAAGGTGGTGGTCAAGGAAGGCGAGCACGTGCTTGCCGGTGATCCGCTGCTGGTCAATAAGCAGTGTCCCGACGTGAAGTTCGCCTCGCCTGTAAGCGGTACCGTGAAAGCCGTCATACGAGGTGAACGTCGCCGTGTCCTCCGCGTGGTTGTCGAGGCCGACAAGGAACAACAGGCCCGCGACTTCGGCAAACGTGATGCCGGCGCACTGGACGGTCAGGGAGTCATCGACACACTCTGTGAAGCTGGTCTTTTTGGTTACATCAATCAGTTGCCCTATGCGGTTTCTACCACACCGGATCAGAAGCCGAAGGGCATTTTCGTTTCCGCGCTTCGCGACATGCCCTTGGCGGGTGATTTCGAAGTGGAACTGGAAGGCAATGAGGAGGCGTTCCTCACCGGTCTGACCGCTCTTCAGCGTATCGCCCCCGTACATCTTGGCATCGGCTCAAAGCAGACGGCAAAAACGTTGACCGACGTGAAAGACATAGACCTGAACGTATTTGACGGTCCCTGCCCCGCCGGCAACGTGGGTGTACAGGTCAACCATCTCGACCCCGTAAATAAGGGTGAGGTCGTTTGGACCGTCGATCCCACGGCTGTGATCTTCTTCGGCCGCCTCTTCCTCACAGGAAAAGTCGACCTCACCCGTACTGTCGCCATCGCCGGCAGCCGCGTGAAGGATCCCCACTATGTTGTCACCCTCGTAGGTACGCCGCTTAAGACGATTCTTGACGGACAGATTGCCGCTACTGATGACGTACGTATCATCAATGGTAATCCTCTGACCGGCAAGCATGACAGCCTCGACGGCTATCTGGGTGCCCACACCTCTGAGGTAACCGTCATTCCTGAAGGTGCCCACACCGATGAGATGCTCGGCTGGATCATGCCACGTTGTAAAGAATTCTCCGCTTCCCGCAGCTATTTCTCCTGGCTGATGGGCAAGAAGCACGAGTATGACCTCGATGCCCGCATAAAGGGTGGCGAGCGCCACATGATCATGAGCGGCGAATATGATAAGGTGCTGCCTATGGATATCTACGGCGAATACCTCATCAAGGCTATCATCGCCGGCGACATCGACAAGCAGGAGCAGCTCGGCATCTACGAGGTAAGTCCCGAGGACTTCGCCCTCGCCGAGTTTGTCGACTCTTCGAAGCTGCCGCTGCAGAAAATCGTGCGCGACGGACTGAACACGCTTCGGAAAGAAAACGCTTAATCATTCAAAAAAGTAAATCATGAGTCTGAAAAAATATATAGACAACATTCGACCGAACTTCGAGAAAGGCGGCAAGCTGCATGCTTTCCAGAGTATCTTCGATGGTCTGGAAACCTTCCTCTACGTGCCGAACACAACGGCGACGAGCGGTAGCAACATCCACGATGCCATCGACTCGAAGCGTATCATGAGTATGGTGGTGATCGCCTTACTGCCTGCCATGCTCTTCGGTATGTACAACATTGGCTATCAGAATGCCCTGGCAGCCGGTCAGCTGGCCAACACAGGCTTCTGGTCACTGTTCTTCTACGGCTTCCTCGCCATGCTGCCGAAGATTCTCGTCAGCTATATCGTAGGTCTGGGCATCGAGTTCGCCTGGGCACAGTGGAAGCACGAGGAAATACAGGAGGGATACCTCGTCAGCGGTATCATCATCCCTCTGATTATTCCTGTAAGCACCCCGCTGTGGATGCTGGCCTTGGCCGTTGCATTCTCCGTGATCTTCGTTAAGGAGATCTTCGGTGGTACGGGCATGAACATTTTCAATGTGGCCATCTCTGCCCGTATGTTCCTCTTCTTCTCTTATCCGAGCAAGATGACTGGCGACACCGTATGGGTAGGCACGCAGAGCATCTGCGGACTGGGCTACAACCTTCCCGACGGCTTCACCGCCGCCACCCCGCTGGGACAGCTTGCCCAAGGCCACGATGTGACGGCCAGCCTTTATGACTCTGTCATCGGTCTCATCCCCGGCTCAATGGGCGAGACCTCTATCATTGCCATCGCCATCGGTGCCATCATCCTTCTGTGGATGGGCATTGCTTCCTGGAAGACCATGCTTAGCGTATTTATCGGTGGTGGCGTGATGGGCGCCATCTTCCACGCTCTGGGCTCTACGCCTATGGAGTGGTGGCAGGAGTTCGTCTATGGAGGTTTCTGCTTCGGTGCCGTCTTCATGGCAACCGACCCCGTTACTTCCGCCCGTACGGAAAACGGCAAATGGGTTTACGGATTCCTCATCGGAGCCATGGCCGTGATCGTACGTGTCATGAACCCCGGTTACCCCGAGGGCATGATGCTCGCCATATTCTTCGGCAACATGTTTGCTCCGTTGATTGATTACTGCGTGGTACAGAGCAACATCTCGCGCCGTGCCAAACGTGTCACTAATAAATAAGGAGAAAGCGAAATGAAAGCAAATACGAATAGTAATACTTACACAATCGTCTACTCTGCAGTGATCGTGGTGATCGTGGCCTTCCTGCTCGCCTTCGTCTATCAGGCACTCAAGCCTCAGCAGGACGCCAACGTGGCTCTCGACCAGAAGAAGCAGATCCTCAACTCGCTCAACCAGCGTGATCTTGACGGTCAGGCTGCTGAGGCCCGCTACGCGCAAGTGGTAAAGGAAGAGAAAAAGAACGACAAAGGACTCACCTACTACGTCTGCAATGTCGATGGAGAGACTAAATATGTCTTTCCTATGAAAGGTATGGGTCTGTGGGGTGGCATCAGCGGCTTCCTCGCCGTAAATGCCGACAAGACCACTGTCTTTGGCGCCTACTTCAACCATGAGGGTGAGACCGCCGGTCTGGGTGCAGAGATCAAGGACAACACCAAGTGGCAGCAGACCTTCACTGGCAAGAAGATCTTTGACGATGCCGACACCCAGCACAAGAATGTCATCCTGGAGGTAGTGAAAAACGGTACTGTCAAGAACGCCTCCTATCAGGTAGACGGCATCACGGGTGCCACACTGACAAGCAATGGCGTGAAGGACATGCTCAAGGAGTCGCTCACCAACTTTGACGACGTGTTGGCTAAATAATCAATAAGTTCTCTACTTTACACATTCGGCTTTCTGCCTGTCAGACGTTTTTCCCGTCACTACCGGCAAAAGTCCCTATCTTAAAGTTCAGAGCTCAAAAAGATAAAGAAAATGGCTTTATTCAGTAAACAAAATAAGCAGGCACTCATCGATCCCCTGAACCTGAACAACCCTATCTTGATTCAGGTGCTGGGTATCTGTAGTGCCCTGGCCGTGACCACACAGGTGAAACCGGCCATTGTGATGGGACTGGCGGTAACGGTGATCACCGCCTTCTCGAACGTGATCATCTCGATCATCCGTAAGACCATCCCACAGCGTATCCGTATTATTGTGCAGCTCGTTGTGGTAGCAGCTCTGGTGACCATTGTAAGCCAGATCCTCAAGGCATTCGCTTACGACATCTCCGTACAGCTGAGCGTATATGTCGGTCTGATCATCACCAACTGTATCCTCATGGGTCGTCTCGAGGCCTTCGCCATGATGAACAAGCCTTGGCCTTCGTTCCTCGACGGTATCGGCAACGGACTCGGCTATGCCATCATCCTGTTCATCGTAGGCACCGTACGCGAGGTTCTCGGACGCGGCACCTTCGCTGGCTTTAAAGTTATCCCCGACAGCTTCTTCGAGGCAGGCTACGTGAACAACGGCATGATGACCATGCCCGCCATGGCACTGATCCTGCTGGGATGCATCATCTGGATTCACCGTTCTTATTTTAGCAAGGAGGACAAGTAAACTATGGAACATCTCATATCACTCTTCTTCCGGTCGATCTTTGTCGACAACATGATCTTCGCCTACTTCCTGGGTATGTGCTCTTTCCTGGCAGTATCCAAGAATGTGAAGACATCATTGGGACTGGGTATGGCGGTAACGTTCGTGCTGCTTGTCACTGTCCCCATAGATTATCTGCTTCAGACTAAGGTATTAGGTCCCGACTGTCTTATTCCCGGCGTCGACCTGAGCTATCTGAGCTTCATCCTCTTCATCGCCGTCATCGCCGGTATCACCCAACTGGTCGAGATGGCCGTAGAGAAATACAGTCCCTCACTCTATTCAGCCTTAGGTATCTTCCTTCCGCTGATCGCCGTGAACTGCGCCATCATGGGTTGCTCATTGTTCATGCAGCAGCGCATCCTGATGGATCCCGCCTCCACACAGGCTATCACCAGCATCTGGGACAGCATCGCCTATGCTGTAGGATCCGGTCTGGGATGGTGTCTGGCCATCGTCTCCATGGGTGCCATCCGCGAGAAGATGCAGTACAGCGACGTACCCAAGCCGCTTCAGGGACTGGGCATCACCTTTATCACCGTGGGCCTCATGGCAATGGCCATGATGTGCTTCTCCGGCCTTAAATTTTAATCAATGGAGGACAGATAGAATATGAACAGCTCATTTATATTTGCAAGCATAGGAGTGTTCCTCGTGATCATCCTCCTGCTCGTGGCTATCCTGCTCGTGGCTAAGAAATACCTGAGCCCGAGCGGCAACGTAAAGATCGTCATCAACGACGACAAGACCCTCGAGGTGGCACAGGGCGACAGCCTGATGTCTACGCTCAACCAGAACGGCATCTACCTTCCCTCTGCCTGTGGCGGTAAAGCCAGCTGCGGACAGTGCAAGGTGCAGGTGCTGGAAGGCGGTGGCGAGATCCTCGATTCTGAGAAGCCTCACTTCACACGCAAGCAGATCAAGGAGCACTGGCGTCTCGGATGCCAGACGAAGGTGAAGGGCGACTTCAAGATCAAGATCCCCGAGTCGATCCTGGGCGTAAAAGAATGGGAATGCACCGTCATCTCCAACAAGAACGTATCGAGCTTCATCAAGGAGTTCAAGGTGGCTCTCCCCCCGGGCGAGCATATGGACTTCATCCCTGGCTCCTACGCACAGATCCGCATTCCGGCCTACGACACGATCGACTACGACAAGGACTTCGACAAGGATGACATCGGTCCCGACTATATCGGAGCTTGGCAGAAGTTCAACATCCTCTCGCTGAAGGCTCACAACCCCGAGCCGACGATACGTGCCTACTCCATGGCCAACTATCCCGCCGAGGGCGACATCATCACGCTGACCGTGCGTATTGCCTCCACGCCGTTCCTGCCCCGTCCGCAGGTAGGCTTCCAGGATGTACCGACCGGTATCGGCTCTTCCTACATCTTCTCACTCAAGCCGGGTGACAAGGTGATGATGAGCGGTCCTTACGGTGATTTCCATCCTCACTTCGACTCCAAGAAAGAGATGATCTGGATCGGTGGTGGTGCCGGTATGGCTCCGCTTCGCTCACAGATCATGCACATGCTCAAGACATTACATACGCGCGACCGTGAGATGCACTTCTTCTATGGAGCACGTGCACTCGGAGAGGCCTTCTTCCTGGAGGACTTCTGGGAACTGGAAAAGGAATATCCCAACTTCCACTTCCACCTCTCACTCGACCGTCCTGATCCCAAGGCCGATGCTGCAGGAGTAAGCTACTATACGGGCTTCGCCGTGAACTGTATCCGCGACACCTATCTGAAGGATCACGAAGCACCCGAGGACTGCGAATACTACCTCTGCGGACCACCTATGCTGATCAAGACCGTAACCGACTATCTCGACAGCCTCGGCGTTGAGCCCGAGAGCATTATGTACGATAACTTCGGATAAGGCATACCCATCCCCTTATTGGGGATTTCCACACAGATCCCCCGGATCCATGTTGCAGCGCAACCGATCCGGGGGATCTTGTTTACTGTTACAGCCTCAGTATGAGAATCAAGACTCACCTATTACCCTACGTCAGGCTGACGTCTCCAACACCTGTAACGACTTGTCGCACAGACACAACGGTCTAATACATCAGGATATTCACGACCGACAAGATCTCATCTTGACACCTAACCTATATCACCACTTCCGATGATATAAAAGGACATATAAAAAACGTGCATCAATGGCCAAAGAACCATTGACACACGATATTCTTTCATTCTTAAATCTATCGAACTTTCTAGAATGTACTGGAAATGTCTGTAAGTCTACAAATACCTTTGTCTACTTATACTTATCCACGAAATTGCTCTTTTGACAGCGATACACATCTTATAAAGCATTGTGATGTATCAGATTGCCAAGTTTATATTTCAGCAATCTCCGCCGGTTCTCTCACCAGCGTCGTTGCTCCGTGCTCAAGCAGGAATTCCTTATCGCGAAATCCCCAAAGCACGCTGATGCAAGGCATGCTGCTGTTACGGGCCGTATCTATGTCGACATCAGAATCACCGATATATACGGCTGTCTCACGCGAGGCGCCCAACTGGCGCAAGGCCTCGTTGACCGTGTCGGGAGCCGGCTTCTTGCGGATGTCCTCACGCTCGCCGATGGCCACGCTGATCGTGTCTGAAAAGAAATGTCGACAGAGTTCCTGCGTGGCAGCGTAGAACTTATTGGACACGACGGCCATCTTCACACCGTTTTGCTTCAGCGTCAGCAGCAGTTCTCGGATTCCGGGATAAGGTTCCGTATGATCCAGACTATGTATAAGGTAATGTTCTCTGAATGCCTTATACGTGTCATCAAAGAGCGGATTGTCCAGACCATCCGGGATGGCCCGTTCCATCAGTTTCTTCACTCCGTTACCCACAAATCTTCTTACCTCATCGACAGTACGTTCCGGCATTCCGTGCGTGCGCAATGCAAAATTGCAGCTAGCCGCCAGATCTGTCAGTGTATTGAGCAATGTACCGTCAAGATCAAATATATAAGTCTGATATTTCATGTTCTATGCTATGCTGCTCTCCTAAGAGCTCATCACTGTAAGTAAGCAATGCCTTCGTTCGGACATTTCCGCCGTAAATGACAAGTTGCATGCCATTCTTGATCTCATCCACATCCAACTCACGGTTCCATCCGCTTTCCCATTCTACGACGTCCCGTGTCTCATTGTCCACCACTACGTATTTAAACGAGAAGGGAAGCTTCAAGGCCTGGGCATTGATCGACAACGCCCAGTCACCGTCCCCGATATAATGCAGCAACAGATAATGCGCCTCATTCCAGTCGCCCAATACCGGGTCGCTTCCCAGAATCGCCACACTGTGATTGTCATCGACATGCGGTGCTGACACACGGAAGATGACGCTACGGCAAAAGCTCGGGATGTCACGCAAGGGATACCGCGGACGGTCACTCTTGGGAAAGAGATAACGTACTACGGAGAGGTCGCGCCATATATCCTGAAAATAATACGACCGGCCGGCCGTCAGAATACAGCAACGCGGCACGGCATCCCACTCCTTCCGGCACACCTTGCCCTTACCGTCCCTCAGCTGATAGGAATAAGTCATAAACCGAAGCCTATGATGCCCCACGACACCCTGTGTCTCACCTGTCCAGCGATCGCCGTCATCAGTGTGAAGGGCAACAGCGTGCTCCAGCATACGACCCTCATTCGTAAGAAACCGAATGGACACGTACACCGACTGTCCGAAAATGGCTCGATAATGAATGCTGAACTGCAATGTCATAGTGCAAAAGTATCATATATTTTTCATTCTGAGAAAAGATACATCATATTTTAGTAGTCCTTAAAACAAAAATCCTAAAAGTTTTGCTAGGAAACCAAAATGGTGTAACTTTGCATATATATTTTATAGCGTAAACATCAACACAAGACATGAAGAAAGATCTTAAAAAGAAATATCTTATTCCCGCAGCCGTCTGTCTGATCATCTTGTGCGGTATCGGGTACTCGTATTTCTTTTCCTCATTCTCAAAGGAAGACAAGACCGTCTACCTGTATCTCGACCAAGACGACACCTACGACTCACTCGTCGTGAAGGTACAACCTATTGCCAAGAGGCAAAGTTTCCATGCCCTTTGTACGCTGGCCCGTCACAGCAACCTCATTGAGCACATCCGTCCCGGACGCTATGAGATCACGCCTTCAATGGGTACATTCAAGGTATGGCGCCATCTGAAAAACGGCATGCAGGAACCACTTTCGTTCACCCTTCCCTCCGTACGTACCATGCCGGACCTTGCCGGCGTACTGGGACGCAAGTTCATGGAAGACAGCCTTACATGGGTAAAGGCACTCACCGACGAGGCTCTTTGCCAGAAACTGGGATATGACACCACGACGATTGCTGCCATGATGATCCCCAACACCTACGACATCTATTGGACGATCACTCCCGAGAAGTTCCTCGAGCGTATGAAGAAGGAGAATACCCGCTTCTGGACCGCTGACCGCACAGCTAAGGCTCAAAAGCTCAAGCTCTCCCCCATAGAGGTATGTACACTCGCCAGCATCATCGATGAGGAGACTGCCAACAATGGTGAGAAGCCCATGGTGGCCGGTATGTACTACAACCGTCTGATGATCCGCAATGCCGAATATCCTGAGGGAATGCCCCTGCAGGCCGACCCGACAATCAAGTTCGCATGGAAGCAGTTCGGATTAAAGCGCATCTACAACAATCTTCTTTACATCGACTCACCCTTCAACACCTACCGCAATCCCGGTCTGCCTCCAGGGCCTATCCGTATTGCCTCTGTGGCAGGTATTGACGCCGTCCTCAATATGGTGCACCATAACTACCTCTATATGTGTGCGAAACCGGACTTCAGCGGCACGCATAACTTCGCCACCACGTATAGCCAACATCTCGCCTATGCAGCCGAATACGCCAAGGCACTCAATGAGAGAGGAATAAAATAAACGTAATATACATATACGTCTCCAACTATTATAAAAAAAAATCTTAAAATGTTTGAGGGACGAAGAGCAAAAGAAAAATTTTTGCTCTTCGTCCCTCAAATATTTTTTATCAAAAACTGTCAACAGCACAAGCTGCCATCCTGATTACTTGCTATCTAAGTAAGAAATGAGCCGTTTGCTCCATTTATCATCATTTACTCCTTTTGTCGGGGGTTGCGGACGAAACGCCATCTCCTTTTCTTCCTGATAATCTAAGAGATGTCCTCTGCCCGACATATAAGAAAAAGGCACAAAAAAATGGCACCAGCTTCACAGCCCGTGCCATTATTCTCAATAGGTATTAGTCTTTCCTTAAGGTAAAAAGATTGTATTCAGGATAACGCTTGCAAAGATTGGGCTTTTTTACATAACAGCCAAAGAAAAATCTGTAAATCTTAGCACTAGTTTATAAAATTTTAAAATATGGTCTCTCCGCATCTCCTCTTATATGTAAAAGGACGAATATTTTCACACGTTTATACAGCCCAATCGCACGAAAATCACTATCTTTGCAAACAACAAATACAAATTTAAAAGGAGTATGACAACAAACGATCATTCCACAGAAGAAGAGAAGCACAGCGTCAGCTTCGTTGAACAATATGTAGAGCAGGATCTGGCCGAGGGCAAGAACGGTGGCCGTCTTCAGACACGTTTCCCGCCAGAGCCCAACGGCTATCTGCACATTGGTCACGCCAAGGCTATCTGCATGGACTTCGGCGTAGCAGAAAGACATAACGGTGTTTGTAATCTCCGTTTCGACGACACCAATCCCTCTAAAGAGAATACTGAGTATGTAGACAACATCCTCAACGACATCAAGTGGCTTGGCTTCAAGTGGGGCAACATCTACTATGCCAGCGACTATTTCCAGCGCCTTTGGGATTTCGCCATCTGGATGATCAAAGAGGGCCATGCCTATGTGGACGAGCAGACCTCTGAACAGATCGCCCAGCAGAAAGGAACGCCGACGACTCCGGGTATAGCCAGTCCTTACCGCGATCGTCCCATTGAGGAGAACCTCCGGCTCTTCCAGCACATGAATACTCCTGAAGCCGTTGAAGGCTCTATGGTGCTTCGCGCCAAGCTCGATATGGCCAACCCCAACATGCACTTCCGCGACCCGGTGATCTACCGTATCATCCAGACGCCTCACCACCGCACGGGAACGCAATGGCACTGCTACCCTATGTACGACTTCGCACACGGACAGAGCGACTACTTCGAGGGTGTCACCCACTCCATCTGCACATTGGAGTTTGTGCCCCACCGTCCGTTGTACGATCTGTTCATCGACTATCTGAAAGAATATGACGGCACGGCCGCACAGGCACTGCACGACAACCGTCCCCGACAGATCGAGTTCAACCGTCTCAACCTCACATACACAGTGATGTCGAAACGCAAGCTCCACACGCTCGTGGACGAGCACCTCGTCAACGGATGGGACGATCCCCGTATGCCGACCCTCTGTGGCATGCGCCGTCGCGGTTACTCACCCGAATCCATCCGCGCCTTCATCGACTCTATCGGATACACCAAGTTTGACGCACTCAACGACATGGCACTGCTCGAGGCCGCTGTCCGCAACGACCTGAACAAGAGAGCCACCCGCGTATCGGCTGTGCTCGATCCTGTCAAGCTCGTCATCACCAACTATCCCGCTGACAAGGCAGAGGAGATGCAGGCCATCAACAACCCTGAGGATGAGACCGCAGGCTCTCACACCATCACCTTCTCACGCGAGCTGTGGATGGAGCGTGCCGACTTCATGGAGGATGCTCCTAAGAAATTCTTCCGCATGACGCCGGGTAAGGAGGTACGTCTGAAGAACGCCTATATCGTGAAGTGTACCGGATGCACGAAGGACGCTGACGGCAACATCACCGAGATACAGGCCGAGTATGATCCCGACACACTGAGCGGCATGCCAGGCGCCGACCGTAAGGTGAAGGGTACGCTCCATTGGGTGAGCGTAAGCCACTGCGTAGAGGCAGAGGTGCGCGAGTACGACCGTCTCTTCTCAGTAGAGAATCCCTCTGCTGACGAGCGCGATTTCCACGAGCTCCTCAACAAGGACTCTCTCCACGTGAACAAGCACGCCTATGTAGAGGAATATGCCGCCGCACGCAAACCGGGAGAATACCTCCAGTTCCAGCGCATCGGATATTTCATGGCCGACCCCGATGGTTCTGCCGAGCACCCTGTCTACAACAAGACGGTAGGCCTCAAGGACACTTGGGGAAAGCAGCAAAACAAATAAGGACTCTATCTCTTGGACGATAATTATTATCAAAGTAAGAAATTCGCAGGTCTTCTAAAAACCTACGAAGAAGCCATCCGGGATCATCAGCCTCTATATATGGAGGCTGATGATCTGACCGACATAGCCGACTACTATCAACAACGCGGAGAGTTTCAGAAAGCGCAAGAGGCAGTCGACTATGCTCTCTCCTTATTTCCCAATGCCGTCGCACCGTTAGCCTTTAAGGCACGTGTGGCAGCACTTATTCATGGCGATGAGAAAGAGGCCTGGAGCTATCTTGACCGGATAGCCGACAAGACCGACCTCGACTATTATTATGCCGTGGCAGAGGTGATGCTGGCCAACAAACGGACACAGGAGGCTAACCAATATCTCGAAGAGAAATATCCTCTGATCGACGATGAGGATGTGGAGGACTATGTCCTCGATGTCGCGCTCCTCTTCTGCGACTATCAGCAGATGGACTATGCCCAGCAATGGCTCGACCGCAGCCATTCCACAGAAGAGCCCGACTATCAAGAGGTAGAGGCCCGCATAGCCATGGATCACGGCGATCTGAAAGAGAGCGGAAAACTGTTCAATCGCTTGCTCGACCGCAATCCATTCAATGTCAGCTATTGGAACTATCTGGCCACAGTGCAATATCTCCAGAATGATCCTAAGGCCAGCATTGAGAGTTGCGACTATTCGCTCGCCATCAACCCCAACGATCCCAATGCCCAGCTCTATAAAGCCAACGGACTCTATATGCTAGGCAACTATGAGGATGCGCTAAGACTCTACCAGCAACTCTTCCGTAAGGATGCGGAGAACGAGACGGCAGAATTCAACATCGCCCTCACCCTCATCAATCTCAACCGCCCACAAGAGGCCCTGCCCCATCTTGAACACTTATATAAGGTGAGGTGCTTTCACAATTCCGAACATTTTGATGCCGTCTGCAATCAACTCGTCTTTATCAATGCCTATCTCAAGCGTTATGACGAGAGTTTCCAGTATCTCAAGGCGATGGAGGATCTGCCTGGAGCAGATATGGACAACATCTACATCATGCGAGGTCACGTATACCTGCTTATGGAAAAGCCTAAGCAGGCCGTCGAGTGGTTCTCAAAAGCACTCTCTGATCCTCAAGCCAACTTTCAAGTATGCCTGAACATCACCGATGCTTATTACGATGCCGGATTTGTGGAGATGGCTTACAATTTCCTATTGCCACACACCGCCCTCATTCCCGATGAGGAAATAGGCAACGGATGGATACTCCTTGCCTTATGTGCGAGAGAGCTTGGAAAATTCGAAGAATATCTCAATTTCCTAAAAAAGAGCTGTCTCTACGCACCCATACCCACGCGGCTCATGCTGCACGACTATTTCCCTGAGGGAATGGACACAAAGGACTATTATCAATACGCCCTCTCTCATCCAGAGGAATTGGACAACAATAAGACATCATAAATCATCCCTTCCCTGCTTCCTATCATCTCAACCCTAACATATGGCTTAAAGAGCATGGACGGCACGCCGATTCACGATGCCCCTCTTGTCACCAACGGCTATCAAAATATTCCACTCACCGTCATCACACCTCCCATCATCCAACGTTGCCTTTTCTCCCTGTCATATAAGACTTCCTGTTGGGAAAGATGAATTGCAACGACAAATCGAAAAAGAAGATGAATATGTAAGGAAAGCCGGCTGTATTCCCAGAATATGGTAAGACAAGGGAAAAGAAAAGAAAGAAAATTAAAAAAACTTTGCCAAACGTTTGGTTATCTCGCAAAAAGACGCTACCTTTGCACTCGCAATTCGGAAATGAGGCCACAAACCTTGCTGAGGATTGCAAAAGAATATGCGCCCTTAGCTCAGCTGGTAGAGCAACTGACTCTTAATCAGTGGGTCTAGGGTTCGAGTCCCTAAGGGCGCACTTTTCTTTTCTACCACGCGCCCTTAGCTCAGCTGGTAGAGCAACTGACTCTTAATCAGTGGGTCTAGGGTTCGAGTCCCTAAGGGCGCACGAAAGCCGCTTTGTTCTTAAGAACAGAGCGGCTTTTATTTGTACACCTTGAAGATGTTTTATTGCGGGGCAATGGAAATTTCTAATGGCAATCATTGGAAATGAAGGCAATCCATCTCTAATGACTAATTTTTAGAGGTTACCAAACAAGAAATTGAAACAATCGTAATTAAAAATGGCTCTTCCGAAATTTGGAGTGAAAAGTTATGCATAAAAAGAAGAAAACCACTGAACATATAGTAGGGACTGTCGTTTAATTCCGTCA
>HF988472.1 GCA_000431975.1 Prevotella sp. CAG:924 | reverse complement strand
TTTGTACTTTTGTGAAGTGCATAGTTTGTATGTTCAGCACTCTTAAACTACAAACACCGGGGCTGACACGCAGGTGCCAGGCCCTTTCGATTTATCAGACACATTCAGTGAAACACTACCGCCGATATTGAGTATATCGGTTGTCTTGCCCGCCATTCAGCCCTCAGAGTTTAAGATAAAAAATAGATTCAATTAATAGACATAATCGGGTATAGGCGCGACAATCCCCCATCTTACTATCCAATATACTATCAAAAAACCATAAAAAGGTTGTATCTATACAACCATATTGAAAACTTTCTTATATATTCGCACTGTTGATAATAAATGTTCAGGCGTATGAAATACCTAAATATCAAGAAAGCACTGGCTGCGTGGCAAGAGTTACAACCACTATCCGATAAGGATCGGGAAAGGCTTAGCCGTCGTTTTACAGTGGACTTCAATTACAACAGCAACCACATTGAGGGTAATACACTGACCTATGGCCAGACGGAAATCTTATTGCTTTTTGGTAAAGTGATTGGCGAGGCTGATGTGCGCGATGTGCAAGAGATGGCAGCAAGCAACGTTGGCCTTCGTATGATGACTGAGGAAGCGAAAATGAAAGAAATTCCCTTGACCCAGAATTTTATCCGAACCTTACATAAGACTCTACTTCGTGAAGATTACACGGTATATCGTAATCTCCCAGGTGGCGTGCAGACAAGTTATATAATACATGCCGGTCAGTATAAGACCAGACCCAACAGTGTCATTACCCGATATGGTGATAGGTTTGAGTATGCGTCGCCAGAAGAGACACCCGGCCTGATGGCTGACTTGGTGGATTGGTATAACAAGGCAGAGCAGGATGGAAAGCTCTCTCCTGTGGAGCTAGCTGCATTATTCCATTACCGATATATACGCATTCACCCCTTTGAGGATGGGAATGGTCGCATTGCCCGACTGATGGTAAACTTTATTCTAACTCGCCATCATTACCCGATGGTCGTTGTCCGCAGTCGCAAGAAGAGTGAATATCTGGAGGCTCTGCATCAAGCCGACCTCGAAGTAGGTCCTATCCCCAGTGATGGTGCTCACGCAGAGATTAAGGATATTCGTCCGTTCTTGAAATATTTCAATGATTTAGTTGCAACAGAGGTTTATAATGATGTATTGTTTGTAAGCGAAAAGAATGAAAATGTGTGGTGGTATGATGGAGAACGCATCGCATTCCGCACCCCCAATTATACAAAGATCCTGAATGCCATGCGAACAGAACCGACACTTACCTTGGCCGACATAAAGGAAATCACAGGCATCAGCATCGCAGCCATTCAGAAACTGCTCGATCAACTCATACAGAAGAAATACGTCGAACGAGGCGAGAAAGATGGCAGCTGGAGGGTGTTTGTGACGCAATAACAATTATTGCTGTCCGGTAAAAAACAAAATGGCATAATAATTCATCCCGAAGCCCTTTTA
>HF988471.1 GCA_000431975.1 Prevotella sp. CAG:924 | reverse complement strand
CGATAATGTCGTCGCTAGCAAAAAAAGGTTCCTGTTTCATCCGAAAAGCAAGGCAACTCCACAAAGCGAAGAACGAGCCATAAGCCAATGCCGCCCTCAGCGATGCGATACGCAAGTACGGGTATTGGGAGAGCAGCCGCAACAAAGATTTCATCAACCCTGCATAACTTTCTTGAGAACAGGTAGACAGCGCGGGTAGCATCTTGTGAATCATCAGGAAGCATCCGAGCATAAACAAGCAAGCTACAAAATAGACGGAACGCCATCCCCATACGTCAGCCAGAACGCCACTGAATACCCGTGAACCAAGAATGCCTATGAGCAGGCAAGATTGTATAATCCCTACGTTGCGCACTTTGTGCGCAGGGGGGTGAATAGTAAGATACTAACGGAATGAAAAATTGCGGCATAACCGAAGATGAGCCGGCAAGCAATGATGCGCCCCACACGTAATAGATGTTCGGGGCAAAGGCTATGGCAAGCAAGGCGCACGAAGATATGATATAATTGGTCAATATCAGCTTCTTTCGTGAGACCAAATCACCAAGCGGGATGACAAACACAAGTCCGGTCACATAGCCTATCTGTGTCAATGTCGCTACCATGCTAGCAGAAAAGTCGTTTACCGCGAAATCTTTTGCCATGCTACCCAACAAAGGTTGGTTGTAGTAGCAGTTGGCAACGGAAAGTCCGGTAGCAACTGCCATCAAAGCCAGCAGAGGTACTGGAATGCCTTGGTTCTCTCTTAATTCATACTTCATTTGTCGCCTCCTTTCAGTATGACACGACTTTCAATCCTATCAAGGATGCAATGAGCGTGAAGAGGAAGAAAAGCCGGATGGGAGTGGCAGGTTCCTTGAAAACGAATATCCCAATCAAAACCGTACCAACCGCTCCGATTCCCGTCCAAATGGCGTACGCAGTTCCCAAAGGCAAAGTCTGTACCGCTTTGGAAAGCAAAGTCATGCTCAGTACGGTAGAGGCAAGGAAACCGCTTCCCCACAAATAAAATTCAACTCCTGATGCTGCTCTCGTTTTTCCTAAACAGAATGTGAGGCTCACCTCAAACAATCCTGCCAATAATAAGATTATCCAATTCATACTTATGATTTATTAAATTCGGGTGCAAAAATAAATAAGCAATCCCTAATAGCTTTTTGCATTTGGCAAAAACAGACTTTTCATTTGACAAAAAACATCTGTTTATTCTCGTTTCCATATGCTATTTTATAATTTTGCACACTAACAACAGCAATGAACTATGGATATAAAGGAAATCATCAACCAAAGATATGCCATGCCGGACGCATCTTTGGACAGGTTGCAACAATGCCTGACGGAAGTCTCATATCCCAAAAGATTCCGAGTATTGGAATGCGGCAAGGTGGAGAAAGACATCTTTTTCATTAAACAAGGCATTGTCCGTGCCTATACTTCGGTGGATGGGAAAGAAATTACTTTTTGGGTCGGCAAAGAGGGAGCGACCCTTGTTTCTATGAAAGGCTATGTAAATGACGAGCCGGGATATGAAACAATGGAATTGATGGAAGATTCCGTCTTATATGTATTGAAAAGGAAAAAATTGAAAGAGTTGTTTTCGGAAGACTTGCACATCGCCAATTGGGGACGGCGTTATGCGGAGATGGAGTTGCTTGCCACTGAGGAACGGCTGATTTCTATGTTGTCCGCTATCGCTTCGGAACGGTATAAGGAGCTATTGGAGAAAGAACCAGATTTGTTACAGCGATTGCCGCTGGGAAGTATCGCCACCTATTTAGGCGTAACGCAGGCAAGTCTGAGCCGGATTAGGGCAAAAATCACACGGCCGTAATACTGGTCGATAAACTCCGGGAACGAACCTGCTGTAAATTGGAACTTTTTTCCAACTGCTGGGGATGAAATACATATATGTCCACAATAACCACGAACAAATTCTGCTTGAACGGGAAATAATACACCAATCCGGGATACTGTCTCAAAAAGTGTGTCTGATAAATCGAAAAAAGGGTCGCACCTGTGTGTCAGCCCGGAAATTTGTCATTTAGGAGTGCCAACCAACTAAACATAAAAACTATGTATTTCACAAAAGTATAAATGTCTGAGTTCATTTGCAAGTATGCGGAGAAAGAAAACGGTCTATATGGCTTGATGATACGTCCCTGCATTAAATAGTCGTTGTCCAGCAGACGGCATAAATGGTCATGTATGACAGATGAATCGAATAATATGGGTTAAAGGTTTTTAAATTCTTTATATGGGATCTTTATTATCCGTAAAAAAATTACGGATATTGCCTTTTTTATATATCTTTGTAAACAAACCATTAAGTAATCATCCATTATGTCCGATATCATGCTTACAAAATTCGCTGTGAAAAATTACCGTGGCTTTGCGGAAAAAATTGAATGGGATCTATCTCATCCAAGCAGTTACGCTTTCAACACCAACGCTATAAAAGACGGTGTGATAAAGAACGGAATCGTGTATGGTCCCAATGGAGCGGGTAAGACCAATCTCGGACTGGCAATTTTTGACATTGCCAACCACTTGTCACATAAATGGAAAAAACCGGACTACTATGTGAATTTTGTAAATGCCGCCAACCATCTTAATCCTGTGGAGTTTGAATACACATTCGCCTTTGACGGAAATGTGATGAACTATAACTACTCAAAAAGAGCAAAGGAATTTCAAGGCGAACTTGTAAGCGAGACATTGCTGTTGAACGGGAAGGAGCTGGTGTATAAAGATGCTGACACGCTGAGAGTGGCGGAAGAGTTTGCCTTGTCTGACGCTGCCATCAACAGTCTGAAGGCAAGTGCGAACAAAATATCCATCATCAACTATCTGGTAGCTACGGTGCCATTGGCTGAAGGTCATGCCATCCTGCAACTTAAGAATTTTGTGGAGAACATGCTGTTTTTCAGAAGTCTTGACTATAGGGAATTTATCGGTTTGAAAGAGGGCGGAAGCAATATCGAGGAATACATTATCAACAATAACCTTACGGATGATTTCGCCACGTATCTGAGAGAAACCAGCCAGCAGGACTTCACATTTGCCCAACCGGCAGAAGGGGACAAGGTCTTGTATTGCCTGATCGGCGGGGTGAAAATGCCCTTCTCGCTGGTCGCTTCTACCGGCACGTTGAATTTGGAACTGCAATACTACTGGCTGAAGGAGATGGCCAATGCCTCTTTCGTATTTGTAGACGAGTTTGACGCTTTCTATCATTATGAACTATCATATACGGTTTGCAAACTGCTGTTCAAAGGCGATCACCAGGCGTTCGTGACGACTCACGACACATTCCTGCTGACAAATGACCTGCTAAGACCGGACTGCTTCTTCATACTGAAGAACAATAAGATAAATGCCATCTGTGACTTAACAGACAAGGAGCTGCGCTTTGGGCATAATCTGGAAAAACTTTACCGCGGAGGAACATTTGGCGTATGATTCTATTTGTGTTTGAAGGAATGAAAGCCGAGCCTATGGTGTTCGGTTCTCTGGAACGGCTTCTCCTTTCCGGAGAAGCCGTGAAGATCGTGAAATGCAGCCATGACCTGCCCACCTTGTACAGAAAGTTGAGAGATAATGATTATGATCTGTTCCGCTCGTTGCCTTTAAAAGACAATGGCATCAATGTGCCGGAAGGTGCGCGACTGGATACCTTGTTCTCTCAAATATTCCTATTCTTCGATTACGACTTCCAGAATCGGATAGGCGTCAAGAATGTGAACTCCATATTAGAGGATATGCTGGACTTCTTTGACAATGAGACGGACAACGGAAAACTATACATCAACTATCCGATGATAGAGTCGCTTAAATATACAAAGACATTGCCGGATGCCCATTATTGGCAATATGCTGTGACAAGGCAGATATGCGCTGATCACAAATTTAAAGGCGAGGCAGAAACATTTGCCTGTGCCGAAGCCAAAGGATACAAATTCATAGACCTGGCAAAAACTCCAGAAGAGGAGGTGAGAAAGAACTGGGCCATGCTGAGGGAACAGAATGTGCGCAAGGCCAACTATATCATATCAGGAAACAATGTACTGCCCGACAAAAAAGATGATATCAATCAAAAAGCCATATTCACAGCTCAGAAGGAAAAATATGTGCTTACAAAGGATGAAGTGGCAATATTGAACTCTTTCCCTATATTCATTCACGATTATTTGAAATAAAAAGATCGTGTTAATGAATAGCTCAGAGTAGCGTATATATAAGCTGTCGTTATGAGCATTGGTCTGTAGGGACGTATCCCGGTGCGTCCTTCCTTCGTCTCGGCGTCCAGGCAATTGATGTGTTGGGACGCCCGACACGGGTGGTCGGGCAACGGCATGGCGTGTCCGTAATTGTTTTTAGACTTTTTCGGCTTATGATGTCCGTCTTTCGATGTTTTTTAGTACATTTGCGTTTGGAAGAGCCTTCATAGAGGGACGCACCGTTATAGTGCAAGAGAGAAACTTCCGGAAAGGAGCAAGACCATGAAAACGATGTCGTATGAAACGTGAGAGAATGAGAAGCACACCTCAGGACTTTTAAAAGGACGTATGTCGCTATGAGCCCGTGCGCTGGATACGGACATCTTACAGGAAGCGCGTAGGGATGTGTGAGGCCAGGGAAGGGCATGGCGGTGAAGCGGATGGCCGTCCGGCCTAGGAGACCTTATATGATTAAGGTGTGCCGCTCCCATGTCAAGCAGGGACTAACCTACAAACAGCATCTGTTTCTTAGTCGTAGGCCGGATGGCTGATCAGGGTCGTCGGGGATGAGAACCGGCGGGCCGGCCGGCCTGCCTGCAAGAACAAGATGACAGCCTCACGGTCCGGCACGACGGTCGGGGGGAGGCTGTCATCAAGGACAGAGGGACGGACGGGGACGGCAGGGCGGTCTGCCGGAATGCGTCTGCGCAGGGCGGGGGAGCCGTAGGGGCTCGCGCTCCGCCCGAGGATAGGCAGGTCGGGCTGTCGGGATAGGTCCGTCTTCAGAGGCCGCGGCGATGCTTAGCGGGGCTGCAGGTCGGCATACTCCTTAGCCGCGTCGAAGCACGGGCACGCCTTCAACGGGTCGAGGTCGCGGTGGCCGACGATGAGGGCCCGCGGGAAGCGCCGGTGCAGGGACGCCAGCAGGCGGCGCAGGGTGGCACGCTGGGCCTCCGTACGGGTGTCGGCAGGCGTGCCGTCGGCGGACAGGCCGCCGATGTAACAGATGCCGATGGAGTGGCGG
>HF988470.1:5856-22212 GCA_000431975.1 Prevotella sp. CAG:924 | reverse complement strand
TTAGATTAAGCTCATGCCGAGCATACTACAAGCAAAGAGTCCGGCATTAAACCGGACTCTTTCTTATTATATAAAAGGTGTGCATCATCTCTGAAACACACCTTTAAATGTATCGAATATAATGGAATTATTCTGCAGGTGCTACCTCAGGCTTCATATTGGTGTACACGTTCTGCACATCATCAAACTCCTCGAGTTTCTCCACCATCTTATCGATAGACTCGCGCTCCTCAGGAGTAACGTCCTTCAGATCATTGGGGATACGGGTGAACTCAGCAGATGTGATCTCATAGCCACTATCCTCAAGGTACTTCTGAATGTCACCGAAGCTGGTAGGAGCACCATAGATTGTGATCTCATTCGTCTCCTCGTCCTCGTCATACTCATCATCTACTCCGTAGTCGATAAGCTCAAGGATCAGATCGTCCATGTTGGTATCATCCTTCTTCTTGAAAGTGAACTCGCACTTGTGATCGAAGAGGAAGCTCAGAGAACCCTGAGTACCGAGATTACCATTGAACTTATTGAACACCGAACGCACATCAGCCACTGTACGGGTTGTATTGTCTGTCAGAGTCTCAACAAATACAGCTACTCCGTGAGGACCATATCCCTCGTAAGTCACCTCTTTGTAATCGCTCTGGTCCTTACCCATGGCGTTCTTGATAGCACGATCGATATTATCTTTCGGCATGTTCTCACGCTTACAGGTAGCGATGATGGCACGCAGGGTCGGATTGTTCTCCGGCTCAGGACCACCAGCCTTCACTGCGATAGAAATCTGCTTACCCAGTTTGGTGAATGTACGGGCCATGTGACCCCATCTCTTCAGTTTCGTAGCTTTACGATATTCAAATGCTCTTCCCATTGGATGAAAAACTTAATATTTTATTTTTTTGTTTATTATCTTAACTCAGCGCCAAGTTTAGCCTTGAGGTTCTTGATGATCTTCTGCATGATGGCATCGATCTGCTTGTCATTGAGTGTCTTCTCCTCATCCTCGAGGATGAAGTTGACAGCATAGCTCTTCTTGCCTGCAGGCAGATTGTCACCCTGGTACACATCAAAGAGCTCAACACGCTTGAGCAACTTCTTCTCACTCTGACGGGCGATCTGCTCCACTTGTGCGAACTCAACCTGATCATCTAGCAGCAGGGCGAGGTCACGGCTCACGGCTGGATACTTGCTCAACTCCTTGAACTCAATCTTCACATTCTTGACAGTCTGCCACAGGTGAGTCCAATTGATGTCGGCAAAATAGACCGGCTGAGCAATGCCTACCGTGTGCAGGGCGGCTTTTGAGAGCACTCCCAGCTCTGCGATCACCTTACCCTGACGGGTCTTGATGGTCAAGGCCTCATGGAACAGATTGTTGTCACTCTTCTGGGCAACGATCAGTCCTGAAGGCACACCGGCACGACGGAGAATATTCTCCACGTAGGCTTTCAACTCAAAGATGGAGCTATCCTCATTGGGATGAATCCATGAACCTTCCACACGCTTGCCCGTCAGCCACAGACCGAGATGCTGTTCCTGTGTGTATGCCTTGATCGGCGATTCAGGCAGGTCTTTCTCCTTATTGTAATGATAGCAGTTTCCAAACTCAAAGAACCGGAGGTTTGTACGCTTACGGTTAATATTACGGACCAGACTTTCCAGACCTCCAAAGACAAGCGTCGAACGCATCACACCTAAGTCGGCACTTAGTGGATTCATCACCTTGGCCACATTGTCCCAAGGATAAGCGTTCCACTGGTTATGATCATAGTAGCTTACCTTTGTGAGCGAGTTGTTCATGATCTCATTGAAGCCACAGCCAACAAGCTCCTCACTCACGATATTCTCCAGTCGGGACTCACGGTCTTCATCACTTTCCACCGTCAGCGACGATTTCAGCTGTGTGGGGATCTCCACATTGTTATAACCGTAGATACGGAGAATATCCTCCACCACATCGCAAGGACGCTGTACATCCACACGATAAGCAGGTACGCTAAGCATCAGGCCCTGCTCATTCTCAGAGATGATCTCCATCTCCAACGAGAGGACAATGTGCTTGATGGTCTCGGGGGTGATCTGCTTGCCTATCAGCGTATTGACATAGTCATACTTCAAGTCTACCGTAAAGTTATGCATGGGAGTAGGATACACATCCTTGATCTCCATCGACACCTTACCGCCGGCAAGCTCCTTGCAAAGGATGGCAGCCTGCTTAAGGGCATAAATGACTCCATTAGGATCAATGCCACGCTCAAAACGATAGCTTGCGTCAGTGCTCAGGCCATGACGGCGGGCACTCTTGCGGATCCAGGTGGGATGGAAGTAAGCAGCCTCCAGAACAACATTCTTCGTTGTCTCGTATGTACCACTACCCTTACCACCGAAGATACCGGCAATGCACATCGGCTCCTCAGCGTTACAGATGCTCAGATCATGCTCACCCAGCGTATGCTCTACTCCGTCAAGGGTGACAAACTTTGTACCCTCAGGCTGTGTGCGCACAACGATCTTATGACCCTTCACCATGTCCGCATCGAAGCAGTGCATCGGCTGACCATAGGCCATCATGATATAATTGGTAATGTCGACAATATTATTGATAGGACGCAGGCCTATCATACGCAGATGATCCTGCAGCCACTTGGGGCTTTCCTTTACATCACAACCGGTGATGCTCACACAGGCATAGCGCTTACAGGCCTCCGTGTTTTCGATCTCCACATCAATAGGCAGATCATTGTTATCCACCGTAAACGCGTCGCAATTAGGACGATGCAGGCTGGTCTTATATCCATTCTGTACAAGCCATGCATAGAGATCACGGGCCACGCCATAGTGGCTCAACGCATCGGAACGGTTTGCGGTGATGTCAATCTCGATCACCCAGTCACTCTCCAGATGATAATATTCTGCAGCGGGAGTACCTACGACAGCATCGTCAGGCAACACGATAATGCCGGCATGATCGGTACCTACGCCGATTTCGTCCTCGGCACAGATCATACCCAGACTCTCCACACCACGCAATTTCGATTTCTTGATGGTAAACTCCTTATCACCATCATAAAGCACACAGCCCAAATCGGCCACGATCACCTTCTGACCGGCAGCCACATTGGGTGCGCCACACACGATCTGCTGGGGCTCGCCCTTACCCAGATCAACGGTTGTAATATGCAGATGGTCGCTGTTTGGATGAGGCTCACAAGTCAACACCTTACCCACGAACAGACCTTTAAGTCCGCCTTTGATTGCCTGAACCTCCTCAAGGTCGTCCACTTCCAAACCAATGGATGTCAGCGCATCAGCCGTCTGCTGGGGCGTAAGGTCGAAGTCAACATATTCCTTGAGCCATTTATAAGAAATGTTCATTATATATAAAGCTTTATTTTTAGTGTCCGAAAAATCACTGCAAATTTAATCAATTTCAGCGAGTTATACAAAAAGCACACGGATTTTCTTATGGCGAACGACAAAAAAGGCCCCTGCCCTACTCCCTTAAGGAGTGAGGCAGGGGCCTGAGATTATCAAGTGACGGCTACCGGTTTAGCGGCAATACCGGCACAATTAATTATTTTCCGTTGAGAGCGAGATCAACAGCCACGGCAATAGCTACAGTAGCACCTACCATGGGGTTGTTACCCATACCGAGGAAGCCCATCATCTCTACGTGTGCAGGAACAGAAGAAGAACCTGCGAACTGAGCGTCTGAGTGCATACGACCCATAGTATCAGTCATACCGTAAGAAGCGGGACCTGCAGCCATGTTGTCAGGATGCAGTGTACGACCGGTACCACCACCGCTGGCTACAGAGAAGTAAGGCTTGCCTGCAGCAACGCGCTCCTTCTTGTATGTACCGGCAACGGGGTGCTGGAAACGGGTAGGATTGGTAGAGTTACCGGTGATCGATACGTCTACATTCTCCTTCCACAGGATAGCTACACCCTCACGTACATCGTCAGCACCATAGCACTTCACCTTAGCACGGGGACCGTCGCTGTAGGGGATCTCACGAACCACCTTCAACTCACTGGTGAAATAGTCGAACTTGGTCTGAACATAGGTGAAACCGTTTACACGGCTGATGATCTGAGCAGCATCCTTGCCAAGACCGTTCAGGATCACGCGCAAAGGCTTTTTACGCACCTTGTTGGCCATCTCAGCGATCTTGATAGCACCCTCAGCAGCAGCGAACGACTCGTGGCCGGCCAGGAAGGCGAAGCACTCAGTCTCCTCGCGGAGCAGACGGGCAGCCAGGTTACCATGACCCAGACCTACCTTACGATCGTCAGCAACAGAACCGGGAATGCAGAAGCTCTGCAGACCGATACCGATAGCCTCGGCAGCGTCAGCAGCTGTCTTCACACCCTTCTTGATAGCGATGGCAGCACCACATACGTAAGCCCACTTTGCATTCTCAAAGCAGATACGCTGTGTGTCCTCACACATCTGATAAGGATCAACACCTGCGTCCTCGCAGATCTGATTAGCCTCCTCTACGCTCTTGATGCCATTGGCATTGAGAGCAGCCAGCACCTGCTTCTCGCGGCGCTCCTGGCTTTCATAACTTACAGTTCTAATCATAGTGTATCTCCTTATTATTCTTTACGTGGATCAATAGATTTAACAATACCCTGCTCAGCGGTGGTACGGCCATAGCGACCTGTGAACTTCTTCACAGCCTCGTTAGCGTCCATACCATTCTTGATGGCTTCCATCATCTTGCCCAGGTGAACATACTCATAACCGCAAACCTGGCTGTCCTTGTCGAGGAACATCTTGGTGATGTAACCCTCAGTCAGCTCGAGGTAACGCGTACCCTTGGCTACAGTGCCATAGAGCGTACCGGTCTGAGAGCGGAGACCCTTGCCCAGGTCTTCCAGACCAGCGCCGATCACCAGACCGTTCTCAGAGAAGGCGCTCTGTGAGCGGCCGTAAACGATCTGAAGGAAGAGCTCGCGCATGGCTGTGTTGATAGCGTCGCAAACGAGGTCGGTGTTCAGAGCCTCGAGGATCGTCTTGCCGGGAAGAATCTCGCTGGCCATAGCGGCAGAGTGAGTCATACCGGTGCAACCGATGGTCTCTACGAGACACTCCTGGATCACGCCTTCCTTGATATTGAGTGAGAGCTTGCAGGCACCCTGCTGAGGAGCGCACCAACCCACACCGTGTGTATAACCGGAGATATCCTTGATCTCCTTAGCCTGGATCCATTTTCCCTCTTCAGGGATGGGAGCCGGTCCGTGGTTGGGACCTTTTGCGACAACGCACATGTTGTCGACTTCCTTAGAATAAATCATAGTGTTATAGTAAAATTATAAAAAACTGTGCATATTTACGGACAGACTTCAAAACCTGTCCCACACAATATTGTCTACTTGCAAAAGTACAAAAAGAAAGCGAGAGATGCAACGTTCACTCGCTTCAATTTTCGATTATTTAAACGATTTGTTTCTATTTCCCCAAATTTTGCTATGTATAGATTACAAAGCAGAGAATTTATACATGATCCTCTTCGCTTTCGCGCTTTCCTTAATTTCACTTTTTATACAACAAATGTGTGTCAAACCGACTTATTTCCCTCCGCCGGCCAATAAGGTACCATTTCCAAGAGTACGGACCGGAAAGCCATACCTATAAAGAGAGAGTGTGTGTGTCAAGATCAAGATGACTACTCCTATAAGTTGCAGATTGTAACTATAATACAAGAAAGGGTCGTATCATTACTCAATACAGAGCTCGATACGACCCTTTCTTTAATCTCTTAGGATGTTTAGATTTCAAATTATCAGCTCATCCTTTCAGAAGATAAGTTTTGGCACATTCCTATTTTCAAGACAACGGTTCCTTGCCCCTTAGAAGCCTTTTCCAACGAAGGATTCCCGTTCCCTTAGTTCCAGAAATTCCAACTTAGTCCGAAACGGAACACACGTCCGTTCAGGGCATAGTGAGGTGTGAAGAAATACTCCTTACTCCCTGAGCCTGCATTGATGTGGCTCATCATCACAAAGAAGCGGGTATGCTTCAGATGGAAATTGGCATACACATTGACAAGTGGATAGCCTCCCGTCTGCTCTTTTGTAGCATTGCCCTGCACGGCATAGGCACCCAGTCCAGGCACATAAGCAGGTGCGTCATACTTTGTATAGTAACGTGCATCGGCACCGAAATCACACTTAAGCACCTTCGCTATTTTAAATCTCAAATAGAGATTGGTATAGATATTGAGTGCCGGCAACGGAAGTGCGTCATTGTCGGTCGACTTCTGCCATGTCACCACGCTCTCCCAGTTGAGCGGTCCGAAAGTCAGATCCTGTGCCAGCTGCGCAGTCAGTACAGTGATGGGCGATCCGCTCTGTACCACATAGGCAGCATTGTTCACGCGTCCGGCCTCCGTGACATCATAGGTAGTGGCCAGATAGGCATAGTTGCGAAGCTCATCAAATGCGAAACGCAAGGTGGTACGCGTCTTCTGATAGGAAAGCGACCCCTGGGCTCGCAGATGATCAGTCATGCTGAGATCATTGTCCCACCAGAAATGGCGGCTGCGGTAAGTACTCCACAGAGCCGAAGGAGCGTCATGATGATAGAAGCCGTCGGCTTTCAATGTGACAGTGTCACCGAACAGGGGGAAATTAAGGTCGGTCGTAGCGTCAATGCGGATCCGCCCGGCATCGTCTCCGACAACACCCACAGATCCTGTCACGGCATAGTGGAGCAGCTTGCCTTGCGTTTTGCTGATCTGTCCGCCCACATCGATGGTGTTCTTATTCCACGAATAGCGCCCCGTAGTATTAGGGACAGAATAATGACGAAGCTCATGCTGGGCAAACACCTTCAGGCCGGCCTTGGCCCATTTGTTAAACCCTTCCAGCATAGAGATAGCCAGCGTATTCTTCAGATCCAGGAACTGTGTCTTGTCATAGATAGAATCGTTGGCTAAACGCTCTTCCACGTCAAAGGTGTCTGCATAATAATTCTCCGGCGTCTCATAGGCCTGATAGATACGTCGGTAGTTGTCGAGCGTCATCGTATGGATGAAACTGGTCACTGGCACATATTCATCCTTCATCCACATCGTGTCCTCTTTGGCCTTCTCGCCGGCTGCAAGCAGACTGTCTGCCGCCGCCTTACCTGCTACAGTAATGCGTTGGCTCGTCGAGTCGGCGGTCTCCTCGCGCTTACCTGTAGCGATCTTCGCATTGTCCGGTCGCCCGGCAAACCCCGGCTCGGCACTCGTTGTATTGCGGTTCGTACGCCGTCCGTTTGTCGTATCGTCATCACCGTTCTCCTTCTCTGCCCGTTTGGCCGCATCTTTCTTTGCTTCCATGGCAAACTTACGGGCTTTGATCTCCTCCTCTGTCATCTTCACCTTCCGGTGAAAACCGACATTGTAGCGGTGCGTGAGAAATATATGCTGGTTGTCATTACGGTTCCAGTTTTTCGACATCATCACCGGGATCTCTTCCAGCGCATAGCTCTCCGAGAAGATTTCCGGATGGGTGATGTAGTTATCATCGGTGATACCTCCGTTCTCTGCCACCTTCTGGTGATTGGTCGAGAAGAGGATATGGGCTTGATAGTGGTCACCGAGATAAGAGCCGTACATCGTATAGTTAAAATGAGAAGTGCTCTGACTGGTATAGTAGCCACGGGCATAGAGATAGTCGACATTGAATCCCACACCCAACCGCTTTCCGGCATTCACACCAAACTTGGCTATAAAATGGTCCTCACCGTTCACACGGTTACCGCAACTGTTATAACTCAGATTGGTAAATGGCGACAGCGTATTGGTAAAATGAAACTGTGTCGGATCCTTCACAAAAAAGTCGTAAGGCTCTATAAAGAAGAAATCCTGACGGGTCGGCCGGTCGGCATAAATACGGTTGATGCGCGGTGTACCGTTATTACCCGTCGTATTGTATTCACTTCGCAAACCTGAGGTGAAGATCGAATTCATAAACATGTGTGGCACAGTGTCTAGCTTTGCCGGTGTGCGGTCTCCAAATGCGTCTACGGTCCATTCATAGATACCGTGGGGCACCTCTTTATCCGTACCGAGAGAGTCAGCCGACTTACGGCTGTTGCGTGTCGACAGGTTACCGTTCTGATCAATCTGGTTGAAGCCATTCTGGTCAACCCGATTCATGTCCAGCTGGGCAGCGGCCGGCAGGAAAGCAAAGAGCAACAACAGCAATGTCAGCCCCCGACCGTACATCCTGGATCTCTCGCCGCCTTTCGTCATTCCCATCCACTGGCCGTCGCGCTCCCTTCTACTACATGTTCTCAATGAATAAATCTCAGTGCGCATTCTATCAGCTTAAAAACCATAGCAGCAAGAATAACGATGATTCCTATCGTCTCGTTGCTTAAGAAATAAATCATGATGCCGATGATTGCTCCGATCATAAAGATCAGATTAAGTACGTTCCGCACCTTTATAAATCTTGCTTTGGGCAAGACACTCTCCCCACGATAAGAATGGCGTGAGGCACGTTCTTTTCCTTCCATATAAGTGGTATTATTGCTTTATAATCAATATTTTATATTCAATGCTTTACAAATTCCCTCAAAGACATCGTCCTTCCGGTCAATTGTCTTGCGGCGAAACTTGGCCACACCACGCACGAGTTTGGTTCCTTTCTTGTTGACGGCCTTCTTATCTGTGATGAGCTCCTCAGCCGTCTCGCTGAACCCCGTGCTGCGGTCCATCTCATACTCATAGCTCAGACGATCCATCGTCAAATGAAGATGCTGGTCCGTACATGTGGCAATGAGCATATAGTTGAATACCGTCCGATCCAAAGAGAGGAAACTGGAAGAAAACACAAGATCTTCTTTCATACGGGCAGCGATGATATGACGCGACTTGTTCACCAAGGCTATACGGCTGATGTCGTGCTGGTTTGGCTGCCGGATGAGCATTTCCATATAGGCATAGACACGATTGTATATGCTGTCGGCACTCATACCGGGCACATCGCGGTCAAGAGTGAACACCACCTTACCGTCAATCTCTGGCACAGCACCCCTCAGATAAGGCAGATCAGCAGAGTCGGCTGCCTCTACATGCTTCGTTTTCTTTTTTGCCTCTTGTTTGACAGCTGTCTTACTTTGATCATTGGCGGGTATCTCCCACTCACTTTGCGCTTCTGCCATGAGGGGCATTGCCAACAATAAAGCCAAAAATATTTTTCTCATACTCTAAGAAGACTATAATCTGAGCAAAGTTAGCAAATAATGTGAAAATTACCTTGCCTTTCTCTCCTTTTTAACGTTTAGCCCTCTACTTTTATGGAAAATACGGAAGAAAGACTCTGTCGGCATCATATCGTCTTAAACCCAAATAACATTAGAGGTTGAGCTATTTCATTCTATCGACGGGTTATCCATCCGTCTCCTTTACAGAAAACATAGTGGACCACATCGAAACAAAAGATCGCCGGTCGGCCGACAAGACGTCCGAAGACATCAGACTAATAATAACTAACGCAATTCAGATTGAATTGCCCCGCCAACCGGCAGACCACTCGGGGCCTAAAAGGGGCTGCCGGAAGAGACAAAAAAAGCAGGAGCCAGCCCTTTCAGCCGACTCCTGCTCATATCTTTATCCAGGAAATAAATAATCTGTTTCCTTTCCCCGATTAGTTCATAGGCTTCACGGTGCGACGCATCTCCTTAGCCTTCTGTTTTGCCTGCTCCATCTTCTGCAGCTGCTCCTCAGTCAGGATCGACTTCAGCTCCTTACGATAAGCTTCGATAGCAGTGCGCCGCTGCACCATCTTCTCTTTCATCGTCGCTTTCTGCGAGTCTGTCAGCTGAGGGCGCTGGACACGACACTTAACCGAGTCTTTCTGTGCCTTACAACATCCCTGCTGCATTTTCCTTTCTCCACGGAAACGACGTCCCGGGCCGCGCATGACCATCGGACGACCGATAATGTCCTTGTATTTAGTATTCAGCTCCAACACTTTCTTTGCCTGTTCCTTAGACAGTCCCAGAGCATTGGTCATACGTGCTGTCACCTCTTCCGGCGTAGCCTGCTTGCATGTGCTGTCACAGCGCTGTTGCATCATCATGTGCATGCGTGGCAGGCGGTGAGTCACCTCGTCATTTGCATTCATCGTTGTGGCAACACTCATCAGACCCATAGTTAAAAGAGCCGAGATCATTAATTTTCTCATAATGCAATTCCTTTCATTAAATATATTTGAACTTATTATCCTTATTATTACCGCTCTTTTCTTGCGGCTCACACGAATAAGACGTAAAGCACATGCCCGGGGTTTAATCCCATCTGATCTTTTTTACTTAAAAATCCTTGATAAATCCCCTGACAACCTGATTTTTCTCTAGAAAGCCCTATAGGTCTATAAGAAACATTGAACCCCAACCGGCCATTAAGTCGGTTGGGGTTCAACGGATTGCATATAATTCCCACGTCTATCTTTTGTCGGAGGTCTGCAGATTTACTTTGCACGCATCTTCAGACGTCCGCTGTAGCTGACCGTAAGCTCCACCTGATAACTGCTTTGACTGTCGGGAATCACGAGCACGGCTATATAGCTGATACCGTCCTTTGTGATGCCGTCAAACTTCATGTCGCTTAAAACGGCCTGTTTGAGGAAGTCGGCCGGCACTAGATGAGAGAACTGCTTCTTACGGAAATCACCCGAGAAAAGTCGGGTGGCACCATGATACACGGTAAGGTTGACAATGTTGTCATAATAGACATTATCGACCTCAGCGCCCTCATCATTATAAGTAGCCTTAATCACCTTATAGGTCGTAGGATTCACCTGGACATAACAATGATAACGTTCTGAATCATAGCTCACAACGGTATCTCGCTTAATAAGTTGATTCTGATTGATCGGAACGATTGTCTTCGCACTAAACAACGACTCATTGCTGGGATCGGTACTCAGTACCAGCCGCATCAGATCACCGTTGCGGTTCTTGAAGATAAACAGATGCCGTGTCTGCTTCACAATGGGATATTTCATTGTGTTCGCTCCGTACATCACAAGCGTATCCTGGATGATCTTGAAATAGACCGGCAAAGAGGTAGAGTCAGGATAAAAGATCGTATCGCCTTTCACCCGGAAGGCCACATATTCTTCATCCTCATTCACCCAAATACCTTGCAGCATCTTTTTTGCCGCCTTGTCCTCAGGCTCTGTCTTTGGGGCCTTGCTTCTGCTTCCACACGCGGAAAACAGGATCAAGGGAAAGACTATCATCCACAATATAGTTTTTTTCATAGATTCTTATTCAAAAACCTCGGCCTCTACAAGCGTACAGGCTTTCAGATCTTTCTCACTGGTAAGCACATCCTTAGGATCGATGGGCCAGTCTATGCCTATCGTCTCATCGTTCCACCGGATACTTGCTTCATGTTGAGGAGCATATACATTATCCACTTTATAAGTGAAGACAGCCTCCTGGCTCAGTACAAGGAAGCCATGGGCAAAGCCACGGGGAATAAAAAGCTGTCGCTTATTCTCCTCACTCAGTTCCACGGCTACATACTGGCCAAAGGTAGGCGACGACCGCCGTATATCGACAGCCACGTCCAACACCTTGCCGCGGATGACACGCACGAGCTTCGCTTGGGAGAATTCACCCTTCTGATAATGGAGTCCGCGGAGGACACCATAACTCGATTTCGATTCGTTGTCCTGGATGAATTCTACATGCCGGCCGATATGCGCATCGAAATCTTCCTGCTTCCAGGATTCAAAGAAATATCCCCGCGCATCATTGAACACACGGGGGGTAAGAACCCATACTCCTTTTATCTTTGTTTCTTGATATTCCATGGTCAGAAATCATATTCAGGTATTCCAATCGCAAAAGTACACAATTCTTCCGACATAGAATCAACTCCTCCCAAATAATTTCGGTTTACGGATATTTCTATCTTAAACGTTTGCTTCTTTGCGGTTAATTCGTTAAATTTGCATTCGTGATTGAAATGGATAGACATATAGAGATACTGTTGCTCGATAACGATTGCGTTATCGTGCCGGGATTAGGTGGGTTTATGGCTCACTATGAGCAGGCACACCTTGATGAAAGCGATGACACTTTCATCCCGCCTTTCCGTTCTATCGGTTTCAATCAGAAACTGACCCTCAATGACAGCCTTCTCGTCCAGTCGTATGTGGAAGCCTACGACCTGAGCTATCCCGATGCGTTGAAGCGTATAGAGGATGAGGTACGCGAGTTGCGCCAGCGTCTCGACACGGAGGGCAGCGTGACATTCAACGACCTGGGTGTTCTGAGTCTCAATGCCGATGGCCATCTGGAGTTTGAGCCTTGTGAGGCAGGTATACTGACTCCCGAGCTTTATGGCTTGTCAGGATTCGGCCTCAAGCCGCTTGCCGCTCTGGAACATTCTTCACAAGCTGTCAGCACACCCGACAAGGTATCTCCGGCCACCGTCATGGCTCCCGCCGCTGCAACTGTCGGTGAGATGCCTTCCGATTCTTGCGAGGAGGAGAATGAGCCCCGTTATATACGTCTGCGCGTATCATGGATACGTAATGTCGTTATCGCCGCTGCCGCCATTCTGGCATTCCTGTTCCTGCCTTCCCATCTGAACGATCCGGAACAATATCCCATAGAAAGCGGTATCGATACCAGTCTCCTTCTCCGTGTCATGCCGAAGAACGTCACGACAGGCGAGACTGCCGTGAAGAAGGCAGCTGCACAGCGTCACGACTCCATTACTCTCGCACATCGTCGCGACAGTCTCAACGCCGCCCGACGGTACACGCTTGTCCTCGCTGCCCGCATCACAAAGAAGAATGCGGAGAACTATGCCGCCGAGCTTCAGAACAACGGAATAGAGGCTGAGGTCTATCAAGACGGACGTGGCGTAAAGGTCATCTACGGACATTATGCCACAAAGAGCGATGCTCAAGCCAGCTTAAACAAACTGAGTGATAACCAGGTATTTAAAGATGCCTGGATGATGAAGTGTAACTCCGAAAAGGAATAACCTTTTCTTATATAATTTTCCAGAAGAATGAAACGAGTGAAATGTCCGGAATGTGGCACGCCCATTGCCTTCGACGAAAAGAAATACTCCTTTGGCAAGGCCTTGATCTTCACCTGCCCTCATTGCAGTAAGCGGTTTGGCATCCGGTTGAAGAAGAAAGCACCTGCTGATGACAATGCCAGCAATGTGAGCACAGAGGCACCGAAAGATCTTCCCGACTTCGACAAGACTGCTGCCAATACCTCTGCGAACAGCATAGGCAATGCCGCCACACAGAACGATACGGAGACCGCTGCCATGCCCTTTGTCGGCGAGATCCTTGTCATTGAGAACGTGTTCCACTACAAGCAGATCCTGCCGTTGCACATGGGCGACAATACCATCGGACGCTACACTAAAGGTGTCACCCTCGACTGTCCCATCCATACGGACGATCCCTCGATCGACATCACACACTGCTGCATCAATGTGAGCCGCGACAAGAAAGGCGATCTCAAATATATACTCCGTGATGGCCCGTCAAACACAGGCACCTTTGTCGACAACACGATCTTAGGCGACCGCGAGCGCCGCATCATTGGCAATGGCACCCTGTTCACCATCGGAGCGACATCCGTACTGCTGAAAACAGAAAAAGAGGAAGAATTGTGATTTGCAATTCTTCCTCTTTTCCTTTAATACTATCCCCTATCATTTCTTTTTTCTATGGCCATGCTTCTTCTTGTCCACAGCTTTCATGAAAGCCTGACGATGGAAGTTGCTTTCTGCCTTGATCGTGAGCATCACCTTCCCCGCCGGTAATACTTTCAGCATCTGCTGATGATAGCGTTGCTGTATCTTTTTGATCTCTATATCTATCTCGTCCTGCCTCTGTATGGCATTATAGCAAACCCCGTCATCCGAGGTGTCGATATGCTGGTATTGGCGCATCTTGTGGAAGAGAAGACGTTGTTTCTTCTGCATCTCCCGGAACAGGGGAAAATAGACGGAAGCCTCCGAAGGAGTCAGCCCCGCATAGGTGGTAATGTATTGCTCCATCTCAGCCTCAAACTTCTGAGGATTAAAAGGATGTCCTCCCTGTGCAGCAGCTCCTAGAGTCAATAGGCTAAGCACCAACAATATGCCCAGCCTCCGTATTATTTTGTTTCTCATCATATCAATTATCTGCAATATAGGCATACATATCCTCGTTGTCGAGCATGGTATAGTCTACCATTTCCTGCATGTCACTGTCTGAAAAATAAGAAGTCGATCCGTCATTGGATGCCACATGACCGGCCGATATCTCGTCCGCTTCTCCTTGTTGTATCGATGTCTGGCTACCCGCCCGGTTCATCTCGTGCCATGTTATCGTACTGACGACGAGACCGGCAAACACGGCTGCGACAGCCCACAACCACTTACGGCGTTGCGGACGTACGGGCATCGGCCGCATGGCAGCCTGCTCTCTTGCAGCCGGACGCTGCACCTCAGGATGCTTCATGCCATCACCCTCTGTCGTCTGCTCCGCCAGTCTCTCCATCAGTCTGCTGGAGAAATGATCGAAGTAACCGTCAGGTACATGGAAATGATTCTCCCGGCCGAACTTATCAGCCAAGTATTTATCTTCGTTATTCATAGATATTGTCCTTTTTCTATTATAGGACGTTAAAAAGGAGGATAGGTTTAATCCCGATGTGTGTTTTTTCAATCTTCCCGCTTCTTTATATACTCAGTCACCTTCTTCACGGCAAGATGGTAGCTGGCCTTCAACGCACCTTCCGAGGTATGAAGGATCGCGCTCATCTCTGTGTACGGCATCTCTTCAAAATAGCGAAGCGTGAACACCGTACGCTGCACGTCGGGCAACAAGGCAATGGATTCTTGCAATAGCGCCTGTGCCCGGTCGCCGTCAAAATATTCATCGGCCATCAGACGGTCAAAGACTGAAGGGCTGTGCTCCCCACCGTCGTCAACGGGCATCTGTACATCGGTCATGGTGCCAGCCATCGTTTTCTGTCTGCGCAGGAAATCGAGTGCCTCGTTCACAGCGATGCGGTAGAGCCAGGTAGACAATTTTGATTTTTGCCGGAAGTCATCAAGATGGGTCCACGCCTTGATAAAGGTGTTCTGAAGCACGTCATCAGCGTCGTCATGCGTGAGAACGATACGACGGATCTTCCAGTAGAGCTGTTGGCTATACTGGCCGACCATCCACTCAAAGGCTTTGCGCCTCTTCTGCGGATCAGCTAACATCTGTATTGCTTCTTCTTCTTTCATATAGCGTCGGCCACGGCCTGCCGGATGACAGTCCTGCCGGCCACTTAGCTTCCCATATAGTTGCGCAGGTATCTATAGATCACGTCATCATAACCATAGATGTCATTATAGGTACGCATCACACCTTCATGGTCAGGATACAGCGTGTAGTAATATATATAAATAGGTACGCGCGGATTCACCTTGACCGATCCGATGAGCATCTTTCGTTTCAGCGTGTCGGCCACAGCTTTTTGCTCCGGTGGCAGTTCCTCGTATTTCTTACCGACCGGTGACACGTCCGCCATCATCGAATAGCGTATTTTCTGCACCGTCAGCGATGTGGAATCGCCCAGGAGGAACACTCCCAGGTCGAAGGGGCGCTCCACACGCACACAGCCGTGGCTCACCCCCCGGTCCTCGCGTGAGAACACTTCCCGCGACGAGGTGTCATGAAGGTAGACCGAGAAATTATTCTTAAAGCGGAAGATGATTCTTCCAAGAGAATTATGTGCACCACCCTCCTGGATCACCCTGTAATCGCCGCTCATCAGTGCTCCCGCTCCTACGAGTGCAGGATCAACGACCTTGCCGGTCGCCCGTTCGCGGATGAAATAGTGGCGGCTTCTAAAGTAGCCGCGGTTGCCGGCATGGGGTGCGATACTCTCCTTGACAATGCTCATAGGGATGATCCACTGCGGATTGACATCCATCCGTTCCACCATGCTCTGCAGCAGGGGCGTCTTGGTCTTCAGCGTGCCGCATCCTATCCGCATGCTCAGCACCTTGTCACCGTCAACCGCTTCCAGATGATAGGAAGGCAGATTGACAAGAATATATTTCTGATGTTTCTGCGGTGTGTCATCCATCCGCCAGCGGCGGCGCTCCATATTGACCAACAGGAGCCGTCGGTCCCATTGCCGCCCGCTGCCTTTGTTCAGTTCCTCCTGCATTTGTGCCAGCAGTTTGTCATGTGGCTGCATCGAATCGAGGAAAGCCTCCAGACGGTGCTCTCCCACCCTGTCTAAGGCACGGTAGAGGAAAGCACGGGTAGGACGTTCTATCGGCAGGTCAAAAAGAGTCCGGTAGGACACCCGTCCGTTCGAGC
>HF988470.1:0-5823 GCA_000431975.1 Prevotella sp. CAG:924 | reverse complement strand
CGGTTCAGTACATCCAGATGATTTAAGAGAAAACGGGGATTGACATATCCGTAGCGCTGACCCACGGCATAACGCAGGAATCCCTTCGACAGATGGTATTCCAGACGTGCTGCCACACAATTTATCGTGTTGGTGCTGTCATCAAAATCAAGTGTACGCAGACGCTGCAAATCGCGCTGTATCTGAGGCACGCAGAACTTCGAAAGACTGAAGCCCATCCGTGTGACCTCTGTCAGCCGTTCCAACAGCGTATCGGCACGTCCGTCTATACCTAAGCGGTTGATCCACACTAGCTTACCCTTATCCAGATAATATCCTCTCACCCATGAGTCAGCTAAGGTGGAGTCATTATCCGTCAATGCCAACCGTTCCACTTCTTCCCTTATCCGCTTGGAATGGATACGGAAAGCAGCCGAATCCATCTCCTCGTAAGCGTCTATGGAGAGCTGGCGATTGGGATTTGTGTCCTTGTCCGAGCATGATCCCATGCTGAGCACTACAAGAACCAGAACAAACAAAGTAAGCGCTGGGGACTTCAAGACTTATCCGATAGAAATCTTTCTTACGATCTTACCTACTTTGACGATGTAACAGCCTTTAGGCAGATTGAGGTTATACGTTTTGTCTGAGCTGTCTATCTTCACGGTCATCACCCGTACTCCGGCGACATTATAGATCTGCATCATCTCACCTGCAGCTCCAGTGATACGCAGTTCGTTGCCCGTAAGACGGATGGACACGGCTTGAAGATCATTCTCGACAATCTCCACGGCAGGCCCTGCCACAGCAGGCATGACGCCTCCTGCAAGACAAGCAGCCGACAGAATTATTCCAAGTATATGTTTTCTCATACGCGTATCTTATCAATTTATTTGCAAAGATAAGCGATTTAATTGAAAAAAGAAAGTTTTTCCGCCTCTATTTCTTCGCTATTTTTATTATATCACCTTATTCATAGTCATCAATGACATTATTGGTGAAGTCCATCATCGGTTTGGCCGTCTGGAAGATATCCGTCATGGCCGTGAGCCATTGGCTGCTCTTGAAAAAATCGTCCGGCACACGGTGCCACACGCAATAGTCCTTCATGCGCAGATAGTCGATAAACTCGTAGTCGCGGGGAAAGTCTTTTGGTGCCGTCTTCAGGTGAGCAATACCGAATCCTCTGGCCGAAGGAGCGTCATCCGACCACTCTCCCTCTCCGACATAGCCGAAATAGTTCACGAACTTGCCGTTCTCCACCACCTGCCGCCACTCGTCTATATTTCCCATGATCTCATTGCGCATTGCGGTGAGGATAGGCGTCGGCAGCCAATAGGCACCACCGGAGAGCAGGCAGTTGTCCGGTTGCAGGTGTATGTAGTAGCCTGCGTGCAGCCCCTTTCTGCCGTGCGCGGAGATGTAGGCGCCGAAGTGGCGTTTGTAGGGTGCCTTGTCCTGCGAGAAACGGGTGTCGCGGTTGAAGCGGAATATGCAGTCTTTCGGTGTGAGATGAGCCACAGAGGTGTCAAATTGGGCGATGGCGGCAATGGCGTCGGCAATGCCCTTCTCAAACTCAGACCTGCAAGCCAGATATTCGTCACGGTGGGCATCCATCCAGGGCTTACAGTTGTTGGCAGCCACATCCTTAAGAAATTTAAGTATTCTTACTGAATCCATAATCTTTTATATTACAATAGATTAACTACGAAAGACTAATGTCTTGTTCCATCCTTGCGCCACTGGCGCGCCGGTGTCCTCCGGCCCGTCACATCCCTGTCTCTCAGAGCTTGCTGTCTTCCAGTTCTTTCGGGCAGAAGCTGTCAAAGGGACATTTGTCGCACAGCGGACGGGCACTCTTGCAGATATAGCGGCCGTGCAGAAGCAGCCAGTGATGGGCATTGGCAACATCCTCCTCCGCAAAATTCCGCACCAGATATTCCTCCACCTTCAGTGGCGTGTTGCAGGTCTTCGGCACCAGGCCGAGCCGGTGCGACACCCGATAGACATGGGTGTCGACAGGCATGACAGCCTTGCCGAACCACACAGCCTCCACGACGTTGGCAGTCTTCCGTCCCACGCCGGGCAGCGTCATCAGCTGCTTGGGATCGTCGGGCACCTCTCCTCCGAACTCACATTCCAGCTTCTGTGCCATGCCCACCAGATGGCGGGCTTTGCTGTTGGGATAGCTGACAGAATGGATCAGCTCCAGGATATCATCCGGTGTAGCCTGCGCCATCTCTTTCGAGGAGGGATAGCGGGCAAACAGCGCCGGTGTCACCATGTTGACTCGCTTGTCGGTGCATTGGGCAGAAAGCAATGTCGCACATAACAACTGAAAGGGAGTGGAAAACTCCAGTTCGGTTGTTACGTGCGGCTGGCGAGCCCGAAAATACTCCGTGATAAATTGATACCGTTCGTTTCGGGTCATTGTGTTATAAACTATTTCTTTATCAGGCACCCGGCAGGAACATTCGGCCCTGATGGCCTCCCTTCCCCCGGCCATCCCCGCGGACGGGAATATCTTCCCGTTCCTTGCTGTGGCCGCGTCGGGACGCGACGTGTGCGTCCCGACGGTCTGTACCTCATCCTTTCCGAATATTACTTGATCAGGTCCACGCTGCGCCGGAGGAACTTCTCAAGGCTTTCGCCCTTGAGCATACCGTTCTGGAGCAGGGCCAGATCGATCAGCTGGCGTACGATGCTGTTGTCCTTGGCATAGCCGGCGATGATCTCCTTCTTCTTGTCACGCTGGGTGTTGACGGCAGCCTCCGTATTCTTCAGGTCGTCCTTCTCCTCCTGTGTGAGCTCCTCGGGCTTCTTATTGCTCTGGCTCTGGTGCAGGGCTGCCAGGCGTGCCTGCTGTCCCTTCAGCTCGCTGACGACGGGCTTCAGGGCGTCAGCCGTCTTGACCTTCTCGTCCTCGAGCACACGCTTCACGAGCGGATGGTCGGCATTGAGCACTACGGTATAGGTGTCGGGCATCTGGCTGTAGAACGACATGCCGGGCTGGAACTGGCTCATCTCCTTCATACGGCGCATATATTCGCTCTGGGTGATGACAACCGGCTTGCCCGTCTCGCCGAGCGACTCCACGTCTACGACAAACTGTGCCTTGTCCATCACGGGCATCTGGCTCTGGAAGGTCTCGGTAAGGTTCTCGCGGTCATCGCTGTCCAGCTCCACCTTCTTCTGATCCTCCTTCACGATCAGACGGTCGATGATGTCACCGTCCACACGTGCGAAGCGGCTCTTCTCCAGCTTCTGCTCCAGCATCGACACCATAGGCACGTCCAGCTGGCCGTCAAGCAGCAGCACGGAGTAGCCCTTGTCCTGGGCTGCCTTGATGTAGCTGTACTGGTCGTCCTTGTTCGTGGCATAGAGGTACACGAGCTGGCCATCCTTGTCGGTCTGGTTGTCCTTGATGAGCGTCTTGTACTCCTCATAGGTGAAATGCTTGCCCTCGACATCCTTCATCAGGGCGAAGTCCTTGGCACGCTCGTAGAAGTCCTCCTGCGAGAGCATGCCGTAATGGATGAAGAGCTTCAGGTCGTCCCATTTCTTCTCATAGTCCTGACGGTTGTCCTTGAAGGTCTGCTGCAGACGGTCGGCCACCTTCTTGGTAATATAGGTGGAGATCTTCTTCACGTTGGCATCGCTCTGCAGATAGCTGCGGCTCACGTTCAGAGGGATGTCCGGAGAGTCGATCACGCCATGGAGCAGGGTGAGGAAGTCGGGGACGATGCCCTCCACCTGATCGGTGACGAACACTTGGTTGCAATAGAGCTGTATCTTGTTGCGCTGCAGTTCGATATTGCTGTGGATTCGAGGGAAATAGAGGATACCGGTGAGGTGGAACGGGAAGTCCACGTTCAGATGGATCCAGAACATCGGCTCCTCCTGCATGGGATAGAGCGTGCGGTAGAACTTCTTGTAGTCCTCATCCTTGAGCGATGACGGACTCTTTGTCCAGAGCGGCTCCACGCTGTTGATGATATTATCCTCGGCAGTCTCCACTTCCTTGCCGTCTTTCCATTCGGTCTTCTTGCCGAAAGCCACGGGCACGGGAAGGAACTTGCAGTACTTGTTGAGCAGCTCGCCGATCTTCACCTTGTCGAGGTATTCGGCACAGTCCTCAGAGATGTGCAGGATGACATCCGATCCACGGTCCTCCTTCTCTGCGTCGTCAATGGTGAACTGGGGTGTGCCGTCGCAGCTCCAGCGCACGGCCTTGCTGCCGTCCTGATAGCTCTTCGTGACGATCTCCACCTTGTCCGACACCATGAACGAGGAATAGAATCCGAGGCCGAAGTGTCCGATGATGGCGTTGGCCTCGTCCTTATATTTGTCGAGGAAGTCGGTCACACCCGAGAAGGCGATCTGATTGATGTACTTGTCAATCTCCTCAGCCGTCATACCCAGACCGCGGTCACTGATCGTGATGGTCTTGTTGTCCTTATCCACGCTCACATGGATGGTGAGGTCGCCTAAATCACCCTTGAAGTCACCTTTCTGTGCCAGTGTCTTCAACTTCTGCGTTGCATCGACGGCATTGCTGACCATCTCACGCAGGAAAATCTCATGATCTGAATAGAGAAACTTTTTGATGACGGGGAAGATGTTCTCGGTAGTAACCCCGATATTTCCTTGTTGCATTATTGTAGTGTTATTATAATCGACATCCTGCAAATAGCAAATATTGTGCCAAAAGGGGCGTTTACCGAAAAACCATCGTCTATCTGTCAATTTGTAAAGCCCACCTACCATAAACGGCCATAAATCCATCCTGTTTATGTTCTATATTGCTAATAAATTAGAAAACCATTTAAAAATAAAGAAATATTATTTATAAAGAATACATCTTATAAAAAAATAGTCTATCTTTGTGCCGTAAATTCATTTCAATAGGTTAAGGTTAGTTTTTTAAAGGTAAAGAACCCCGGCACGAGTAGCGATACTGTATGCCGGGGTGTATTGTTTTATCCCGACAGCTCTGGCTGACATTTTGGTTTGCAAAAATATATTATCCATTTCTTAACTTGATATAAAACGCCCGACTTTTTGACGTATATCAAAATTATAGGGGATTTTTAATAGCAATCTGTATTTTTGTTTGCGCAAACAGAAATAAGCATTAACTTTGCACTCGGAAATCAGAAATAAATGATTCTCCACATTAAGGATAACAACAAGTTAAACAGGAGTCCGTACTCAGAGTTATAAAGGATACACAAACACAACGATGAAAAGGGCTCCAAAAAATTAAGAAAGGACTGAATTATGAAAAAGATTGTATTCACCCTCATTGCATCCATGGTAATGACTGCAGCTTTGGCTGACACTCCCAAGACTACTACCGCCAACAATGCCAATGCAGCCAACTACGACATGACAGTTAATTACAACCGTCTTGCTGTAGCCCTCAACCTCGATGGTGACCAGATAGAGAGCGTTAAGCTCATCCACGGCGACTATATCAAGGCTATGAATGCAGCTGCCAAGGCTTCCGAGGCAGAGAAGAAGGAGATGGTACGCAAGGCCACTCAGAAAGAGCTGGCAAGACTGCGCTACGTCCTCGATCGCGATCAGTATCGTAAGTACAACATGCTCATCAATGCTACTCTGACCAACCGTGGTCTGATCGACTAATCCGGTCGGTAAAGTACTGATAGAGCTGTTCTCCATCATACAAGGCCTTGCCTCTGGGGCAAGGGCCGATAAGAATTTCTCGGACCATCGTCTTTCTCAAGAAGACGGTGGTCCGATTTTTTTTGCCCATCCACGCCCTCCTCCCCTTTCCAGACTCTTTCGGCTCACCCGATAAATATAGGGGATTGTTTAGCT
>HF988469.1 GCA_000431975.1 Prevotella sp. CAG:924 | reverse complement strand
CTTCGGGATGAATTATTATGCCATTTCCTTTTTTCCCGGACAGCAATATAAAACAATATTTCATACTTACCTTCTTCTAGGCAAAAGCATCGCCTTTTCCACGGACAATCCTTAGGCCATCCGTGGAAAAGACCCTGGAAGCGACTCAAATTATCAATCTGCTTCTGCTACACTATCATCCTATAAAACTCAAAAGAGTCTCTACAGTGCCATTAACACCGTAACCACCTACATCAAGCGTCAGATCATAATTGCGGACATCATACCATCCACAACCTGTATAAGTCTTCGTATAGATCTCACGCAGATAGTCGTTATCTTCTATCATCATGCGGGCTTTCTCTGCATCAACATGATAACGATCCATAATACGAGTCACACGTGTATGCTTAGCCGAATGGAGGAAAATACGAAGTGCATTTGGATGCTCACGGAAAATATGAAAACCACAACGTCCGATAATAACACACGACTCCTGTCCGGCGATTTCTTCCATCGCCTTAGCCTGAGCATAAAAAAGCTGACGGGAAGTAACCTGACCGCCCTCATCCATTGGTTCATTCACACGGACAAAATTACGATAAAGCTTGGTAAAGTCCTCCCACCATGAAGGACGACGTTGTTCCAGACGCTCAGCCTCATCCTCCGTCAGATTGAACTGGCGTGCCACTTTCTGAAGCACCTGACGGTCGATGAGCTTCACTCCTAAAGTCTCGGCCAAAACACGACCGATCTCATGTCCACCTGTTCCGAACTGGCGGTTGATGGTGATAACAAATCTTTCATTCCTGTTCATAGCTTTCAGTTTTTGGTTAGACAAGTTCTAGGGTAGATCATTACAAACAGGCTACCCTCTGAGTGCAAATATAAGTTATTTATCGATGGATTGCAAGTTTTTTTAGAATCTTTTTTCGTACTTTTGTTGCATGAAGACTCTCATTTTGACAGCCTGCCTTGTTACTGGCTGTATTCTACCAACAACAATGATCGCAAAAAACAAAACTGTGGAACTACGCATCATAGAGACCAGCGACGTTCATGGCAGTTTCTTTCCTTACGACTACGTAAGCCGTAAGCCACAACGTGGCACGCTGGCACGCGTAAGCAGCTATGTGAACCGGCTGCGCCGACAATATGGTGAAGCCCTTGTCTTGCTCGATAACGGCGACATTCTGCAAGGACAGCCAGTAAGCTATTTCTCCAACTACGTAGACACCACGGAGACGAACATAGCCGCGCAAGTGATGAATTATCTTTCCTACGACGCTGCCACCGTCGGCAATCACGATATAGAGACTGGACATAAAGTATATGACCAATGGATCAATGACGTAAACTGTCCCATGCTTGGTGCCAACATTATCGATACACAAACCGATAATCCCTACCTCAAGCCCTATACTATCATAGAACGTCAGGGGGTTAAGATCGCCGTTCTCGGCATGATCACTCCTGCCATTCCCAACTGGCTTCCAGAGAAATTATGGAGTGGGCTTCGTTTTGAGGAAATGGTGGAAACGGCACGCCATTGGGTAGAAGCAATACGCCAGCAAGAAAAGCCTGATGTAATAATCGGCCTTTTCCATTCCGGCAAGGAAGGAGGCATAACGACAGAAGCCTATTGTGAAGATGCCTCACAGAAAGTGGCACAAGAAGTACCGGGCTTCGACCTGATCTTTTTTGGTCATGACCACCAAAAACACAACAGCCGGGTAGCAGGACCGGATGGGCGTGAGGTGTTGCTCCTTGATCCTTCCAACAATGCCACCCATGTGGCTGATGCTACAATCAGGCTGACCCAGCGCCACGGGCAATGGTGTATCGAAGGCAAGGAAGGGCAACTCTACGATGTGACTCACGAAGAAACCGACAGTAGCTTTATACAACACTTCCAACCCTACATCAAGAAGCTCGAACAATTCGCCGACATGCCTATCGGACGCTGCACACATCGCGTAGGCGTAGAAGACGCTTTCTTTGGCAACTCTGCCTTCAATGACTTCATCCTCAACCTACAGTTACAGCTCACAGGTGCGGACATTTCCTTTAATGCCCCCCTCTCACTGCATAGCTTTCTGCCGGAAGGAGAGATACGTATGAGTGACATGTTTAACTTGTACAAATACGAGAATCAGCTCTATGTGATGCGTTTGACAGGCGAAGAGATCCGACGCCATCTGGAAATGAGCTACGACCTGTGGGTCAACACGATGAAGAGCCCAGACGACCATCTGTTACTGTTTGACGATACGAAGGGTGACGGACAACGACTGGGATTCAAAAACCTACTCTTCAATTTTGACTCCGCAGCCGGTATTGACTATGAGGTAGATGTGACAAAACCCGACGGACAGAAAGTAACCATATTAAAGATGAGTAACGGGCAACCCTTCAATAAAGACAAATGGTACAAAGTAGCCATCAACAGCTATCGTGGCAATGGTGGCGGCGAACTGCTTACCCGTGGCGCCGGCATTCCACAGGATAGTCTGGAGAGCCGTATCATCTATCGTACAACCCGTGACCAACGTTACTATCTTACAGAGGCCATCCGAAAGATGGGAACCATCGATCCAAAGCCCAATCACAACTGGCGCTTCGTGCCAGAAGCCTGGACACGAGCTGCCGCACAACGTGATCGTAAGATCTTATTTGGAAAATAAGATAATAAGGTATAAGAAACCTTTATTATACCTTAATATAGGAGAACATAAGTATGAAATACTGGTTCATTTTCAGTAAAACAGACCTTCTGCTAAAGAAACGCCCAGATGGGAGTCTAACCATACCTCAATCAGAGAAAAATCCGTTAGTGGTAAAGCCATCCACGCACATCATGGAGGTGGAGCCCATGCCCGACGGTGACGCTGTACGTACCTATGCACTTGATGATCCGACGCATATCGTACAGACAGCCAATGAAAAATGGGAGTATGTATTCGTTGGCCTCAGATCATCTTTCTATCAATTACCCGTGGATATGTATCTGAAAGCCGGGAAATGTCAGGAACTGCTCTATTGGGACCACAATACAAAATACTGTGGTGTATGTGGAGCACCAATGAAAATGCATACCATCATTTCTAAACGCTGTACAGTCTGCGGCAAAGAAGTATGGCCACAATTGGCCACCGCCGTTATAGTGCTCATTCATCGTGGCGATGATGTTTTATTAGTACATGCAAAAAACTTCAAAACCGACTTCTTCGGTCTGGTAGCCGGCTTTGTAGAAACTGGCGAGACACTTGAAGAAGCCGTACATCGAGAAGTGAAAGAAGAAACCGGACTGAAAATCAAGAATCTTACCTACTTCGGTTCGCAACCCTGGCCATATCCTTGCGGACTTATGGTAGGATTTATGGCTGAATATGTGTCAGGAGACATTCATCTGCAACGTTCAGAACTCTCTAAAGGGCAGTGGTTCCATTATGATAATCTTCCCCGCATTCCTCAACGTCTGTCGATCGCCCGAAAACTCATCGATGCCTGGCTTAAACAATATGGCATTGTCAGCGATCAGGAATGAAAAACAGATGTTCTTTCACAAAAAGCTACTCCAATTATTTTAATCCCGCCTTTCCCACACGGACATAATAATACCCGATCATAGAAAAAGTTGAGGTTTAAACGAGTAGATACACAAGGCAAAATACGACTGTATTGAAAAATATTGAGATAAATGCATGGTTGATAACATGAGATTTTGTACATTTGCATAAGCTAATATTAAAATATCTATATGGACTGGTTGATTAATCTTCTTACCACACAAGACTCCGTAGCCCATATAGCATTGCTCTACGCGATCGTCATCGCGACAGGCGTGCTTTTGGGTAAGCTCAAGGTGTGCGGCATTTCGCTCGGTGTCACCTTTGTACTTTTTGCCGGCATTGTAGCGGGTCACATCGGCTTTACAGCCCCCCTTAACATCCTAAACTTTATACAGGACTTCGGACTCATCCTGTTCGTTTTCTGTATTGGTCTGCAGGTAGGTCCCGGATTCTTCGAGAGCTTCCGTAAAGGTGGAGTGGCACTCAACGGACTGGCTACAGCCGCTATTTTTCTGAATATCCTTGTGATGTTTGGATGTTATTATCTTTTCTTCGACACTTCAAATCCCAACAATCTGCCGATGATGGTTGGTACGCTGTATGGTGCCGTGACCAACACTCCGGGTCTGGGCGCTGCCAATGAAGCACTGACCTCTATCTTCAAAGATGGACATGCACCTCAGATCGCCAATGGCTATGCCTGTGCATATCCTCTCGGCGTACTCGGCATTATCGGTGCCTCGATAGCCATACGCTATATCACACGCACCAATCTGGCAGAGGAAGAGCAGAAGCTAAGTGAGGCAGAGGCAGAGAATCCGCATGCCAAACCTCACCAAATGACATTACGGGTAAGCAACACATTCCTCACAGGTCGCACACTACGACAGATCTCCGAGTTCCTGAACCGAGACATTGTCTGCACACGTATCTGCCGTAACGAAGAATACATCACACCTAAATCGACAACGACCTTTGAAATGGGTGACCATGTACTTATCGTTTGCGCAGAGGCAGATGCCGAAGCTATACAGGCATTTATCGGACCGCAAGAAGAACACGACTGGCACATGCAGGACGAGAAACAGCCAATGGTATCGAGACGCATTATCGTCACCAACCCGAAAATGAACGGAAAGACATTGGGCAAGATGCACTTCTCCAGTGTCTATGGTGTGAATGTGACCCGTATTTCCCGACAGGATATGGATCTTTTCGCCTCACGTAACCACCATTTCCATGTTGGTGACCGCATCATGGTAGTAGGTCCCGAAGACAATGTCAACCGTGTTGCCGAATTGATGGGAAACTCTGCCAAGCGCCTGAATGTGCCCAATGTAGCTACGATCTTCATCGGCATTATGATAGGTATTCTTTTTGGAAGCATACCTATCGCTATTCCCGGTATGCCTGTACCCTTGAAATTAGGTGTTGCGGGCGGCCCTCTGATCATAGCTATCCTCATCGGTCGTTTTGGCTATCGCATGAAGCTCGTTACTTATACCACGACCTCAGCCAACATGATGCTGCGTGAGATTGGTCTAACCCTTTTCCTTGCCAGCGTCGGTATTAAGGCTGGTGCCGGATTCTGGGAGACTGTAGTGCAAGGCGATGGACTAAAATATGTCTATACAGGCTTCTTAATCACCGTGATCCCAATTCTCATAATTGGAGTCATTGCCCGTCTGAAATTCCATTTCAATTACTTCACTATTATGGGAATGATCGCCGGTACCTATACCGATCCACCCGCACTGGCATATGCTAACTCTGTATGTACAAGAGAAGCTCCTGCTATCGGCTATTCCACCGTCTACCCTTTAAGTATGTTCCTACGAATATTCACAGCACAGATCGTTGTTCTATTTTTCTGTGGAGCATAGTAAACGAATCGAAACACATATATCTAATAAAGCCGGACAGGCCACTACCTGTCCGGCTTTCTAATTTCTCATAAACACGATGATTCTCTATTTATCATGTACAGGCAACACACTTTGGGCTGTCCGACAACTAGCAGCAGCAACAGGTGAACGCATTATTAATATCCCCGACTGTCCCAAAGGTCCCTTACAATATCATTTGGCAGATAACGAACGACTGGGACTTTGCTTTCCTGTCCACGGCTGGAGAGTACCCAAGATCGTATGCGAAGCTATCAGCCGACTGGATATCTCTTTAAAAGGACATTATGTCTACAGCCTCTGCACCTGTGGAGATGATATTGGTGAAACCTTTGACCTATTACGTAAGCAACTGGCTGCTGTCAATATCCCCCTCCACGCCTCATGCTCGTTGATAATGCCTGAAACATACGTTGGCTTGCCCTTCATGGATGTTGATACACCTCAGAAAGAGCAGGCTAAAATCAAGGCGTCTCAGAAGATACTCACAAAATTCATCGATATGGTAGTCCGTCGTGAACCAACGAACTATCATATTATCACGGGGCAAGCCCCACATTTGAAGACACGTGTCCTTGGCGGATATTTTACCAAACGACTCATTACCGACAAGCCATTCCGCGTAGACAGCCAACGTTGTGTGAAATGTGGCATCTGTGCTAACGTCTGTCCCGTTCACAACATCCTTGGAAGTGCAGGTAAAGAACCGCAATGGTTACATAACGGAAGATGTCTCGCATGCTTCAGTTGTTATCACCACTGCCCTCAACATGCCATCAAATATGGTTGGAGAACCAAAGGTAAAGGCCAATATTTTTTCGGTAAAAGGAAAAAAGAATAGCTTATAAGCAACTGCAGCCCATAGCCATTTCCTCATCTCTGCGTAACCGAGAGAGAATTATGTTACTCAACGAACACCCGTAAAAGCCTATATTTTCATATATCAGGCCCTCTCCTTACCATGCCATACAAATGTTCCCATTCTTCTAATATAAGAAAGATTTCTGTCCCCACAAGCATTTCAGAGTAACATAACATCATGATGCTCTACTCCAATAAGCTTCAACGTACGTGCCTTTCCTACCAAATATACAGCTTCTTTGGAAGTACAATGAAACTTACGCTTCAAGGCCTTTATAAACTCATCTTTACTCATTCTACGCCGACGTGCCTCACTGAAAATGGATTTAACTATACGAATCACCTCTTCATTACTGAAGTCGTTAGCATGCTTGTGGCGCTTTATCAGAAAGGCTACAGCAAGAACGGCAAGAACAAGAACTAGAATTACTCGTGTCATAGCAGTTTCTTTTAATAAGATTAGTAATAATGGTTTATCTCTTCCTCATTGCAACAAATATACGATAAAGTATTGATAGTTGAAAGGAAAATCATCAGTTTTTTTTCATAAATACACAAAAACGGCCGGACTTATATAGCTGTCCGGCCGTTTTCATATTTCTCTCCTTCTGATTTTACTTAATCATGTTAGCAATTGTCGCTATCATAGCAGCAATACTTGTGAAACTTGAGCCCATGCCTATGATCTCCTGAGGCGTTGACCGACGACGGATACGTGAAGGAACTACGATCTCGCATCCAGCCTCTACCTTTGCTCCGTGACTTACCTTAGCTACACGACCATTCATATAAATAATGAAAGCTCCACTCTTTCGTGCATTCTGTGAAAAGCCACCAGCCTCATTGATGTAATAACGAGCACTTTTTCCACTTTCAAAAGCCACTGTGTTGGGATACATCACAGCACCATTAATCTTCACCGTTGCATTATACTTCGGTATAATCAAGCGATCGCCTTCACGAAGAATAATATTCGCATCACTTGTCGAATCAGCCAAAGCCTTATCCAATTCTATACCTACCGAATAAGATGAAGGTACAACAAACTTCTCCAGTTGTTGCTTCTTATCCTTATCGGCCAGTCCCGACAGACTGCTCCCGTTCAATGAGGCGGCAATTGTAAGAAGTTCCTGTTGCTGCTGATCCTGTGCCATCTTATAAGCAGCCTCCATGCGAGCCCGCTCAACATCATTAGTCTTACGTTCTAATCGTGCACCACGAATATAAGCCAAGTCAGTAGTACCTCCTGCCATCTTCAACAGATCCGTCAGACGAGCGTTACGCTTGGACAGTGTATAGATACCAGGGAACGGAACTTCACCTTCTATCGTCACATTTTGCTGCGAGCTGAAAGCTGGACTCTTATACACATACACTTCATCAAAAGGCATCAATGTGAAACCGGGCTGTCCATCCACAACAAAGCCATCTTTCAAACTTAACTCATATGTCTCACCAACGATACTATCGGGGACAAGAGCTGAAGGATCGTTCACACGACGTCCAACTGTCACCTTGGCTGTAGATGCCTTTTCTGTCAATCCACCAGCCTGAAGAATAAAATCTTCTATCGTCTCATTATCTGCATATTGATAAATACCCGGATATTGAACCTCTCCTCGTATAGTTATAGTTCGTTGCACCATTCCTTCCCGTTTCGTAGGTACAAAGAGTACATCATTCTCTTGCAGAGGAATATCGGGAAGTTTACCACTCAGAATTCCTTCCAAATCAACGCTGATCACCCGCAACGTACGATCAGGGTTCATACGATGCATGACTGCATGAGCAGTGAAAGCTCCCTCTGTCACTCCCTCTGCATGTTGGATAAGAGTTCGTACAGAGTGAATATCATCACCGAGCTGATACAATCCTGGGCGGAAGACCGCACCTTTCACCTCTACCGTATTAGAATAACGGGAAAGAATGGAATCAACGGACACAGAATCTCCATCGGCTAAACGGAAATTACTCATATCAAACTCACCGACATTGAATACAGTGTAGTCATGTCCGGTCTTACGGTTCACTCTCACAGCCTTACGATAGGCATCACCGGTAAATCCTCCCGCATAACGGAGCAATGTCTCCAAACTCTCGTTACGCTTCATCTCGTAAAACATCGGACGCTTCACTTTTCCACGGATATTCACCAGACAATCATAAGGACCTACAATAATCACATCGCCATCAGCCAAGCGTACGTTGCCTGTCATCTTTCCGTTGAGAATATAGTCATAGATATCGCACACACTGACAAGTCGGTTATTGCGATAAATTTTAATATTGCGCAGCGTTCCAATATCATTTGTTCCACCGGCCATATAAAGAGCATGAAATACAGAAGCGAAAGCCGAAAGCGTATAAGTTCCAGGTGTCTTTACTTCACCCATCACATTAACAGTAATCGTCCGCGTCTGTCCGAGCGATATCTTGATACGGCTGCTCTGATAGCGGGCACCCAAACGGGAACGGATACGGGCATTGGCCTGTGCCACACTAAGACCACTGACCTGAATAGGTCCAAATCCCTCGACCACAATCTCTCCATCGGGAGAAACGGTTGTCTCTACCGTCTTCTGTGATGCACCATAAATATCGATTATCACGGCATCACCTGGCCCCAACTTATAATTTTGCGGGGTCGCAATATTCATGGCAGGTTCAAAAGTAAGATTCTCATTATTGAAGATATCCCGACCGAAAACTTTCCGCTTATCTTCCTTTTGCTGCTCAAGCAACTGTCGGAAAAGTTGGGTAGAATCGACCGGCATCATCATCGACACCTCATCCTGCATTCTAAGATAATCATCATCATTCTGATTTATACCTTTACTCATGATCGTCGACGGCTCTGCTTGCATTCTACTCATCGTCGAGGCAGAACGCTTATTATACACCGATTTACTTACAGATGTATTATCCTTTTCGTTCCCATTATTTGTACGCAATCTATTGACCGTACTTTCTGTTTTTGAACCGCTTATTCCGCTACTATTCATCTCACTGAGCATTTTTTCTCTCACCCGTCGTATCTGAGAGATATCAACACCCTGCTGCATCAGTTTAATAACGATCTGGCTTTGTGAAGTACCCTTTGCTATCTCTTTCTCCACCATCGCGGCCACCTGATTATCGGTCAATGACGACTGCGCCCAAGTGCCCAATGGACAAAGCAACAGCAACAAATAGAGCAATATTTTCTTCATCATGTCTATAATAATAGGTATCTATTTTACTATATTATAACTCTGTCCTTAAAGGAATATTGCATGCCGCAAATACATTTTCTCACCTTTCACCCCTAATCACATTAGAGGTTTAAAGAATCACATACTACTCGCCAGGCAGTATGTCTGCCATCCTTGTCGAAGACGCGGCATACCACATCGGAAAAGTGACGAACGGGATGCCGACAATAGAGCGAAAGGCATTGGACAAGCCAATATAAAGAATATCTAAATAAATATTTGCGATCAAATACGATTTGAATTCAAGAACTATTCTACTATACTGGCAATTATTCTAGAGATATCTCTCCTACTAGATTGCTGTTCATCAATTTACGTACCGTATTCGCATCTGCATAGCGTGCAAGCATACACATCATTTTTGTCACCGTTGCCTCTACAGTCGCATCATAACCCGAGATGACCCCTGTTGACTGAAGCTGGTATCCCGTGTCATAACGTCCCATCACCACACTACCTGCAACACACTGGCTAATATTCACGATCACCACTCCTCTTTCCGCTGCCTCTCTAAGTGACCGCAGCAACCACGGCTGGCGGGGAGCATTGCCGGAACCGAAAGAGCGCATAACAATACCCCGCAGTTCCTTCACCTTCAACACCTCACGTACGATACATTCCTGAACTCCAGGAAAGAGACTAAATATAACCACATTGGAATTTAATCCATAATGCGGAATCATGGGCTTATTAAAATCCGGTTTTAAAATGTGATGATTTGCAAATGAAAAGTTTACACCGGCATCACAGAGATGAGGATAGTTAAATGTGTCAAAAGCATTAAAGCCATCCGCATCGATTTTCGTTGAACGATTGCCCCGCAACAGATGTCCGCTAAAATAGATACATACTTCCGGAACACGGGCATGTCCTTCATCATCTTTCAATGAAGCCAGCTCCAGACTCGTAATAAGATTCTCCTTGCCATCCGTACGCAACTGCCCGATAGGCAACTGTGAACCGGTAAGAATCACCGGTTTTGTAAGATTCTCCATCATGAACGACAATGCCGAGGCTGTATAAGCCATCGTGTCTGTTCCATGCAGAATTACAAAGCCATCATATTTATCATATCCTTTGGCTATAATACGCACAAGCTGTGCCCATCTGTTGGGTTGCATATCGCTGGAATCGATGGGAGGGGTAAACTGATAGACATCCACCTCTGTCTGCAACTGCTTCATTTCCGGCACAGCAGCATAAAGATGATTGAAATCGAGTGGATCAAGGGCACCAGTCACAGGATTCTTACCCATTCCTATGGTACCTCCTGTATAGATCAGCAATACTTTGTTCATGCTTTGCTTGTTATCGTTATAATATATCAGCCATTCTCCGACGATGATCAAAAGCCGGACGGCCCTCAAAATTTAAGTCCAAAAATCAGATACACCGGTGGGCTCCATTTCACCTCCACACTGCGGACAGGAATGGCCATCCCATAGTTGGATACGATCGCTACCACATCGTAGACACAAACGGCCTACTATTGACCGGAAAGAAGGAGCACTGTCACCTATTACTCCTCCTACTACAAGAGGCTGCAATGTATGACAATCAGGACAGCTCACTTCCACTATATGCTGACCCATGAAGCCACGCCCCTCATAGATATGAGTTTTGTAACCACATTTCTTGCAACGCAGCATTTTTACCTGTGCCATCTATCTTTGATATTTTGTCCATGCAAAATTAGTTAAATCTATCGTGAATCCAAAAATATTATCGTACTTTTGCTTTCAATCACCTCATAAATAATCCAATCACACAGATATGAACACATTTCTCGACGATAACTTCTTGCTTTCCACCCCTACCGCCCAAGAACTTTATCACCGTCATGCGGCACACCTGCCCATTATCGACTATCACAATCATTTCGATCCTTCACTCATCGCTAACGATCACTCCTTCCACAGCATCACAGAACTGTGGATCGATAAAGATCGTGACAAATGGCGTGCTATGCTTACCGCAGGCATGGCTCCCAAGGGTGCCGACTGCCAAGCATACAGTGACTGGGAAAAGTTTGAGATGTGGGCAGCCACCGTTCCGCAGACCCTCCGTCACCCTCTCTATCACTGGACACACATGGAACTGCGTTCTGTCTTTGGCATCAAGAAACTCCTCTCGCCTGCTACAGCCAAAGAGATATACGAAGAATGCAATGCACAGCTCTGTCAACCGACATTTACCGCCCGTGCCTTGCTCCGTCGGTTCCATGTCGAATGTCTATGCATACCAGAGGATCCTGTCGCTTCACTGTCCGTTTACCAACAGGCACGTCTTTCGGCTCCGGAAATCAAGCTACTGCCCGTATGGTGTCCTGATAAGGTTATGAATATCGGACAGCCCGAATTTGCAGACTATATTGATCTGTTATCAAAAACAACAGGAATTGAGATCCATTCTTTCTCTACCCTGATGGATGCGCTTGGGAAACAGCACCATATTTTCCATGAGGCTGGCTGCCGTATTGCAGAGCACAACATTGAAGAATTTTACGACGAGCATTATACCCTATCACAAATCAACACCATCCTTGATAAAGCGCTACGCCGCATGCAGCTCCCGACACATGAGATCTTCCAATTCCGGCATGCTTTCTTGAGAGCCTCAGCCGAGATGAACCAACAGGCCGGATGGTCACAACAATACCGATTCAGAGCAACGGGTGAGATGCATGCCACACACGCCATGAATCATTTCTTCACTCTTCTCAGAGAAGAAGAACGATTGACACGAACTCTCGTCTTCGGCATCAATCCCGGTACCAACGAGATGATCGGCACCTTACTCGGGAATTTCGAAGATGGCCGTAAACCTAGCAGAATCCAGATGGGATTGGGCGGTGGCTTACTCTACTCGCTTTCTAGCATGGCACAGCAACTCGATGTATTGTCATCGTTAGGATTGCTATCCAGATCAGTGGGGGTAGCCACCAGCGGACACCAACTGCTCAGCTTCTCCTATCACGAATATTTCCGACGTTTTCTCTGTGCACTGTTGGGAAACGATGTAGAGCATGGTATCCTGCCCGACGATCCTGATCTACTGGCTAAAACTGTAGAGGACATCTGTTACAATAATGCCCGTCAATATTTCCAGCTCTATTAGCCAGTACTATAGGCCAAAGGAAAAGATTCACAGAATCCGTCTATTATGTCTCACTCTATAATGGATCATCCGTGCACCAATCTATTGGGCAATCCGTTAGTCCTTCTGTTTTCAACCTACTCCATCGAAAACTAAACAGGTAAACAAGCGACAGATAGATGAGATAGAAATATACATTTCACACAAGGGGCTACATCGTAAGATATAGATGTAGCCCCTTGTTTTTATTTGAATAGAAATTTATTGGGATGTATGTCAATAATAGCTTATATCATACTACAGAGCCCATACTCCCCTATCAGCATATTCTTACTGCTCGGGATATTGCTGATAGATCTTCAGACCGAACTCCGTTGCCTGTGCATAGGCATACTCCATGATCTGCGCTATATTTTCCTCATAGACTGCCGATGTCTTATCCTTAAGGAAGAAATAAAATTCAATTGGCAGACCGGCCTGAGTAGCCTCCAACTGATGTACCATCACCGTTCCAGAAGCATTAATACGCGGGTCATTGCGCAGATAGTCCTCCATGGCATGTCGGTAGAGCAACAGATTAGTGACACGCCCATTAACGGTTTTTCCTTCCAATATAGGCTGGTCCGCCGTGTTTCCATCTACAAAATGAATGCTCCGGAAATCAATATACAATTTGCGCGTCACCCGTCGTCCGCCCTCACTTTCCTGCATTCCTTTCCAGTTTTGGAACGATCCGTTGACGAGAGTCGTAGGTGATACCGTCGTTATCGTCTTATCAAAGTTCTGAATCTTCACCGTTGTCAAATTCATCTCAATCACTGTACCGTTGGCATTCGCAGAAGGCACCGTGATCCAGTCTCCCACATGCACCATATCGGCAGAGGTAAGCCGGATACCGGCAACAAGTCCCTCAATCGTATCTTTAAATACCAACATCAGGATTGCTGAGGCAGCACCTAGTCCGGCAAACAGGCTAACGGGATTTTTACCTATTAGAATAGCGAAACTGATAATTACGCCCACGCAGACTGCTATAATTTTCAATAACCCGCAGAAAGAACGGATATACTGCTGCACATTCTGTCCTGCCGGCGTGTCGAGTACATTGAAAGCATTCAAAAAAGCCATCACCAAACGCGTCGACATAATCGTGATATAGATGGCCGTAAAGCGTTCGAGCAGCTCATGCACCATCGGTATTTCCAGGAACACCAACGGCAATGTCTCCCATACGACAATCGCCGGAACAATGCCACATGCCGAGATCAGTACAGGACGTCCCAACAAGGCATCATCCCACTTGGCCTTCGTATGAGTCGTGATCTTCATAACAGTCGGTACTATCAGCCGACGACAAAGCACATAACTTATAAATGCCAACAAGCCAGCCACTACAGCCATGACTGCATGGCGGACGACCGGCACGGCGGATCCTTCTACTCCGCAAACACGGATCAAGGTCTCTACCCATCCATAAATGACGTAAATACTTTCTTTCATTCCTATATCGGTTTAGTTTAAAGTTTCATTCTGATTTAATGCGGAGCACAAAGTATCGCACACACCTTATCCTGGAACCGATGCGCATTACGCGTATGCTGAATGCCTTGATTGATGATGGCAAAAGCTATATGATGTCCGTTATAAGCCGTCAGATATCCACAGAGTGAACTGATGCCTTGTACAGTGCCTGTTTTCGCATGCACGTTTCCCCGTGTAAAAGTCTCACGCATACGGCTTCTCAACGTCCCATCGACTCCGGCGATGGGCAGAGCCGGATAAAGATGAATGTAGATATTCTGATCGTGATAGGCATAGCGCAGGAAGCGCACCTCCATTTCTGCTGTCACATAATTGTAGAGTGACAGACCACTGCCATCGGCCAATTCATAACGACGCGGATCAAGCCCTATTTTTTGAATAAGTTGCCGCTCTACACGTCGTGCACTGCGCGCCGAGGCAGGATGATCTCCCGTAGACTGGGCAATCTGATAATACATTGCCTCCGCATAAAGATTATCACTCTGCTTAAGCATACGCATCAGGATCTGATCAATCGTATGAAAACGATTGACTATACAGACAGCATCATGAGGACGGCGCTTCTCTCCTATCGCACCTGCCAGATAAATATTATCGGCGCGCAAGGCATCATAAAAATGCTGCATGAAATCATCCTTTCTTCCATAAGGCAACGGAGTGAGCACTGGGTTATCATCGTCCCAGCACCATCCCTCACCAAGAAGATCATTATCCTTCATCGATTTGTCAGCATAGATGTTACCACGGATAGTGTCCACACCCATCCGCTTCAATGCTTCTGCAAAGGCACGCATGTCATCGGAATTGAAACGTGGATCAAAACCGCCAACACAGTAGACATCACCCTGAAGTGTAGTGTTCTCCACTTTTCCTGTATAGCAGAGCTCTGTCTTAAACTGCCATGAACCTCCCAAACGGTCAAGAGCCGTAATGGCAGTGATTACCTTCATTGTCGATGCAGGACGCAGCAACTGACGCTCGCCACGGGCATAGATAGCCGAGTCGGCATCAAGATCATAGATGAGCATGCCGATCTGTGACGTCTCGAACATGTCACTCTCAAGCAGTCTGTCGATCTGTCGTCTCACGTTGTCGGGCCAAGGCATTGAGTCTACCTCTGAAGCACTGACTGTGAGAAGGGTGTCACCCGGCTCCACCGAGTCGGTATCTGTAACAAAACGCTCCAGGCGCGTCGTATCTGTACCGGTAGAAGCTGCGGCCATCGGTCTCATCACACTCGGATGGGCATACACCGAAAAAGCTACCGCGATGGCGAACAGTAGTCCACCGATCTGTTTCTTGATCATTTCTTAATTGCTTTTATAAATGCTTCCTCGTTCTCCGGTTCCACCAAGACAAATTCGCCCTTGACCGTCTCCAAAAGCAGGAAATGCGAAAGACCGAAATTACTGCGCTTAACCGTACATCGCACAATGTCCTCAAGCTTGATCGATTGCGACTTGCCGAAACGTCCACGATAAATGCGTAGTAGTCCGTCGCCCACTATATACTCTGAGTGAAGTACACGTTCCATCATGACCACCACGACAGCAATTAGTACCAATGCTATAATGATGGACTTAATCCAAAAGAGATAAAGCGCACAAGCAACGCTCAGCAAAATGCCACAACAGGCACCGAGCGTAAAGCGATGGTGAAAGGTTCGAACCATAATCGGTGGCAAAGTTACGAAAAAATAGGCATTTGCCCATGTTTCTTTTACTCTTTTAACCCTATAACATAAAAAATCCGAAACAGAGAAGCCCGTTATCAGACTTTTCCGTTCCGGAATGATATTGTTACATTCGTTTCCTACACTGCCACCTGATCAAGGAAGAGGAGCAGACGGTTGGTGACATTCACCTCACTAACTCCCGAATCAAAGTCAAGACTCAACAAATTGAGATCCGGATAAAGCTGGTGTAGGCGTTTCTCGATACCCTTGGAAATAATATGATTGGCTATGCAGCCGAAAGGCTGGAGACTCACCACATTATGCACGCCACTCTGATAGAGGGCTGACACATCGGCAGGTAACAACCATCCTTCACCAAATTGAGCAGCATAGCTGACAATGCCTTCCGCACCCTTGGCATCATCGTAGATGGATGTAAACGGACGGAAATAACTAAAGTGGGCACCAGCCTTATTAAACTTACGCTGCCTGCGGGCAATGAGCTGATAGATTGTATGGAGCACAAAGTTGGGCATCCTCGAATCGCTCAGACACAACTCCTTCGACTTCTCCATATTGACAAATTCTTGGAGGAAGAAAGGAGAAAGCAATGGAGGTACGACCTCTATGCCACGACTGATGAGCTGCTGGCCCAGGAATTGATGACTGAAAGGATTGAACTTCAGGAAGATCTCACCTACGACACCCACCTGCGGACACGACTTAGGAACAATGATCGACTCAAACTCACAGGCTGCCTGCCTGATAAGATCGACCAAAGCCCCAGCGTCATTATTCTCAATGGCATGCTGTGCCATTATAAGATATTTCTGTTTCAGCCTGTCAGCCTTACCAGGCGCATTTTCGCGTACTACTGCCGGATAGTAGAGCTTAGCCAGCGCATCGCTGAAAAGCACGGTATTCGTCGTAATACCGGCCAGTTTTAACCATGGATAATCAAACCCTTCCTGCTCATTGTCCGTACCGGCAGTCGACACTCCAAGAGTGATCAGCGGCACTCGGTCAAAGCCATTGGCCACCAGCGCACGCTTGATAAGTGCCGTATAGTTCGTCGCACGGCACTGCCCGCCTGTCTGTGTCATCACCAAGGCCGTATTGTCAAGATCGTACTTACCCGAGCGGAGCGCCTTTATCATATCACCGACGATAAGCGTGGCAGGATAGCACACCTCATTGTTGGCAAAGGTCAGTCCCAGACGGGCCGACTCCTTGTCACTCATCGGCATGATCTCCAAATCATAGCCGGCCAACTTCAATAGCGGCGGAAGCAACGGGGATAGATATTCCGTAAAGTAAGGTGCTAGGATCTTCCGGCGACGGTCTTCGTTGTGGAACACCTTCGTCTCCGTGAAAGCATGCTGCGGAGCTGTGACATTCCTCATCTTGAGCGACTCTACAAGCGAGCGCACACGCAGGCGAAGCGATCCCGTATTCGACACATCGTCTATCTTCAACAAGGTGAAAGGCTTGCCATGGCGACGCATGATGTCGCGCACCTCATCCTGAACAAAGGCGTCAGGGCCACAACCAAAAGAAGTAAGCTCCACAAACTGCACGTCATTGCCTGCTTCAGCAGCCCATTCGGCAGCCTGTATGATACGGTTGGTATATGCCCACTGCTCCACCAGGTAGGTCTTTCCACGCTTCAACTGATGATCGTCGCGCACTATGTCCTCACTGATCACATTGACACCCATCGAGGCAATCATGCCCGAGAGACGATGTTGGATGAGCGGGTCGGTATGATAAGGACGACCGGCCAGCAGGATCGTCAACCGATGGTTCGACCGGCTGTCCGCCAAGATCTCCTCACAGCGGTGACGCAGGTCATCGTTCATTTGCTTCTTGGAAGCGATGGCCTTGTCAATAGCCGGTTCTATGACATTTTTCGGCAAGCCCCATGTCTTCATATAGTCAACGAGCTGCTTGCGCAAAAGCCTTTCTGAAGCGAAAGTGATGGCCGGCGCGTCAAGACGCGTCTTCAGATTCATCGCACTACGAATCACATCGCTGTAGCCGGCCACAATAGGACAATTGAACGAGTTGTCCATACGATCATCCTCCTTGCGCTCATACACCACATAAGGGAAGAAGATACGGTCTACACCGGCCGTGTCCAACTCTGCTACATGCGAGTGGACAAGCTTGGCAGGGAAACAGATGTTATCGCTCATTACTGTCCGCAACTCCCGCTCATAGTGTTTCATCGTAGAGCAAGAGCTGAGCTTCACACTGATGCCACACTCCGTAAAGAGTGTCTGCCAGAACGGATAATCCTCATACATACCCAGCACGCGGGGAATACCGACCGTAGGCTGCCCCTTGCAGTTGCCAGTCTCACTCTCTTCTCCGGCAGCCTGACCGGCATCGCCGAAGATGCGCTTATACTTATAAGGATAGATATCCTCACCCGTCACATGGTTCTTGCCATAATTGTTGAAAATACGCTCACAACGGTTGCCACTATAAAATTTATTGCCACCCGTAAAGGTATAACGTGTCACATAGCACTGGTTCTCACAACCCTTACAGTGCAGCTCCTTCGTCTCATAGCTTCCACCCTGGTTGACCAAAGTCTCCAGGCTAACAGAATGGCACGATGGCTGTGCAGAGTCACTTACCGGTTTCGCAGCCATTTCCATCGCCTGCAATGCACAGCCATAGGCACCCATCAACTCAGGTCTGTCGGAGCGGGCTACCTCATGACCTGTCAGCAGTTCGAAAGCACGCACCACTGCATCGTTGCGCATCGTACCACCTTGAACAACCATGTGCTCACCCAGATCATCATTACCATGAAGCTTCAGAACCTTATACAGACAGTTCTTCACCACCGAATAAGACAGGCCGGCCGAGATGTCTGCCACAGTGGCACCCTCGCGCATCACCTGCTTCACCTTACTGTTCATGAACACAGTACAACGCGTACCAAGGTCACAAGGTGCGGTAGCCGTACAAGCTACTTGGGCAAAATCCTGCACCTTGTATCCCAATCCCTCAGCAAAAGTCTGAAGGAACGTACCGCAACCTGACGAGCACGACTCGTTAAGCTCCATTCGTACTACGGCTCCTTTGTCGACAAAGATAGCCTTCATATCCTGGCCACCGATATCAAGGATAAAGCTCACATCTGGCATCAGACGAGCTGCAGCACGATAATGTGCCATCGTCTCAATAATACCTCCGCTCAGATCGAAAGCCTGACGGATGAGCTCCTCACCATAACCTGTAGAACAACTTCCGAGGATCTCCACTTCTGACTCATGCTCCTTTGCCTGCTGAAGGAAGAGCTGTAAGCCCTCTCGTACGGCCCGGATAGGATTGCCCTGATTGAGCGTGTAATGGGTGAAGACTATCGTACCGTCACGGCGCGTAGCCACGATCTTTGTCGTCGTAGAACCGGAATCGATGCCTAGAAACAATTCTTCACGCCCCTCATGCAAGGCATCTGTCGGCGTGGCATACTGCAACTTACGCTCGCGCCACTCCTGGTGTTCCTCTTCCGATTCAAAGATCGGCTGCAGATCGGAATGTGTAACTACACGAAGCGGTGCCTTCTTCACAAGGCCACGGAGAGCATCGAGACTCACGAAGGCAGCCTCATCCTTCTTGGCACGAAGGGCACAGCCCATAGCCGGAATTAGATTTGAGTGAGCAGAAACTATGAAGTCCTTCTCCACATCCATTTTCAGATAGCGGGCAAAAGCCTGACGCAATGCGGACATGAAGGTAAGAGGACCGCCACAAAGCAGAATAGGAGGCTCATAGTCGCATCCATGGGAAAGGGTTGTCACAGTCTGGACTGCAATACTGTGGAAGATGGATGCAGCAATATCAGCCTCAGGAATATTACGTGCCATCAGATTCTGCACGTCTGTCTTGGCAAAAACGCCACAACGGGCAGCCATAGGATAAAGATGGGTTGATTGCTGAGCCAGCTCATTGAGCCGCTCATTGCTGATACCCATCAGGGCAGCCATCTGGTCAAGAAAGGCACCGGTACCACCCGCACAGTTGCCATTCATGCGCAACTCTGTCGTACGGCCGTTGAAGAATACGACTTTGGCATCCTCACCACCAATGTCAATCAATGCCTTAGCCTCGGGATGAGCCGTATTGGCATACACCGTTGCTGCCACGACTTCTTGCAGGAAGGTGGCATTCAATTGTTCGGCGGTAGCCATACCGACCGATCCCGTCACGCAGATGCGGACGGGAACATTACCGATCTTGGCAATAATGGTATCAAAATATTGGGCAACCAGCCTGCCCACTTGTGCATGATGACGCTGATAGTCTGAGAAAATAATGTTGTCCTGACTGTCTAATACCACGATCTTTGCGGTCGTCGAACCTACGTCGAGACCAATAAAATAAGTTTCTTCGTCCATTTGTCTTATCCCTTTTCCTATAGATGGTCATCTCTCCATCATCCGATGGTAAGATTCCAAATAGGATGCAAAGTTACGAAATATTCTTGAACCTTTTTTCACTTCTTGTATTTTTTTAACCAGATCATCTATTCCTATTACTTGACATATCCCATCTCGCTTCTCAAGTCAGTCGTCTGTCGCTCTCTTTATTATTGTATACGACAATAAAGATTGAAATGTCCATAAGAGCATCAACAAAAATGTCAAATCGTTGTCTTTAAACAAGACAGCATATTATACCAGAAAGAAAAAGACATAAACAAATTTAAACTTTTTCATTTTAAATATGGCAGATGATCTCTAGGCTAAGAAATTATCTACCATACAAATATCTTAACATATGAGACAGGAATATAATATCCGACGACTATAAGCAACAAGGACAGAATGGTTATATACAGCAGACGATCGACCTCCTGCACTACCCCACAAATCAGGCATTAGAGAGTTGAAGTATTTCATTCTATTGCCGGACGGGTCGTCTGCCACCTTTTTAAGGCCGGGATCGAATCACGTTGAGACAAAATGAAGGAAGAGACGGCAAGAGGATGAATGCATCGGACAAGCCAATAAGATAAGTGATTATATGGTCTAATGACGATTAGGGTTAAGGCCATTATGCTCTATATAATCTCATCTACGACATCATTTCCAACTATTGGCATATCGCAAGTAACCTCTTAAAAAATCCTTATCGCAAGTATAAGGACAAACTTTGTATTAACCACCGCTTAATTAAAATAGCCGTCTGAAGCATTATTTTCTTTCTTGAAGAGACCATTCTCTATATATTTTATTTAATTTTGCAAGAGTGCTATTACCCTTCACAAAATGATAGCTTATAATGGTATTCATACACGAACCCAAATACACATATTATGATCAAAAGACTACTCGCAGCCACCGTCTTGGCTGTACTCACAGTGACCAGTGCCAGTGCCCAACTTTTATACAAAATTTCCGGCAAAGATCTTAAGGCACCTTCCTATATCATTGGTACCTTTCATTTGGCCAACGCGACTTTCGTCGACAAAATTGCAGGAGTGAAAGACGCACTTACAGCCACAGACCAGGTATTTGGCGAGGTACCTTTCGACGATATGCTCAACCCCGACTCTCTGAAAGTCATGCAGACCGCCATGATGCTGCCCGATGGACAGACACTGAAAACAGTGCTCTCTGCAGAGCAGTATAAAAAGCTCGACGCTGTACTCACACAGATGATGGGTGTCGGACTGAGTAATCCACAGGTGAGTGCGCAGATGGGCAAGATGTCACCGGCAGCGCTCTCTGCGCAGTTACAGGTGCTCATGTTCATGCAGAAGCACATGGGCGAGTTTGATCCTTTGCACGGCTTCGACCAGTATTTCCAAACTCAAGCAAAACACAACAATGAGCCCATAGGTGGTCTTGAGACCGTTGCGTTCCAGATCGCCCTACTCTATAAAAGCTATGACATGCAACGGCAGGTGGAGCAGCTTATGTGTATGATCGACAACATGGATTTCTATGAGAAAATAGTAGAAAAGATGGCCAAGGCTTTCTATGCCCAGGATATCGATGCACTCAAGGCTGCAATGGAAGAGAAGTTGGGTAATACGTGCGACGCCACGCCTAAAGAGTGGGCACAACTCAACGACAACCGCAATGCCGATTGGGTCAGGAAAATGCCGGCTATCATGGCAGCCAAGCCTACATTCTTCGCTGTCGGCGCAGGACATCTGCCCGGTCCCAAAGGCGTCCTTCAACTTCTGAAAGACATCGGTTATACCGTTGAGGCCGTAAGATAACCTTATCAGATGCCCGACAACATCCTTTAAAAGCCTGTCGTGGCAGCAATGCGTCACGACAGGATTCTCAGACTTTGTTTTCTTTCAAAAATCAAAAAACACAGAAATCATCTATCATATGATGATAATTTCTTAACTTTGCCTTATAAGACATTACAGGCCATAGTCTGTTTTCCTTTAGGGTACATGCTTTAAAGACAAGCTATGACACATCTTGTTAATCCGTAATCCTTATGACAATAAGTAGAATCACACTAATGACAGAAATGAATATGAGGAAGATTTTTACCATTGCTACAGGACTGGTTATGATGACAGCCTGCGCACAAAAGCCCCCAAAAGTCATGCCCGTCAATGAGTCCACCACTATCACATGGATCAAGGACAAGCCGGGACCTACGCTGCAACCGCATAAATTATATCCGGACGTCCCCGACTCGCTTTGGAATGCACTGGGGTTACAAAATGGTGTGCCGGCAAGCATCAACTGTTTCCTGTTGCAGACGGAAGGAAAGAACATCCTGCTTGATACGGGGCTGGGAGCTCCCGTCAGCCAGCTCCTCCCCAAACTGAAAGAGCAGGGGCTGTCCCCTGAAGACATAGGGCTGATCTATCTCTCCCATCTCCACTATGACCACATCGGTGGCCTCCTGAAAGATGGAGCCGTGACCTTCCCTAATGCAGAGCTGTATGTCAACCGTGTGGAAGCTGAAGCATGGCTCGCAATGAACGACGACAATAGTAAGCTAGCCAAGGAGGTGCTTAAAGCCTACAAGAAGCACCTGCATCTCTTTGAGGCCGGCGATACGCTCCAAGGTGGTGTAAAGACGATCGCTGCCTATGGACACACTCCGGGACACACCCTATTCCAGAAAGACAGCATCCTTGTGATCGCCGATCTCATTCATGGCGCAGCCCTTCAGCTCAAGCATCCCGAATATTGTCCCACCTATGACATGGATCCGAAAGCGGCAAGGGAGTCTCGCATCCGCATACTGAAATACGCAAAAGACAACCATCTCACCATGTATGGCATGCACCTGCCCGATCCGGGAATGGTAAAATAAATAGAAATGATTTCTGAATAAACAACACTACTGTCCAATAAAAGTTGGCT
>HF988468.1:13761-21837 GCA_000431975.1 Prevotella sp. CAG:924 | reverse complement strand
CCCTATATTCATCGGGTGAGCCATCATCTTGCCGACCGTAGACCGACAGCAGACTATCCCAGCAGTATTCTTCTCAGTCTCTCACTTCTGATCATCTTCCTTAATAGGATGATCAATACCCATGCCCCGATGAAGGCTATCGGTGTAGCACAAAGGATCTGCAGGGGGATGGGAATGCCGATGGAACGGACCAATTCCACTGACGGAGCGATAAAGAAGTAATGACACATATAGATGCCGAAGCCACATGTCGTGAGATTGGCCAACAGCCGTTGAACACGAGAGCCCGCACGCACACGTACCTTCCGGACGAGCTGGAACGTAGCCACCGACATGAGCATCACCTGAAACGAGTTGTAATAGAGGAAAAGCTCATACTGACGCGACGTAATGCCAGGCTGCAAGCACATCCACCGATAGCCAGAGAAACAGAGGGCATAACCGATCACGAACATAGGCACACACACGACCAACGTCTTCCGTAGGCTCCATTCCGGTGTCTCACGAAGATAATGCCCAAGCAGCAGATAGCCGTTGAAACCGGCAAAATAATAAAGCATTCCAAACTCATTCCATGAACACGTGCCCCATAGGCCAGCCGTAAAGAACTCCAACAGATAGGGCACGAACAGCGTCACTCCCCATAACAGCAGGAAACCACGCTGCGCCTTCCGGGATGCCTGCTCTACCCAGCAAGAGAAGATGGGCATATACAGATACAGTCCGATGAGCATATAGATATACCACATGTGCGTCGTCCTGCCTGTAAAATTGAACAGAATCACTCCCACATATCTCACGACTCCTCCGATAAAATTGGACTGCAACCCCTCATCGTGTATGGCATAGCTGCCTAAATCGATATCGACCGGCAGGAAAAGATTATAGAGAACCGACCAGATGAGGAAAGGCCATACCACGCGCGAGATGCGCCGCTTGTAGAACGGCACCATCAACTGCCGTACCGGCAACAGCAATGCTCCCGTGATCATCACGAAGAGAGGAACACAAGGACGAACAAAAGCGCCATAGATCTCTCCCCACAGCTTGATCTGTGCCAGATCGGGCGAGGAACCAAGATAGAAATTAAACGGATCGGTGCAATGGCAGGCCACAAGCAAGATGAAAGCCGCCAACCGTATGGTGTCAAGCCATACGACACGTTGTCTTGTAGGCATAAGAATTAATTTATAGAGTTGTCTTTATCTGATAGTTTCCGCCTCTGCAGAAAACACCATATTAAGTTCCAGGCGGTCGTCAGACCATAAATTGACTTATCCGACGTCTTGCCGGCATCCCTTCCTTCACTTTATCCCGCATGGCAGGCCACACCATTGACAAAGAGGCTGAGTGCGCGAAATAGTACGGGATTCCGCAAACACTGAATGTCATCGAGACTTAAGACATCGCCTTTTCACCGAAGATGGAGGCTTCTTTTCATATATTCCTCTACTTCGATGAAAAGGCGAAAAACATATATCAAACGTTTATTTTCTGAAGTATTTTCCCACTACGGGCAACTGGCTCAATGGGAAGTCACGCTTAACGATCAGTGCCACGAATACCAAGATAAGCAGCGTATTGACCAGTAATGCCGGCAACGTAGGCAGATAGGCATTCGACGCAGACACGGCAGCAAACACAATGATGGCAGCGACCGTGTAGATGGCAATATCCTTGATGGGATAATTGATCGGATAATATTTCTGTCCGAAGATATAACTCAGCACAACACTCGTACCATAGCTGATGAATCCGGCCCACGCACAAGCCCAATAGCTGAAACGCGGGATCAGAAGGATGTCAATGGCAATAAGCACCACGGCACCGATGCCCGAGAAGTAAGCACCCCAGATAGTACGGTCGGTGAGCTTATACCAGAAGCTCAAGTTGAAGAATATGCCGAAAAGGATCTCTGCAGCCATGACGATGGGGACGATCTCTAGACCTTCCCAATAAGAACGGCCGACGATATAGCGCAGCAGATCCATATATCCCATCACGCAAAGGAAAGCCAGCAACGTGAAAATAATATAGTATTTCATGGCCTGCGCATAGGTAGCCTTGTTATCACTGTCTTTCGACTTGCCGAATACGAACGGCTCGTAGGCGTAACGGAAAGCCTGCGTGATCATCACCATGATCATGGCAATCTTGATGCAGGCTCCATAGATGCCGAGCTGGGCACGTGCCTCAACAGCCGTTCCATCATAGACAAAGGGGAAGATGATCTGCGAGGCGCACTGGTTGAGCTGACCTGCCAGACCCATGATCAGCAACGGCCAAGTGTAAGAGAGCATACGGCGACAGGTTGCCCGATCAAATGGAGAGAAAAGCGCACCCAGCTCCTTATAGAGCATCAACAGCGTAGCTACCGAACAGAACATATTGATGTAGAACACCCATACGACATCGGGCGTGAACGACTCATCGTAAATGCCGAAAAGATTGATCTTCAGCGATGGCAGGATGATCAGGTAGAGCAGGTTGAGGACGATGTTGAACGTGATGTTCAGAATCTTCAACAGGGCGAACTTGATGGGACGGTGAGCATAACGCAGATAAGCAAAGGGAATAGCCGTGAAGGCATCGATGGCTACCGTCACATACATCACCTCGATATATTCGGGATGGTCGCTGTAGCCGAGCATGGCGGCGATGGGTTGGAGGAATATCGTGATCAGCACGGCGAAGAGCAAGGAGGTGAAGCCGACGGTCTTCAACGTCGTAGCGTAGACCTTCTTGGGATCCTCACCCTCACGGCTCATGAACCGGAAGAAGGTGGTCTCCATACCATAGGTAAGGATGATGATCAGCAGGGCCACATAGGCATAGACATTGGTGATGATACCATACTGTCCGCCTGCTGCGGAGAACTTGGCGGTCTGGATAGGCACGAGCAGATAGTTGATGAAACGTGCCATGATACTGCTCAATCCATAGATGGCAGTGTCCTTTGCTAGTGATTTTAAATTAGCCATATCAATAATTTTCAGCACTTGCGGAGAGCCGGAAGCCGTGCCCTTCAAAGGATGCGGAAAACTTTTATCGCTCCGTTCCTCACGAGCACCATGCCTACCTTTCGGTGTCTTCGCGCCTAATTGAAGAAGATGTATGCAATAAAGATTGCGGCAATGACTCCAGCGAGATCAGCCAATAGGCCGCAGGCTACAGCGTGCCGCGTATATTTGACTCCCACACTGCCGAAATAGACAGCGAGAATATAAAACGTCGTATCGGTAGATCCCTGGAAGATACAAGACAGGCGACCGACAAAAGAGTCGGCCCCATAGCTCTTCATAGCCTCCAGCATCAAGCCGCGGGCTCCGCTACCGCTGAGCGGCTTCATGAACGCCGTAGGCAGAGCACCTACGAAACCCGTATCGAGACCCATCATCTCAAAAAGCCGGGAGATGCCACGGATCACGACATCCATCGCACCCGACGCACGAAAGACGCCTACGGCTACCAGAATGGCAACCAGATAAGGGATGATACGGACGGCGGTCTGGAAGCCTTCCTTGGCTCCCTCGATGAAGGCGTCGTACACATTAATTTTCCGGATGAAACCGCCCAAAATGAACGCAACAATGATCACGAGCAAGATCAGTGGTCCCACCAGTCCCGTCACCTTGGCCATCGTGGCCTGGTCCATCTGTCCGAAACCCCAGACGACAATGGCAACAAAGGCGCACAGACCGACAAGAACAGCCAAAAGCACCGGCTGCAGCAGATTGATGCGTTGCCAAAGTGCCGTCATGATGATGCCTGCCAGTGTGGCCACCGTCGTGGCCAGCAGAATGGGGATAAAGACATCGGTCGGCTGAGCTGCTCCATAAGAAGCCCGGAACGCAAGGATCGTCGTCGGGATGATGGTCAGGCCCGACGTGTTCAGCACAAGAAACATGATCATCGGGTTAGTGGCCGTATCCTTCTTCGGATTAAGCTCCTGCATCTGTGCCATGGCCTTCAAGCCCGTCGGGGTGGCCGCATTGTCCAGTCCGAGCATATTGGAGGCTATGTTCATGAAGATGCTGCCCATCACCGGATGATTTCTTGGAATATCGGGAAACAGTCTCGTGAAGACCGGAGAGAGCATTCTCGCCAACACATTCACCGCACCGGCCTTCTCGCCTATCTTCATGATGCCCAGCCAGAGGGCCAGCACACCCGTCAGTCCCAACGACGTCTCAAATGCCGTCTTAGAAGAATCAAAGGTCGAATCGACGATCTTCTGAAAAATCATGGTATCGCCTGTCGCCCACGCAAAGAGGGCGAAGACGAAAGCAATGAGGAAAAAGAATATCCAAATATAATTGAGTACCATATATCATACTAAGAACATGATCATCACCTGGGCAATGACCACACGAATGAACATTCCCAAGGGATATACCGTCGCATAGGCTACAGAAGGAGAATCATCACCGGCCGTATCATTGGCATATCCCAAAGCCATAGGATTGGCCATCGATCCGCAGAGAATGCCACAGATAGTACCAAAATCATAATGATGGGTACGCAGGGCGATAAGACCGATGATCACTACCGGGATGACCGTCAACACGAAACCGATGCCCACCCATAGCAGTCCCTCAGGACGTACTACCGTAGCGAAGAAGTCACGGCCGGCATCCAGGCCGAGACAGCCCAGATAGAGCGACAGGCCGAGCTTGCGCAACATCAAGGAAGCGGAGCGCGTAGTGTAGGAGATCATGTGGCTGCGCGGACCGAGCGCACCAATGATGATACCCATCACAATAGGACCTCCGGCAATGCCCAGACGCACGGCAGAGCTCATTCCTGGAAGAACAATGGGTATCGTGCCGAGTACCAGACCCAAGATGATACCTAAAAATATCGAACCGATATTCGGTTCCTCAAGGGTCTTGACAGAATTGCCGAGAAACTTCTCTGCATGATCGACATTGTCATGCTTACCTACGATCGTCACGCGGTCGCCATACTGCAGGCGCAGTTTGTCGCTAGCCAGCAGACGGATGTCTCCACGGATCACACGGCTGACATTCACTCCGTAAGCATTGCGCATCTGCAGCGAACCGAGCCTACGGCCATTGAGCTGCGGACGCGTGACCACGACCACCCGGCTTTCCACATCGGCATCTATCGCATTCCAGTCGATCTGCTCGCGCATCCAGTCGCGTTCCATCTTCTCACCGAAGAGCACCGTCATGGCAGGAGCATCCTCCCTATTGGTTACCACAAGGAGCTGGTCGTTCACGTGAAGCACAGTATCTCCCTGAGGTACGACCGTCTCCTTTCCACGCCAGATACGCGAGATGATAAACTGCACGTGTGTCATCTGTCTGATCTCGGCAATCGTCTTACCCAAGATGGCAGGATTGACAACACGGAGCTGCTCTATGAAAGTATGATCATCATCAGAGAGAGCATGCTTCTCAAGATCGCAAGGCTTCACGAAGAGCTTGCGCAGGATGACCATCGCAAGGATCACACCTACCACACCAAGCGGATAGGTGACGGCAGTAGCCAGAGCCACCGATCCACTTGACAGGCCGAGATGCTGCAACGTCTGCGTGGCAGCACCAAGGGCAGGAGTATTGGTCGTCGCTCCACAAAGCAGACCCACCATATCGGGAAGGCTAATCCCGGTAACGGGAATGAGCGCGATGCTCAATAAGGTGCCGGCAAGGATAACGGCAAGCCCCCACAGGTTGAGTCCCATGCCTTCATGTCGTAAGGATCCGAAGAAGTTGGGACCGACATGCAAGCCGAGACAATAGACAAACATAGAAAGACCGAAGGTCTCTATATAGTCAAGTGTAGATGTGTCGACGCTCAGGCCTAAGTTTCCGGCAAGAATACCTACAAAAAACACAAAGGCGATACCTAGCGAGATGCCCATCACCTTGATCTTACCGAGAGCAAGACCGAGAGCGATAATCGCCGATACCACCACCACCGTCTGAATAGACGAGTGAACCATGAAAAGAGAATTCAGCCAATCCATCAGAGTATGTTCAGAAATCGTTCGAGGGGAATGCCGTTCTTCTTATTCTCCATGCCTTTATTCATATCGATGAGCTTATAGACAGCGTCCATAGCAGCCTGCGTAGACTCACGGAGCTTTTCTCCGTTCAGCAGGTGCCCGATAAGAACAGCGGAGAAGATGTCACCTGTTCCGGGGAACCGAACAGGAATCTCTTGATAGGGCAACTGAAAATAAGTATCAGAGAAATGATTGTATCCCACCACACAATGCTGATGGTCCACGGGAATCGACGTGATGAGCACCGACTTTGCTCCGATCTCATGCAACCGGTCAAGCAGCGCACGGGCCTCCTCTTTTGTCACGCCATCCTCGGAATAGGGTATCCCTGTAAGATAGCAGGCTTCCGTGTAGTTCGGATAGATGAGATCGGCAACCGCCACCATCTCACGCATGCTGTCGATCGTGACAGGGGTCACGCCGTTATAGAGCCGTCCCTCATCACCCATGATAGGATCGACATAGATCACCGTTCCTTCGGCAGCCACCTGCTTGCAATATTCCGATACGACGGCAGCCTGGCGCTCAGAGGCAATGAACCCCGTGGCAATGGCTGAGAAAGAGAAGCCCAGCTCCCGCCACACAGGAAACACACTCTTGATATAGTCGGTAGTATCGACAATACTAAACTTGGCATACTCCAACGTATTGCTCACAAGAGCCGTTGGCAGGGTATAGGTTGGATGGCCCATATACGAAAGAATAGGCAACATGGCTGCCGTAGCCACCTTGCCCGTTCCGCAAAGGTCGTTGATAATGAGTATCTGTTGCTTATCCATTATACCTTTTATATAATTGCTGGCAAAGTTACAGATTTTACGAGAACCCTCCAAAGGTTAGGGAAATTTAATCAAAAAACTTTGGTGTCTCACGAGTTAATTGCTATCTTTGGAGCATCATTTATCAATACTAAGATGACATCCAAAAATAATTATTACTGCGTCATTCTTGCAGGCGGGAAAGGGTTACGTCTATGGCCCTGTAGCCGCCAGGACCGTCCCAAACAGTTTCTCGACTTCTTCGGGAGCGGACAAACTCAACTGCAAGCGACATACAACAGAATGGCGAAAATCATCTCGCCCGAACATATCTACATCAATACCCATCAGGATTATGCCACGCTGGTGAGAGAGCAACTTCCTGCCCTCCCAACCGACAATATCCTTTCCGAGCCCATCCACCGCAGTACGGCACCATCGTTGGCATGGGCTTGTCACCGCATTGCGTCCATCAACCCCGATGCCTGCATCATCGCTACACCCAGCGACCAGACCATCTTCAACGAGGACGCCTTCCGTGAGGCCATCGACGAAGGCATGCAATATGCCGCCACACACGACCATCTGCTCTGCATCGGCATAAAGCCGACACGTCCTGAGCCCGGATACGGATACATACAGATCGGTGAGAAGGTGGGTGAAAGAATGTATGATGTGAAATCGTTCACGGAGAAGCCGGAACGTGAGTTCGCACAGATGTTCATGGAAAGCGGTGAGTTCTTTTGGAATACGGGCATCTTCATCTCTAGCGTGAAGAGCCTGCAAAGCCAGTTGAACGGTCTGCTGCCACCAGTCCTGCGCAAGCTTGACAAGCTGAAGCCCGGCTGTAGCCTTCAGGAGGAGAACGACTACATGCAGGAGAACTTCTCCCTCTACCCTAACCTGTCTGCCGACTCAACCATCCTCGAACGCGGAGAGAACGTCAGTGTGATGATTGCCCAGTTCGGATGGGCTGATGTTGGCACATGGCATTCCATCTATGAGGCCATGCACAAGACAGAGGATGACAACGTGATTGTCGACTCGGATGTAATGCTGGAGAACTGTCACAACAATGTGGTCAAACTTCCCAAAGGACGTCTGGCTGTGATCAGCGGACTCGATGGATACATCGTCGCTGAGCATGACAACGTACTCTTTATCTGCCCGAAAGAAGACTCCTCCTCTCTGTTGCGCAAATATGTCAACGAAGTGCAGATGCGTAAAGGTGATGACTTTGTATAAACGACAACTTGTAAAGATACGGAAAGAGCCGGTCGGCAAATG
>HF988468.1:0-13714 GCA_000431975.1 Prevotella sp. CAG:924 | reverse complement strand
TCCGTATCTATCATTCAGCAGCCTTGAAAGCATCGTATATCTTTGCGGCTGTCGTCTTCATCTCCTCCTCGGTCAACTTCACATGCTTCTTGAAGTCGACATCGCCTTCTGTATTGATAGGCATGAGATGGATATGGGCATGGGGCACTTCCAGTCCGAGCACCACCTGAGCTACCTTCTTGCAGGGGAAAGCCGTGCGAATGGCCTTGGCCACCTTCTTGGCAAACACCTCGAATTCGGCAAGTGTAGCGTCATCCATATCGAAAATATAATCGATCTCCTCGCGGGGGATCACCAGCGTGTGACCCTGCACCACGGGATTGATGTCGAGAAAAGCATAGAACTTATCACTCTCGGCACACTTGTAGCTGGGGATCTCACCGGCAGCAATCTTACTGAAAATATCCATGGTCATTTGTCTTTTTATCCTACACTGATCTTATCAATACGGAACTTTACAGTGCCGCGGGGAATCTTAATCTCTACCTCATCACCCACTTTCTTGTTGAGCAGTCCCTGTGCAATAGGCGTCTTGATGGAAATCTTGCCCTCCCGGAGGTTTGCCTCACTCTCCGATACGATGGTATATTTCATCTTTGCCTTCGTCACCATGTTTGTCATCTCCACAGTGGAGAGGATCTGTACAGAGTCGGTCGACAGACGGCTTGTATCCACGATCTTAGCCTCAGCAATAGCCAGCTTCAGCTCGTTGATCTTACCTTCCAGATGAGCCTGTGCCTCTTTGGCGGCATCGTACTCAGAGTTCTCACTCAGGTCACCCTTATCACGTGCCTCAGCAATGGCAGCCGAAGCCTTAGGGCGCTCTACGGTCTCCAAATAATGGAGCTTGGCTACGAGATCATCGTAGCCCTGTTGTGACATGTAACCCATATTAAAATGCTTTTTGGTATATACGTGTTTCTCGACAAACAAAAAAATAAAGAATTCCAGCTTTACAGCCGAAATTCCCACTCCTTGTTTACCCTTAGTTGAATAGTGCAAAGATAGATATTTAAAATCGAAGTTGCAAATTTTTATCCTTAAATTATCCTAAGTCGCAAAAGTTCCTTCCTGTCCGATCTTCTCTCCATCCTATATATCAAGACAGATATCAATCATCGAATGAAAAACTATCCGAAAAGACCCCTGTTCTCATCCTTCAACTTGATCATCCGTTTCCTTTCAATTGACATAGATCAAGATATACAAAACCTACATATTTTAAATCAGAATAATTTTTGTTATATAGCTTTTAATCCATAACTTTGTAGCGTGTTTTTCATAGTATTAGATTTAAGGTTAACAAGGTTGGGACTCGGCGGAGTCCCTTTTTTGTTTTTATAATCTCCCTCTATTTTCTATACATTATTTTCACGAGCACAGGATAATGATCGGAGGGCAGACGGCGCTGATACTGTTGAAAACGCAGCTCCTGTGGAGCGTTGGCCGCCTGTTGTGTCGTCGAGTCACTGTCCGCATTCTTCGTCCAATAACAATTAGTCAATATGCCATAGCGCTGCACATCAAACTTCGGTGACACAAACACATGGTCGATACGGCTGTCTGTCTTCAGATCGGGCTTGAAGGCATTGAAAGTGCCATTCTCTGCAAAGCGGTGCTTCGCTGCCACATAAGAATCCTTGAGAACGCCTGAACGAGTAAAAATCGTATAGATCTCATCGGTCTGGTCTACATTGAAATCGCCCGTCAGCACCACCGGAGCGTCCTTGGCAATCTCTCCAATCTTCTTCACCACAAGCTTGGCAGCCTCACGGCGTGCCACCACTCCAACATGATCCATGTGAAGATTGAAATAATAGAACTCAAATCCCGTAGCCTTCTGTCTGAACTGTCCCCACGAGCAGATACGGATACAAGCCGCATCCCAGCCGAGCTTCGGCACATCCGGTGTCTCGTTGAGCCAGAAATTACCATGTCGGAGCATCTCCAACCGGTCTTTCTTATAGAAAATGGCACTATACTCACCAGCCTCCTTACCGTCATCACGCCCTACTCCTATATAATCGTAACCGTCAAGTCCGTTCAACAGATCGACCAGCTGTTCGTGCAGTACCTCCTGCGTACCGAAGACATCGGGATCTTCAAAATTCAGTTCGTCGCAGATTACCCGGCAGCGTGTTGTCCACACATTACCCTCCCGGTCATCATCGCTGTTGTGGTTACGGATATTGTAAGTTCCTACAAACAGTTGCTGGGCATTGGCCATAAGGGCCACTGCCAGCGTGGCGAATAATAGCATTATACGTTTCATAGCGTTTTATATCGTTTTTAGTGTTCTCTTCATCGGGCAGGCGTCTCCCGCACCGGATGGAAAGGCCGGTGTCGTCAACCGTCACAAAAGAAGCAGAGCGGGTATTCCCTAAAGCAGGAGCCTGCCCTCTATATTATCCTTCTCTGTTCTTTGCCATCAACCAACATCTCCTTAACCGATAGGAGCACCTTCTTACACCGGCATCTATCCACTCTGGTCATTCAAGAGAAAGCAGGCCCGCATACATCGCTCTAAGTAGCCGCAGGCCCGTTGCTGTCTTGAACACCCGCTCCTCTATATGACGCACGGCATCCGCAGACATACCATCCTCATAGATATTCACAAGGTAATCGGCCTCAACCAAAATCTGATGATCGAGGTCGCATATTTCATTCACATGATGATGGTGGGCTATCAGCCAGCACACACGCTCCTGAACCTCGGGCGTATATCCACCTACCTTGTCCATAAGCTCACGGGCTACAGCCGGTCCCTCTATTTCCTGATAGTGACCGCTTCCGTTGTTGTATTTCCGTTCAGCCTCGTGAATCCCGATATCGTGGAGTATCGTGGCCGTTGACAACACATGGAGCATATCCTCACCGACCTTCTCTCCCGTTGCAATCGCCACGGCCAGATCGTGCACCTTTATAAAATGCTGTATTCGTTTGGCATCGCCGCCGTCATATTCGGCAGCAGCCATTATCAGTTGTTCTTCCTGTATAGTCATAAGAATGAGAAATTAAATCATTGTGAAAGCAAAAATACCGCTTTTCCGGGAATTTACATCATTCTTTCATCAGGAAAAATCCATATCCCATTCCTTTTTCTTCTCCTTTCAACGTAAACGAAATAAGATCCTAACAAAAAAGCATCAGACGTGGACAAATACCTCACCGGCATTTGTCCACGTCTGATGCTTACTGATAGCCAAATTCTATTTACGGTAATTTATTATAGTCATTACTGTCGACAGCCTCGAGCCATTCGTTGCTTGCCCCTTCTTTCACATCGGTCATATAAGTCAAATGCTGCATCCAGCTGTCCTTGGCAGCTCCGTGCCAATGCTTTACTCCTTCGGGTATAGGCACTACACTGCCCGGCCTCAGTTCTATGGGAGCCTTCCCCCACTCCTGATACCAGCCACGGCCGGCTACTACAATCAATACCTGCACACCACCATGATGCACATGCCAATGATTACGGCATCCGGGCTCAAAGGTAACGTTGGAAAGATTACCACCCAGGGGAGCAAGGTAGCTCTCACCGTCAAAATACTGTGCATAATCAGAGTTCGGACTACCGACAGGCCACACACTCTCCTCAATGCCTTTTCTCAACTTATCTGTATCAGAGAGAGGGCGCTTCAGGACTGACGCTACAGCCTCACGGACACGACCGGCAGCTACTTCATCTATCTTGGTAAGATTTTCCGCTATGGACGCGATCTCCTCTTCTGTCAGACCTGCAGCAAGAGCTGCTCCGCAGTGCGCGCTCAACTGCGCTTCACACCCGGGAAGGGCAGCAAGGGCACTCACCGTGACAAGCTCACGCTCTGGACGCGTAAGCACCTTGCCTGAGAATATATCGCCGAAGAGATGAGTCTTCAGATAATAATCCGTACGGGGAGAAAAGGCATATTTGAAAGGCTTGCCTCCGAAAAGAGAAGCCTGGACATCAGTACCCTCTTTCAAGGCGTCAAACCCCTCAGGAACTGCCGTTGCATCATCGTGTCCAAGATCTGTTGCCTTACCTGCAGCCTGCCGATCGTTGACAACCTTCTCCAGCTGTCCCAGCGCATTGAGCGAACGGGGGAAACCCGTATAGGCATACAGTTGGGAGAGCGCCTCCTTCTCCTCTGCCACGTTCAGCGTTCTTTCATCGAGCGCCTTGTCCAAAACCTCGTAGAGCTGCCTCACATCACCCTTAGCCTCCAGAGCAGCAATCCAGGAGAGAGCTTGTTGTCTTGCTGTTAATACCATTGTATCTTGTGCTTTTATCGTTATATTACAGAAAATCAAAAAAATTGCACAACAAAGGATCTTATTCATAAATCTACCAATTTTATATTTCCGATACAAAGATATAATCTGTAAATGAATAAGCCTTTACCCGAATTACGGAATGTTGTGCACGATTTACAGAAGATCAAGAAATAGAGGCGTCTTCTGACGCATAATTCCGAATTGCATTAGAGATTTGAATGATTTCATGTTATTGCCGGGCAGTCCGTCCGCCATCTTTGTCGAAGGTGTAACGGACTTCATCGCGTCAAAATGACAAGCGGACTGCCGGCCATAGGACAGAAGACGTCGGACAAGCTCATTAGATAATATTGCGATAAAGGGTTGCGGTCGAACGACTGATCGTGGGTCAATACAATCCCCGTTCCGCCCAGTCGCCCCGGTCTAGCTGTCGATAGCTGATCGCCTCCGCGAGATGCTCTATCTGCACACGGTCGGACCCGGCAAGGTCAGCTATGGTGCGGGCTACCTTCAGAATGCGTGAATAGGCACGGGCGGAGAGCGAGAGACGCTCCATGGCCGAACGTAGCATCTCGATGCCTGCCTCATCAGGCTCCGCGTATTCGTGGATCATCCTCTCCGTCATCTGGGCATTGCAATGGATGTGGGGCTCATTGGCAAACCGCCTTGTCTGTATCTCACGTGCCTTTATCACACGTTCGCGGATCTTCGCCGACGGCTCGCCGGGCTGCGCACTCGATATGTCCTTGAAAGGCACCGGCGTGATATTGCATTGGATGTCGATACGATCGAGGAGCGGCCCGCTGATCTTATTGAGATAGCGCTGTATCTGTCCCGGCGAACAGACACAATGATGTGTGGGATCACCATAATAGCCACAGGGACAGGGATTCATCGAAGCCACGAACATGAACGAGGAGGGATAAGTGACCGAGTATTTCACACGGGCGATGGTCACCTCCCGGTCCTCCAGAGGCTGGCGGAGCACCTCCAGCGTATGCTTGTTGAACTCGGGAAGCTCATCGCAGAAGAGCACGCCATTGTGAGCCAAAGATATCTCACCGGGCATGGGTGTGTTGCCTCCTCCCACCAAGGCCGCCTCACTGATCGTATGATGGGGCGAACGGAAGGGACGGCTGGCAATGAGAGACGAACCGGCGGGGAGCAGGCCGGCAACAGAATGAATCTGGGTTGTCTCCAGACTCTCTGACAAAGACAATGGGGGAAGAATCGATGGCAGACGCTTGGCCATCATGCTCTTGCCCGAGCCCGGCGGACCGATCATGATGAGATTGTGTCCGCCGGCTGCTGCCACCTCCAGTGCCCGTTTCACACTCTCCTGACCGCGCACATCGGCATAGTCAAGGTCGGACTGGTACTGATGTTCATAAAACTCCTTCCGTGTGTCGATGACGGTGGGTTCGAAAATCTTCGCGCCTGTGACAAAAGCGACTACATCCATCAGGGAATGCAGTCCGTACACTTCGAGACGATTAACGATGGCGGCCTCGCGCACATTCTCCTCGGGAACGACGAGTGACCGGTACTGATTAGCACGCGCCTTGATGGCAACAGGCAGAATACCTCTGACGGGCTGGATTTGCCCGTCAAGGCTCAGTTCTCCTACGAGCATGACCGTCTCCAGACTCACCGGTGCGATCTGCCCTGTAGCAGCAAGAATGCCGATGGCGATAGGCAGGTCGAAGCCACTGCCCTCCTTCGGCAGATCGGCAGGAGCCAGATTGACGGTGATGTCGGCAGTCGGCAACTTGTATCCGCTGTTCAGCAATGCAGCTGCAATACGGTCGCGTCCTTCATGGACAGCCTTATCGCCCAGACCCGTGAAATGGAACAGCACACCGGGCTGTACGCTCACCTCTACGGTGACAGGCGTAACGACAAGGCCATTGACGGCCGCGGTATAGGTTTTTACTATCATAGGCATAAGATTAGTTCTTCAAAGTAAGATCAGGACAAGCCCAACCGTCTCTCAAGTTCGTCAATGGTAATGTCACGGGCAACGACACGCCCGTTTCTCAGCAAGAGGATAGTAGGAACATTATAAAGACTCCACTGCTTCACCGCACGGCCTTCAAACATCTTTCCATCAAAGATATTAGGCCAAGTGATCGAATCACCTCTGACATAGTTGTCGCAATCTACACGGCTGGCATCAAGGCAGACAGTGATAAACTTCAGCCGACCGCCCGAACGACGGCGCAAATCTCTCATCTGCCGCAACAGGTTAGTGCTGTCAAAACTCCACGATGCCCATGTAAAGACAGCCACATCACCGGAAGAGACTGCCGACTGGGGGATCGGACGTCCGTTCATATCCGTCAGTCCTGCAGTAGAAAGCCGACTGCCCACACTGCTCTTGTTCACTGCCTGCACCTCACGCTGCAGACGAAGGGCCCCGCCATTTTCTTTCTTATTGGCAAGCATCAGAGAGATAAGCCGCTGTGCCTCCTTATAGTCGGGATTGGGAGTAGCGATAAAGAAATGCTTCACTATGTATTCCGCTACCTTGGAATCGGGGTGATCAGCCACGAACTGTGATGCATAGCGCTTCACCTCCGGTGGCGTGGCATGAGCTATCTGCTCCCTAAATGCCGACATGAGCTCGTTCTCTTTCGTTCCCTTCACCTTCATCAGCTTCAGAGAAGAGGCATCACCTTTTAGTTCGACTGACTTCCCCGGCTGTGCGAAGATAGGTATCTCAGAGAAATTGGGAAAGACCATCGTAAGCGTGCTGGGTTGGGTGCATTCCGTCTCATACGTGAAACGGCCACCCTGCACCTTGATCGTATCTATGCCATCAATAGTACCCGTCTCACTATAAATATAAAACTCGCCCTGGTTCATATTGAGAAGCCGGCCTGAGAGCTTGAAGTGTTTACCGTCTACGCCACATGACACGAGCATGACCGTCACAACAGCCGTCAGAACAGCAGGAAGGGTACTTCTCAGAAACGTTCTTGCCGGACATGAGCCATTGACTCCTGCGGAAAACAACACATGTGTGAAAGCGAAGCTTTTCATCATTCCTTATTCACTCTATTGAAAATCTTTCCGAAGGGAAACAGAAAGTCAGAAGACCCTCTACCCATCTTTACCCTAGGTAAATCCCTTCGTGGAGGTCGTCCTATTAAACAAGAATACCGCTCCTCTTTTGAAGGAGGAACGGTCTTTGGTTTATAAAATGAGTATCCCCGGTAATCCAACCTGGAGAACCGGGGATCACATGTCAGAAATCTCTTACTTCATCAGATTAGCTACCTCAAGATCGTTGGCAGCATAAGCTGCGAGCTTGCTGTCAGCGCTGATAGCACGCTGCAGAGCCTCCTTGGCCGTAGCGGTGTTGCCCTGACGGTTGAGAACGATAGCTGTGAGATAGTCGGTCATGGCGTCCTTGTTCTCCACATTCTGAAGAGTAGCTACAGCAGCAGCGTAGTTCTTATTCAGGATCTGGGCAAGAGCGGCACTGTTGGTGTTGCTGTTCTTGAAGTTCTGCTCAGCAGCTGCATAGTCACCCTTAGCGATGTTCAGGTTGCCAAGTACCTCCTGGAACTTGTTAGCGTCCATTGTCTTAGACAGATTAGCCTCTGCCTCTGCCACATTGCCGTTGCGCAGTGAGAGGAGAGCCAGGTTGGCCTGGGGCTCGCCTGCCTTCGGATCCTTGGCAAGAGCCTGGTTGAGGTAATCCTTCATATCCACCTCGTTCTGGTTGCGGAGAGCCAGCACGGCGAGGTTGTTGACAGGACGATAATCATTGGGATAGAGCTCAGCAGTCTTCTTGTACACTTCCTGCTGCTTAGCATAATCCTTCTGGAGAGATGCATAGTAAAGCAGCTCATCAGCAGAGAGCTTAGAAGCATCTTCCTTATACTGAGCGTCGATCTCTTCGTCGGAACGGCCGATGGTCTCATAATTGATGATCAGACGGCTGCGGCGCAGCTCAGGCAGGATACCATCAGCGAGCTCCTGGAAGGTAGCGCTCATATTGCGGATCTGCTGCTCACGCTCCTCAGGATCCTTATACATAGAGAGCACACGGAGAATCACATCCTTATCCTGGATGTTGCTGGCCTGTACCAGCTCCTGGAAGCCTTCCCAGTCCTGTGCGGTATAATGAGCGTCAACATTGGCGCTAGCGAGCTTGGCAGCCTTCAGCTGCTGCTTCACGTAAGCCTCAGAAGTGTTCTGACGCTTGCTGGCGAGCTTGTCATTAAACTTAAATCCACCATCAGGAGAAGCATAAGCGGCAACCTCTACATTGCGGAGGTTCAGACCTTCCTTGTCAGCATTGATGCTCTTCAGCAGCTTTACAAACTCCTTTACTGAGTTATTCTTCAGCTCAGACTTGCGGAGATTAGCCTGATTGATGAGGAACTTGATGTTAGCCTGATACTTCTGCTCCTTCACACGCTGGAAACTGTCGGGAGCGATCACGCCACCTGCATTCATCAAAGTCTCCTTATAGAGCTCAGAAGTAGCTACCACGCCATAGCCTACCTTTACCTCAGGCACTTTCTGCTCTTTCTTGCCGATACGGGCATCGAAAGTAAGGTAGAGGTCACTCTTCTGCATATCTGGTACATAATCAAAAGAGGTCTTCATCGTGTAGCGTCCGCCCTGCTTGTAAGAGATGGTCTGGTCATTACCCATCACCTTCTCTCCCTGGAACGTAGCGCTCTGACCCTTAGCCACCTTGCCGTCTGCATAGCGAAGCTCAGGAGTAACAGTAACGACTGCCTTCTTCTTCATATATTTTACAGGGAAGGTACCGTTGATTGTCGTAGGGACTTTACCGCCCTGCGTCTCTAAAGGCGTAGGATCCACGTTGAAATTATCAGCCGAGAGAGCGCCTAACTTAGAACAAGAGGCCAAGGCCAATAATGAACATGCCGAAGCGAAAAAGATTAGTTGTTTACGCATAGTCAAAATAAGTAAAAATTTAATCGGTGCCGCGAGCGGGACTCGAACCCGCACAGCCATTACTGGCCAAGGGATTTTAAGTCCCTCGTGTCTACCATTCCACCATCACGGCCTTTTGCTATGTTATTCTCTATAACGCGAAAAAGGTTGGAGCGGCAAACGGGACTCGGACCCGCGACCTCGACCTTGGCAAGGTCGCGCTCTACCAACTGAGCTATTGCCGCAAATCATTTAATTGCAAAGGTAAAAGGAAATGACCGAAATCCCAAAGGTTTTTACACTATTTAATATCGGCTTAACGAATTATCAGCTGCAAATTACTTAGATTAGTATATCTGCAACTAAAAACAACCCCGTATCAGCCCTTTCTGATCCATAAGAGGCATTATGCAGGCACTCTTTTCTCCAAAAGGGCTGTTTTTCCTTCCTCCTACTGGACTACCAAAATACCGTAGGGACCGGTCGTCGAAGCCGGATAACGGGTCATCTGCTTACCTCCGTCGCCCTGCGACACGATGCCTCCATTGTTGAGATCATAGGAGCGGTGACAGTTCGAACACGTCGCTATGCCTTGCTCATCGACCTTCACAGGATGGCTCCGCCGGGGCAGCACGTCGGGATCATAGCAGTTGGGACACTCCCTGTCGTAAGCATAGAACGTGCGGTCGATGCTCAAGCCGTAACCGACGATCAATGCGCCGTTATATCCAAGTATGAACGACCGGCGCTCATCAATAGCATTAAAAGAAGCGTCGCTCGACCCGCCCTGATTGCTCACGAAATGGAATTTCTTACCCGGAGTAGTGATGGTGACAAAGGCGCCGGGATACTGCATGGCTGATGCCAGTTCGAAATTCTGATGCATAGAATTGTCTATCACCAGATAGCAGGCCGAACGGGAGTAAAGATCCGTCGTGTCACCACAAGAGGTTAAAGCCGCAACAGCCGACAGACATGCCATGACCAAAGTCACTACCTTATTATATTTATAAAGTATCATATCTCAAACGATGAAATATCCCACACCGGAAGATGGGCATCAATCATTAAAGGACAAGTTGAAAATCATAAGAGAATGTTGCGTCTTTCTTTTCGGACAGTTTGTTTCCATTCTCAAGAGCGAAAAAGCATCCGTCTGCGGTGTCATCCGGACACCGCAGAAGGATTTATATTGGTTGCCATAAGCGTCGGCACAGGACGACAGCCCCCCCCGGNNNAACCGCCGCCACAGACCGCCAGCCTCTCGCGCCCGTGCATGCGCACCGGCCGTTGGAGACATCTCCGCTCACGCCTCTCTTCCCAAAAGACGACGTTCGGCTTCCAGCATTCTGTCAAAATGGAATTCAGAAAGGGTCTGGTCCATGAGCGCCTCGATGCGGTCGTTACAAAGATTGCCCATCGATCCTTCATGGGTATGATGGATGTGCTTGTCGGCCTTGAACGTGCCGTTCTCAATCTCCAATCCCACTTTCTTATAAGCATCTCGGAACGGCATTCCGGCAGCAGCCAGCTTGTTCACCTCTTCCACGGAGAACATCGGGTCGTACATCGGGTTGTCGAGTATATGCTCGTTCACTTCCATCTTGTTGATGATGTAGGCGGCCATCTGCAGGCAGTCGGTGAGCTCCTCGAAAGCCGGCAGGAACACCTCCTTGATGATCTGCAGATCACGGAAATAGCCGCATGGCAGATTGTTCATGATCAGCATGATCTGCTGGGGCAGTGCCTGGAGCTTGTTCGACTTGGCGCGGATCAGCTCAAACACATCCGGATTTTTCTTGTGAGGCATGATGCTCGAACCGGTGGTGCACTCCTTCGGCAGCTTCACAAAGCCGAAGTTCTGGCTGTTGAACATGCACGCGTCAAAAGCCATCTTGGCCAGCGTACCGGCAACGGTGGCGAGGGCAAACGCCACATTGCGCTCCATCTTGCCGCGGCCCATCTGCGCATACACCACATTGTAGTTCATCGAGTCAAAGCCGAGCAGCTCTGTCGTCATCGTCCTGTTCAACGGGAAAGACGAGCCGTATCCGGCAGCTGAGCCCAAGGGATTGCGGTTGGTCATGCGGTAGGCGGCCTGCAGATAGAGCATGTCATCGGCCAGACTCTCCGCATAAGCGCCAAACCAAAGGCCAAAGCTCGACGGCATGGCGATCTGCAGATGGGTGTAGCCCGGCATAAGCACATCCTTGTATTGATTGCTCTTGACGATCAACTCGTCGAAAAGCACCTTCACATGATCAACGATCTCTTTCAGGGCATGACGGGTGAAGAGCTTCAGATCCACCAGCACCTGATCGTTGCGCGAGCGGCCCGAATGGATCTTTTTCCCTATGTCGCCCAACTCACGGGTGAGCATCAGCTCTACCTGAGAGTGAACATCCTCCACACCTTCCTCGATCACGAAGTCGCCCTTCTCGCACATCGCATAGATCTTCTTCAACTCCTCGAGGAGCACGGGCAGCTCATCCTTGCCCAGTAAACCGATCGACTCGAGCATGGTGATATGGGCCATGGAGCCCAGCACGTCATACTTGGCCAGATAGAGATCCAGCTCACGGTCACGTCCCACCGTAAACCGTTCGATCTCCTTATTGACCTCAAAATTCTTTTCCCAGAGTTTGTTTGCCATTTGTCTGTCTTTTCCTTGTTGTCCGAACATGCCGGCACGGCCCTTTACACCGGCAACCGTCACAGCTCGCCGGCCGTCACGGTTGCCTGTCCGGTGATCGGATTATTGATACTGTATTGTCTGCAGGGCGTCAGCGATCTTCTCGATGCCTTCCTGCAACGGCTTCTTTACCATGCCGCCGACAAAGGGATTCACATCGGCCTTGATGGTGAGTTTCATCTTGCACGTTGTCTCGGTGACCGGCAAGAGCTGTATCCAGAAGTTGAAGGGCAGCGGACTCGATGTCGTGGCAAACTTGACCGTCTTCGGTTCCTCACGCTCCACCACTTCCATGCGTACGGATCCCATCGGGGTGACGATGGAAATGGAGTCGCTGTCGAACGACAGGTCCTTCACCTTATCGGCGGGGATGCGGTCGCGTACGCTCTCGAGATGGCTCAGATCACTGAGCATGGCATACACCGTCTGCTGCGGTGCATCTATCTGTCGGATACTACTTTCTACCTTCATCTTCGATTATTTGTCCTGCATCCAATGAGAGGGATCACGACGCCACTCATGCAGCAGCTCGATATCTTCCTGCTTGATATATCCGGTCTTCAATGCCTGCTCCACCACATGCTCGTAGTCGGTAAGGGTGACGAGCTGCACACCGGCATTCTTGAAAGCCTCCTCAGCCACAGGGAAGCCATAGGTATAGCTTGCCACCATGCCTACCACCTCAAATCCGGCCTGACGCAGAGCCTCTACCGCCTTCAGCGATGAGCCGCCTGTAGAGATAAGGTCCTCCACGACGACCACCTTCGATCCCTCGGGGAGCGTGCCTTCGATAAGGTTGCCCATGCCGTGATCCTTTGGTTTAGAACGCACATAGCAGAAGGGCAACGACAGCTCCTCGGCCACGAGGGCGCCCTGTGCGATGGCACCGGTAGCAACGCCGGCGACAGCGTCAGCCTCGGGGAAGTGCTCGAGGACAGCGTGTGCAAGTTCGATCTTCACAAACGAGCGCAAGGCGGGATAAGACAATGTCTTGCGGTTATCACAATAAAACGGAGATTTCCAGCCTGATGCCCAGGTGAACGGGGTCGTGGGCTGTAACTTGATAGCTTTGATGTCGAGCAGTTTCTCGGCCAATGCTTTTTTTGTCTGATCCATATAGCTATTGGGTTTGTTATTGATTGCTACAAAGGTAGCGTAAAATCACGACAATCACGAAAGAATAACATAAATTTATCTCTTCCTATTGACGAAGCCCACACAGCACAAGGAGATGCGCAGTCCCGGCACAGGAGAGAGCACGGAGGCACAGGCCGACATCGTCGCGCCTGTCGTGACGACATCATCGAGCAGCAGGATATGGCGTCCGCACAGCGGCTCGGGATGCACGAGCCGGAAGGCATGCTCCACGTTGGCAAGCCGCTCGGTGTCGGTGAGACGCGTCTGCGTCTGCTGGAACACAGTACGCTCCACGGCCCTTGTCGCCACCGGTAGCCCTGTCACGCGGCCCAGCCCGTGGGCGAGCCGCTCACACTGGTTATAGCCACGTTCCCGCTCGCGCTTCTTCGCCAAGGGTACCGGCACGATCATGTCAATGTCCTCAAAAAATCCGCAGGCAGACAGCTCCCTGCCCATCCGTTCGCCAAGACGTACCGCCAGCTCGGGACGATGACCATATTTGATCTGATAGATCAGATCCGCCGAACGGCTCCTGGCATGATAATACATCAGCGCACACGCCTTCTCTATTGAGGGCACACGTCCCCAGAACGTTCGAGCCATATCATTGTCATAAGGATGAAGGGCGAAGTCGGTACGGTCAAGGTCCAGATTACAGCTCGTGCACAAGTCTTCCTCACCCACGGCCAAACGACGGCCGCAACAGAGGCA